>NZ_JBEKCZ010000288.1:0-6705 GCF_050014615.1 Bradyrhizobium sp. | reverse complement strand
AGTCGACGACGGGCGGATACGGCCAATGCTCGCCGATAATTTGCAAGGAGAATGAAAATGGGATTGCTCATTGACGGTCGTTGGCACGATCAGTGGTACGATACCTCGGCCAGCGGCGGACGGTTCGTGCGCCCGGACAGTGTTTTCCGCAACTGGGTGACGCATGACGGTACGCCCGGCCCGACGGGGGGCGGCGGCTACAGAGCCGAGGCCGGCCGTTATCATCTCTATGTCTCCCTGGCGTGCCCCTGGGCGCATCGGACCCTGATCTTCCGAGCCCTGAAGGGGCTTACGCCGCTCATCGATGTCTCGGTGGTGCATTGGCTCATGGCCGAGCAGGGCTGGAGCTTCGCCGCAGGCGATGGTGTGGTTCCCGATCCTGTCGGCGGCGCGCACTATCTGCACGAGGTCTACACGAGGTCGGACCCGGCCTACTCGGGCCACGTTACGGTTCCCGTTCTGTGGGACAGGAAGACCGGCACGATCGTCAACAACGAGTCGTCCGAGATCATTCGCATGTTCAACACCGCCTTCGACGGTATCGGCGCGAAGGCAGGCGACTATTATCCCGAGGTACTCAGGACCGAGATTGACGGCTTGAACGCGCGCATCTATGCGACGGTCAATAACGGCGTCTACCGGGCCGGTTTTGCCGCGACGCAGGAAGCCTATGAGGAGGCCGTCGGCCCGCTGTTCGAGACACTGGACTGGCTCGAGGATCGCCTGTCATCCCGGCGCTTTCTAACAGGCGGGGAAATCACGGAAGCCGACTGGCGGCTGTTCACGACGCTGATTCGGTTCGATCCCGTCTATGTCGGCCATTTCAAATGCAACATCCGGCGGATTGCCGACTATCCGCGCCTTTCCGACTATATGCGCACCCTGTTCAGGACCGAGGGCGTCGCAGCGACTGTCAATCTTGGGCACATCAAGCGCCACTACTATCAGAGCCACCGCAAATTGAATCCGAGTGGCATCGTTCCGGTAGGACCGGAGCTTGCGTTCATGTCGAGAGCCTCAGCAGAATAGCGGCGCCGCGCTGGGCTATCAGCGGTCAAGGTTTTTTGCGTTTCGCAGCCGCCGCTGCCGAAGCCTTCCCGGTCGTCTAAACCTTCTCTAGGCCGGTTTACCCGAGCGTTTATCCTTGACGCGCAAGGCGTCGTACGACCCTGGACCTTTTCGGACTAATGCCTGAAATGAATTGGCGATCCCGGCATGACTCGAACATGCGACCTACGGTTTAGGAAACCGTCGCTCTATCCGGCTGAGCTACGGGACCGAAGCCCCCGCCGGAAGGCGGGCGGCTTGGAATTTCCATACCAGAGCGGCCGCCGGATCGCCAGCCTCTGGAAAGGCGGCCGGCAATGAAAGGGGCTCAGCTTCGCGACCGCGGTTTAGGCACAGCCGCAAGGCCCGCTTTGGCGATACCGCGGTCCCAGCCGCGCAGCCACAGCGCCGTCGCCGTGATGGTCCCGTAAGAGACGGACGCAACCGCCACTGTGATGAACAGCGCCCGCAGGCCGCCGCCGAAATGGAGCACGATCAACCAGCGAAGTAGAGCAGCATTCCGAATCCGAATATGCCGTAGAATGGCGCGACCGTGTGCAGATAGAGTTCGCCGGTCGCCAGCACCGTCGGCTCGGTGCTGAACAGCGAAAGCCACGCGCGCGGGAATATCGCCGCGGTCACGCCGATCAGTTCGGTGATGCCGGCGGCGAAGAACGCGCCGATCCAGGCAATGCGTTCCGCTCTGGCCACCTGGCCGGCGCCGAAATTGGTTCCGACCATGGTCAGCGCCGCCGTGCCCAGCGAGAACAGCAGCGGAATCAGGATATAGTCGAGCCGCGAGGCGATGCCGTATCCCGCGATCGCGTTGGTGCCGAACAATCCGACGATGCCGGTCACCAGGATGACGGTGAGGTTGGCCTGGATCGTCCCCACCGCGGACAACCCGCCGACCCGCAGGATGTCCGCGAGCAACCGCCATTCGATACGACGGACATCCAGCGGCAGACGCAGCGTGCCGCGGCCTGAGCGCAAATAGCCGATCAACACCAAAGCCCCGACCAGATAGTAGGCGACGACCGCAACGCCGGCGCCCGCGACCCCGAGCCTGGGAAAAGGTCCCCAGCCGAAGATCAGGATCGGCGAGAGCGGCAACAGCACGAACAGGCCGATAAAGATCACCGCGGCCGGCACCACCGTATTGCCCGCGCCCCGCAACGCGGCGGCCAGCAGGCTGACGATCCAGACCAGCGCCGCACCGGCAAAAACGGTGTCGGCATAGGCCAGCGACGCCGCAAGCGTGGCGCCCTGCCCGCCGAGCGCCCGGTAGAGCGCGCTGCCGCCGAGGAATTCGGCGGCCGAGAACACCACGCCGAACACGACGGCCAGCACCAGCGCGTTCAGCACCAGCGCATCGGCTTCATCCTTGTGCCCCGCCCCCAGCGCGCGCGCGACCGCCGACGCGACACCGCCGCCGATCCCGCCATTGGACATCATCTGCATCAGCATCAGCACCGGGAACACCAGCGCGACACCCGCCAGCGCATCGGTGCCGAGAAAACTGACGAAATAGGTTTCCGCGACGCCGACCAGGGTTTGCACCACCAGGACCACCACGGTCGGGATCGCGAGCTTGAGCATGGTCGGCAGGATCGGGCCGTTCAGCAGCGCCTGGCGCCGGGCCAGCATCCGGGCCTTGATCCGGGCCTCGGCGATGTCGGCCTCGGGGTCATCGGGCGGCGCGGCAGCACCGGTGGGCGACAGGCCGTCGTCGGCGCCGGTTCGGGCGGTTGCGGCGGCGGATCGCACGGATAATTCCGATGGTGCCACTGGATTTGCTCCACATCCGCCTTTATCTGCATATGCAGATATAATATGTGTATATGCAGATATCGGCTTGCGATCAACCGCGCCGGCCGATAGATGCGGATAAATTAAGAGTGATGATGACCGACCCGATCGATCTCAAAGAGGTGGCTGACTGTACCTGCCTGCGTGCCCGCCGGGTGACGCGGCGGCTGACCCGGATCTATGACGCAGCACTTGAGCCGGTCCACCTCACCGCCAACCAGTTCGGGGTGCTCGCCAATCTCTACGCCGCAACGCAGGGCGGCCAAGACCATCTCCCGATCGGCGCGCTGGCGGAGCGCGTCGGGAAGCATCCCACGACATTGAACCGCGATCTAAAACCGCTCGAGGTTCTGGGGCTGGTGGTCAGCGTCGAAAACCCCGGCGATCGCCGCGTTCGCGCGATCCAGATCACCGCCAAGGGACGGGCCCATCTGCGCAAGGCCGTGCCGTTCTGGCGCCAGGCGCAAAGCCATGTCCGGGAACACTTGGGGTCCCGCGCGATGGGTGCCTTGAATGAAATGCTCGAGACCGCCGCGGTGAAACTCGGCGCTCAATAGTCGGCTCGCGCTGGAGCGCGCGCGACCGCCGGCGTCGCGATGCCGCGCTACTCGCAATATTGCTTGCCGATGAACATGAAGCATTTCGCGGCACTGTCCGCGACCGGATGAATCCTGTGAAGCATGACATGCCGCCAGTGTCGGCGCGGGCGTTGTTCCCGCGGAGTGTGCTGCGTCGTCGGCGCCGTGCAGCGCTCATTGAGATCCCGGTCGCCAACCGGCTTCCAGATCGCCCGCGTGCCGTCGAATGAGCACGTCAGCATCAGGGATTTCTGGGCGCAGACATAGGCCCCCTCGCTGTAGGATTTACTGTCATACAGACAGACCGGGCCAACCCCTGCTTTCTGTTCCGGCGCGGCGGCGACCGCTCCCGCGCAGCCCAGGCAGAGAAATATCCAAATAAAATAGCGGCTCATCTCGACTATCCCCTTTAAAAATGAGCCCCCGCGAGGGGACAAACAGCTGAATATCTGCAGAGAATTCCGACCGCATCCGAGTGGGCACGAAGCCTCGGATGACATGATGCAGCCTAGCACCTGCCGGCATCTGTGATCCGGCTCACGCTGCATGTTGCCGGAAACTGATATTCAGATCTGCAATTCCAATCGCCCCGCCCGGCAACTTGTCGGTCAAGGGGCTGATTGGTATGGTTCAGCAATTGGGCTGTGGGGCGCCTGGAATGCGGTTCGTACTCCTGATTTTCTTCGCCTTTTTGTTCAGCCTTTCGACTGGACAGGCGTTGGCGGACAAGCGCGTCGCGCTGGTGATCGGCATGTCCAGATATCAGCAGGTGCCGCGGCTCACCAACCCGGCGCGCGACGCCGACGCCATGACCGCACTGTTCAAGAAGGCCGGCTTCGACACGGTCGACAGCCGGCGTGACCTCGGCATTTCCGACCTGCGCCGCGCGGTCCGCGAATTCTCCGAGGTTTCCCGCGATGCCGATATCGCGGTGGTCTATTATGCGGGTCACGGCATCGAGGTCGACGGCACCAATTATCTGGTGCCCGCGGACGCGAGGCTGCTGAGCGATTTCGACGTCGAGGACGAAACCATGTCGCTCGATCGCGTGCTCAAGGCGCTCGATCCGGTCAAGCGCCTCAAGCTCGTGATCCTGGACGCTTGCCGCGACAATCCGTTCGCCAAGACGATGAAGCGCAGCGTCGCCAGCCGCTCGATCGGGCGCGGGCTCGCGCAAATCGAACCGGCGATGTCGGACACGCTGGTCGCCTACGCCGCCAAGGCCGGCGCGGTGGCCAGTGACGGCGACGGCGACAACAGTCCGTTCGCCGCCGCGCTGGTGAAATACATTACCGAACCCGGGCTCGATCTGCGCCTGGCTTTCGGCCGCGTCCGGGATGAGGTGATGAAGACCACGGCCAACCGCCAGGAGCCATTCGTTTATGGTTCGCTCGGCGGCCAGACCATGGCGCTGGTCCCGCAGGTCGCAAAACCCGTCGATCCAGAAGTCGAAGCGCGCGTCGATTACGAGCTGGCCGCGCAAATCGGGACCAGGGAAGCGTGGGACTCGTTTCTCGCCAGCCATGCCACCGGCCTGTATGCGAACCTCGCCCGGGCCCAGAACAGCAAATTGTCGGCCGCGCAACAAACCCGCACCAAGGCGGACGATGCGCGGCGGGAGGCCGAGGAGCAGGCGGCGCAGAAAGCCGCCGAGCTGCGCCGGCAGCTCGAAGAGCAGAGTACGCGCCAAACCGCCGAGGCCAAGCAGAAGCTCTCCGAGCAGGCCAAGAAAGACCTCGAGGAAGCCCGGCGCCAGGTGGCCGAACAGGCCAAAAAGGAACTGGACGAAGCCAGAAAGCAGGTCGAGCTGGCGCAGCAACAGGCCGAAGCCGCCCGGCAGCAGGTCGAGCAGGCCAAACGTCAGGCCATCGCGGATGCACAGCTCCAGGTCGAGCAGGCCAAACGCGCGGCCAAGGCAGACGCCGAGAAGATGGCATCGCTGACGCCGAACCAGTCGATCCCGCAGGGCTCCATGCCCGCGCCCGCGAAAATCGATCAAGCCGACATTACCCGATTGCTGCAGGCCCACCTCAAGCGCGTTGGCTGCAATGCGGGGACCGTCGACGGCAATTGGGACGATAGTTCGAAAAAGGCGCTCGAACTTTTCAACAAGAATGCCCAAACCAGCTTCGATATCAAGCTGGCGAGCCTCGATGCCCTCGACGCCGTCCGCGGCAAGTCCGATCGGGTGTGCCCGCTGACCTGCGGCAAGGGACAACGTGTCGAGGGCGATCGCTGCGTTGCGATCAGTTGCGGCAGCGGCTCCTTCCTGAATTCCAGCGGATCCTGCGAGAAACGCCCGGAGCCGGCGCCGAAACCGCGGACCGCGACCCAGGATCCCGCGCCGCAACCCCGCTCCGCTTCGCCGGGCGGTGCGAAATGTTTCTCCTTTAACGGAAAGAGTTATTGCGAGTAGGTTTTCTGCGACCCGGCAACGCGGCCGCGGCAACAACGCGCGAAAAATGGAGATTCAGTATGGAGTTCCCGGCATGTCCCTCGCGACTGCGCCAGCGTTGTTGCCATCTCGTGCCGGCCATCATCGCGCTTTCTGTCATCTCATCCGGCGCGCTGGCCGCGCCCCCGCAGCTCTACGGCAAGTCGGTGATCGTGAGCTGGCAGGAAGATCGACAGCAAACAACGGGGCAGGACGCGCAGATCAGGTCCATTTCAGCTTCAGGGGAGTTTTCCGTCTATATCAGCGACGCCGGGCGTCCATTCAGCCGCTTCGCGATGACCGTCTCGAGTGCGCGCGGCCGAAGAACGGGCACAAGGACAAATGACGCCGTGCAGGGAGAAGGTTCCGCCAGATCGTTCAATTTCCACGGCGCAACGATGAGCGCGAGCATGCCGCGCGGCAGTGCCGGTGCGACGCAGGTATTGATCACTTTCGACGGCGGCTTTCAGAGCTGCTCCGCCCATGTGGTGACAGGCAAGGCCGGCGGCGCTCAATCGACGAGGACGACGAGCATTATTACCGGCGCTGAAGTCGAGATTTTCTCGGTGAAAACGAGCGGCGAGAGCTGCCGCGTGCAAACAGGGAATGTTTTCGGCAATTGAAGCCTCATGCCTGGCCATCGACCGAGGCCCTCCGTCGCCCGCCACGAAGCCGCCTCATTTCCGTATCCGCCAGCCGTTCGGTGAGCGCAAGACGGATGCGGTCGCCATTGCCGATGATCCGCGTTCGCATGTTCGATTTCGATTCCGCATGGAAACGACGGATGGGTTCATCATCGTGGGTTCCCGGCACGCTGCGTAACAAATAGTCAGCGGA
>NZ_JBEKCZ010000287.1:0-5170 GCF_050014615.1 Bradyrhizobium sp. | reverse complement strand
CGCACCGGCGATATCGGCCTGATTTCGGTGACCGGCGAAAGCGCGGTGTCTTCGGGCGTGCGCCGCATCGAGGCGCTGACCGGGAACCATGCGCGAAAACACGCCAACGATACGATTGCGCTGGCCAAATCAGCGGCGTCGGAACTGCGCACCACGCTCGACGACATGCCGGCGCGGATCGCAGCCTTGATGGAAGAGCGCAAGAAGCTCGAGCGCGACCTGTCGGATGCGCGCAAGAAGCTGGCGATGGGCGGCGGCGCTGCGGCTTCCAACGGCGCGGCGGTTGGTGTCGCCGGGGTCCGCGAGGTCGGCAATGTCAAGTTGTTGGCGCGCGCGGTCGAAGGTATCGAGATGAAGGATCTCAAGAGCCTTGCCGATGACGGCAAAAAGCAACTCGGCTCCGGCGTGGTCGCGATCGTCGGCGTCACCGGGGACGGCAAGGCCGGCGTCGTCGTCGGCGTGACGCCGGATCTGGTCGCGCGCTTCAATGCGGTCGATCTGGTGCGGGTGGCGTCCGAAGCGCTCGGCGGCAAGGGCGGCGGCGGGCGGCCCGATATGGCGCAGGCCGGCGGCCCCGACGGCGCCAAGGCGGACGCGGCGCTGACAGCGATCGAAAAGGCGATGGCAGGCGCCTGATGAGGCGCGCCGCCTGTTCGCTTAACGCGTTTCACTAACCCTTGCGCAGGAACACATAGTCCGCGGAGTAGGGCGCGCTTGAGAAGCTGCCGGCCTTGTCGCAGGCGCCGTCGAGCTTGCCACCCTTGGTGTTGATCCGCTGCACCGTCGTGACGCCGGTGAGGACGCCGCTGCCGCGCTGGGAGACCACGCTGAGCTTCAACCAGGGAATATCGCTCGGCGTAGCCCCCGGAGCATTGCCGGCGGCCTTTCCGACCACGGCGCTGCCGTCGCTGTGCTCCCAGTTCGGGCCGGCATAGTGCCGGCCGATGGTCTTGCCGTCGACCAGCAGGGTGGCGATCGGTTCGCGGAACGCCCAGGCCGATTTGCCGTCGGCGCCGGCCTTGCATTCGTACACCTGCGCGCCCTCGGCGTGCACGCTGAGCACGACCGCTTCTCCCGGCGCCGCGATGGCGTCGGGAAGCGGGGTCTCGGCGGCAAATGCGCTCGCAATGGATGCTGGCAGCAACAGCAGGGCGAACGCGAACCTCCTGACGGGCGGCATCAAACTGCCATCGCCTTGGTCAGGTTTTCCGCGACCTTGTCGAGGAAGCCGGTGGTGGAGAGCCAGCGCTGGTCGGCGCCGACCAGGAGTGCCAGATCCTTGGTCATGTAGCCGGCTTCCACGGTATCGACGCAGACCTTCTCCAGCGTGAGCGCGAACTTGCCCAGCGCCTCGTTGTTGTCGAGCTTGGCGCGATGCGTCAGCCCGCGGGTCCAGGCGAAGATCGAGGCGATCGAATTGGTCGATGTCTCCTTGCCCTTCTGATGCTCGCGGTAATGCCGCGTCACGGTGCCATGGGCGGCCTCGGCTTCCACCGTGTTGCCATCCGGCGTCATCAACACCGATGTCATCAGGCCGAGCGAGCCGTAGCCCTGCGCGACGGTATCTGACTGCACATCGCCGTCGTAGTTCTTGCAGGCCCAGACGTAGCCGCCGGACCACTTCATCGCCGCGGCGACCATGTCGTCGATCAGGCGATGTTCGTAGGTGATGTGCTTTGCGTCGAATTGCGACTTGAATTCCTTGTCGAAAATCTCCTGGAAAATATCCTTGAACCGCCCGTCATAGACCTTGAGGATGGTGTTCTTGGTCGAGAGATAGACCGAATAACCCTTGGACAGGCCCATGTTCAACGAGGCGCGGGCGAAATCGGCGATGGAATCGTCGAGATTGTACATCGCGAGCGCAATGCCGGCGCTGGGCGACTTGTAGACTTCCCGCTCGATCACCTTGCCGTCCTCGCCGACGAATTTCATGGACAGCGTGCCCTTGCTCGGGAACTTGAAATCGGTGGCGCGGTACTGATCGCCGAAAGCATGGCGGCCGATGATGATCGGCTTGGTCCAGCCCGGCACCAGCCGCGGCACGTTCTTGCAGATGATCGGTTCGCGGAACACCACGCCGCCGAGGATGTTGCGGATGGTGCCGTTCGGCGATTTCCACATCTCCTTGAGGCCGAATTCCTTCACCCGGGCTTCGTCGGGGGTGATGGTGGCGCATTTGACGCCGACGCCGACCTTCTTGATGGCGTTGGCGGCGTCGATGGTGACCTGGTCGTTGGTCTTGTCGCGGTATTCCATCCCGAGGTCGAAATACATCAGGTCGATATCGAGGAACGGGGTGATCAGCTTGTCCTTGATGTACTGCCAGATGATCCGGGTCATCTCGTCGCCATCGAGTTCGACGACGGGGTTGGTCACCTTGATTTTTGCCATGGAGATCGGGCCTTTTTGGAATAGCGCGTTTCGGGATGGGTGAGCTTGGATTGCAGCCGAGGCTATAGCATCCGAAAACGCGGGCTGGAAGGCGAATGGGAGTGCAGCCAAGGCCTGATTTCAAGGCCTGATTTCAGGCCAGTTTGAAACGCCGCTCCAGCCAGCTTCTCGCCTTGCCGGGCGCCATGGCGCGGATCACGTCGGCTGCGGCGCCGGGGTTCCGGCCGTCCAGCGTTTCGGCAATGTGCAGGTAGAGTCGGGCGGCGCGCCAATTGTGGTCCGGATGGCAAAGCTCCAGGATTCGGCGCCACACCGGCTCGGCGTGACGGGGGTCGACGGCGAAGCAGGCGCTCCAGATGGTCTCGAGCGCGTAGGCCTGCGACGCAGGGGGCTCGATCCGGGATGCCTGCGTCAGGCACTTTCCGAGCTCTGGTTCGGCGAAGCCGGGCAGCCCTCGCTCGAACGCGACGCGCAGCGGCCACGCCATCACGGCGACCGTGCCATAGTCGTCATGGCAGGACTGCGCTTCGCGCGCGGCTTCTTTCAGAATCGGCAGCACAAGGCGCTGCTCAGCGTGCGCCGCGACCGAGGCGAGCGCCTGGACGCGATACCACGCGTCGGGGCAGGCGCGAGCGGCTTCCAGCGCCCCGCCGGTGTCGGTCCGCGCCAGCTGTCCCGCCCTCCGACGGCCCATCACGGACGCGGTCGAAGGTGAAGGGGCGTGTGCATAGCGGCGCGGCGAATCCATCAAGGTTTCGTCGCGGCCGGCGCGGTTGCGGTTCGGGGCGGTCTGTCCCGGGCTTCACACCGGTTGGTTCAGCCTAGAACGCCGCCTGCGTGGCCGTCCCCGCCACGATGTACCAGGTGACGAACAGACCGCAGATCAGGGCGCCAGGCAGGCTGGAGCCGGTACGCCGCCAGGTAAAGGTGGCGACGATGGCGCAGATCGCCAGCAGCGGCACGAACTGGATGGCGACGATGGTGGAGAGCGGTACGAAGCCGGGGTCGGGCAGCGGATTGAACAGCTTTCCCGTCAGCCACAGCGTGCCGTATTGCAGCACCTCAAGCACGATGAAGCCGAGCGTGAGCGCCAGAATATTGGTCAGATAAAGCGCGCCGCGGCCGGTGCCCATGGTCGAGAAATTCCGGTGCAGCACATGCAGTGCGATTACGAAAAACGCCGTGAACGGCACCAGATAGATCAGGAAAATCAGGAATTGCTTGGCGTTCATCAGCTTGAGCGCGACAATCCAGAACCGGAAATCGATCTTGAACACGAGATCGGCCAGCAACAAGGCGGCATAGCCGACGATCACCGTGGCCAGGGCGATCAGGATTGACGGCCCGATAATACCAGACCGGCTGGCGCGCTTGGGCGCGAACGGCATCAGGGCCAGCGTGATCAGCCCGTTGAGGATGGCCCAGACCAGGATCTGGTTGGTGATGCCCTGGGGCAAATAGGCGGACGGCGTCACGAAGGTGCCGCCGATCGCGAAGGCCGGATAATAGGTCAGCGCCGGGATGAAGGCGGACAGCACCAACGCGATGGTCCAGCGGCGGCCGCCGGAGGCGACCGGGGCCGGCATGGTGCCGTCGGCGATCTCGGGTAGCCGGAGATGCGAAAACACGGGGGCTTCGAGCAGGCCGTCAAATACGCCGAGCAGGAGCGCGACGAAACCGATCAGCGCCACCAGGGTGCCGATTTCCTTGCGGAACCAGATCTGGTCGTCCGACGGGCGCGGCGTGCCGCCCTGCAAGGTTTTGGCGAACCAGTCGAGGCTGTAGCCGATCGCCTCATGCGAAATATGCTCGGCCGGGTGCGTGATCGCCGGCGTGTAGAGCACGCGCGCGGTGCCTTGCGCGATATCGCCATAGACCTTGCCGGGTTCGACCGCGCCCTGGGTACCGAACAGGGCCCAGAGTTTCGGGCTCTGGGTGACGTCCCGCGCCAGATCGACGCCCCACATCAGGGTTGAAAATTCCTCATATTGCGCGAATACCAAAGCGACATTGCGCGGCCAGCTCGCGGTCCCCTCGGCGGCGAACGGCTTGCCGGTGGAGGAACCCTCCAGCACCATCGACTTGTAGTCGTTGGGCATCGCCGCCGCGGCGGCGAGCACGGTCCAGCCGCCCATCGAATGACCCTCAAGGCCGATATTGCTCTTGTCGACGATGTCGAGGCTGCGCAGATGGGCGAGGCCATCGGGCCCGCCAAAACCGTTGGCGAAGGCGGGTCCGTCGCTGTAGCCGTGGCCGGTCTGGTCGAGGTCGAGCACCACATAGCCGCGGCGGGCGAATTCGATCGCAAAGCCGTCCTGGGTCTCGCGCGAATTGATGTAACCGTGAACCGCGAGAATGCCGGGGGCGGGGGTCTGGGCGGTTGCGTTGGGCGGGATATAGAGCAGGGCGCTCATGATGTTGCCCTTGGCGCCCGCAAAGCGCACATCCCTGATCTGGATGCCGCCGGAGGTTTGGGTGAAATAAGCGAGCACTCCGCCCGCCAGAATCAGAATCAATCCGGCAATCGCCAATGACCATCGGCTGCGCATGGTATCCCCTCCCCATTTTCCCGAGCCGTTGAACCGGCTTTCGGGTTCGCTTTGCGTTTGATTGATAGCGTATCCGAAACCCGACCGCGCGCAAGCGGAGGCTGTGGAGGGCTTGTCTGAGGTTCCGGCCGAAAGCCAAAAGACGTCACTAAGCCGATTATATTGCTTGAGAAATTCTGCCAGACAGGCCAACGAATAGCGCCGCCGCTGAGGTGTTGAATCAGATT
>NZ_JBEKCZ010000286.1:0-5252 GCF_050014615.1 Bradyrhizobium sp. | reverse complement strand
AAGCAAGCTTCTCAGGGGTGACGGTGGCAAGAAAGCCCGATCGCCGGGGAGAGCACGAAGGAAACCGTTAAAACCATTGCGCGGGGAATGCCGGGTGTTCCGGTGTGACCGTGGTGACTAACGCGCGTGTTTACTACACTACACGCGCGGCTGCGGGCGCACCAAGCGCCCGGCATTCCCTGCGCCCTCTGATTTCTGGGCGGGAGGTTGACAGCACAACTCGGGCGAATCGCGCCGCGGGAATGCGGAAGTGTGTCTGTGAGGGACGGGCTGTTTGAAATCGGGCTCGATGTGTCGCAAACACACTCGTCATGCCCGGGCTAGACTTGGGCATCCATCCATCTTCGCAAGAAGGTCTTTCGAAGGAGATGGATTGCCGGGTCAAGCCCGGCAATGACAATCTCAAAATCTGTTTTCGACCTGGCTCTTTGACATTTGAATCTGTAGCAGCCCCCGGCTGTCATCATCCGCGCAAGCGGATGATCCAGTATTCCAGCGCAGTGGCGATGGAATCGAGAGGCCGCGGCGTACTGGATACCCCGCTTTCGCGGGGTATGACGGCTGTTTAGGGAGCGCCGTACACCTCACGTCTCGTCGTCCCTGCGCACGCAGGGACCCATAACCACAGGTGCTCATTGACGCGACGTGACAGTGCAACAGGGAGTTTGACACTATCCCGAACATTGACGACACGGCGTATAGGTCCCTGCGTTCGCAGGGACGACATCGGAGGGGTGGCTGCGTTCGCGGCGACGACGCGTCCTCTACTTCCCCGCCTTCATCGCCTTCTCGATCATGCGCGCCATCGGGGCCCAGTAGGTGGCGGGGCGCAGGCGTTGCAGCAGGTCCATGAAGCGGGCGTCGTTGCCGATCAGGATGCGCGGCTGGTTCTTCTCGATGCCTAGGATGATGCGCAGCGCGGCGGCCTTGGGCGAGGTTTTGGCGACGGCGTCGAACCGCTCGATCGATTGCACGCGCCGGGCGTTGTCGGTGACGCCGACGCCGGCGCGGGAGTTGCGCGCGATGTTGGTGGCAACGCCGCCGGGATGCACGACCGAAAGCCGCACCGGGCTCGCCGCCATCTGCAGCTCGTGGCGCAGCGCCTCCGAGAAGCCGCGCACCGCGAATTTCGCCGCCGCATAGGCGGTCTGTCCCGGTGGCGCGATGATGCCGAAAATGCTGGAGAGGTTGACGATATGGGCCGCGGGCCGGCGCGCCAGATGCGGCAGGAAGGCGCGGGTCGCATGCACCACGCCCCAGAAATTGATGTTCATCAGCCAGTCCATCTGGGCCTGGTCGATCTCGTGGAACTGGCCGAACAGAGCGACGCCGGCATTGTTGACGACGATGTTGAGGCCGGGATGGGCGGCGACCGCCGCCCGGGCGAACTCGATGATTTCGGCGGGCTCGCTGACATCGACGCGGTGGATGCTGGTTTTTTGCTGCGAGGATTTGCCGATCTCGGCCGCGACGCTCTGCAGTCCGGCCTCGTCGCGATCCGCCAGCGCCAGATCGCAGCCGCGCGCGGCCAGTTCCAGCGCCAGCGCCCGGCCGATGCCGCTGGCCGCACCGGTCACGGCGGCGGCGGCTCCACGGATCTCGGTCATCGGGGATACCTCCAGGAAGGGAAGGGAGTTGGCGTTGTGCGGGTTTGCGATAGGTGGCGCAAGACCGACCGTAGCCCGGATGAGCGCAGCGAAATCCGGGAACAAACGAAAGACCGGCCCCGGATTTCGCTACGCTCATCCGGGCTACGCCGGTGGAGGGTCAAGACGGGCGACAATCACGTCGTCATGCCCCGGCTTGACCGGGGCATCCAGTACGCCGCGGCGGTTGTTGCGCGCGCCGAACCCGAACGAGCGCTCTCTGGAATACTGGATCGCCCGGTCAAGCCGGGCGACGACGGCTTGTTTGTTGTCACCCACCCTCCAGAATCAAAAAGCGGGCCCGAGGCCCGCCGTTTCGCAAAATCCATTCCGGTCGCCTGGGTGCCCGGGCGGAGCGAGGCTCCACCCGGGCTTGATGGCTACTTCTTGGCCTTCTTGGTCTTCTTAGCCTTCTTCGCCTTCTTTGCCTTCTTCGCTTTCTTAGCCATAGCATCCTCTTTGAGTTAATGGGTGGAAACGCGACACGAGGCATGCTCGGCGGAGGGCCAGCCTCGCAATATCCTCGATTGCAATCCCAACAGATTCGCGGCGCGCTGCCCCGCACTGTCACGTGGTCGTCATCACGTTATCCACAGCTGTTATGCGTTTTGACGTGCTTTCGGCGCCGCGATCGGGTTGTCAGCGGCGAATCTTCGCGGCCGTTGGCGCCAACGCGCCGCCCGCGCGTTGGTCAGGGGTCGGCGTTGAAGGTTTCGCTGCCAGGGTTAACGACGCGCCAACATCGCGGCGCATTCTGCTTCGATCGATCGCCGCGGCGCGCCGTCTTCATCCTTTCAAAACCACAGCTTCGATTGTTGCGGCACGGTGAGAGTCTGTTAAGCGACAAAGCTGCATGTTGTCCGCAAGGCTACGGGGATAGTCATGGGTGGGCTGGTCGATGACAGGGGAGACAGGACCTTGAGCGTTCTGGTTTCATGATGTTGAGCGTTCCGACGCTGTGGACGGCGTTCGTCGTCAATTTTCTCGCGCTGGGCCTGATCTGGGCCTATGTCATGCGCAGTTATCCCGCCTTCGAGGCGGCGCGGTTCTGGACCGGCTCGGCCTTCGCCGCCGCCCTTGGCACGATGCTGGTGATGCTGCGCATGGTCGCGGACTCGCTGTGGCCGCTGGTGAGCGGCGGCACTGTGATGATTTTCGCCGCTTGCCTGGCCGCGATGGGCATCAAGCGGTTCTTCAACCAGCCGGTGACGTGGCGCGGCCCCGCGCTGATTACCGGACTGAGTTTCGCCGGCATCACGTTCTTCCTGCTCGGCTATGACAGCGAGACGATGCGGATCCTGGTCTACTCGGTCGGCGAGTCGATACCGCTGGCGCTGACGCTGAAACTGCTGATGGCGCGGCAGGATGGCCGGATCAATCCGGGCGCCCGGCTCGCGGGCCTGGTGACCATTATCATTCTCGGCATCTACGCCGCCCGTGCCGTGTTCAAACTCTTCAATGTCGGCGGCGGATTCTCGTTCGTACATTTCAACGCGCCGCAGTCGATCATGATCCTGGTGCTGATGTTTCTGTCGATGGCCTGGAATTTCGGCTTCCTGCTGATGGCGATCGACCGGCTGCGCAACGAGGTCGCCGATCTGGCGCTGCTGGACGATCTCACCGGCGTCGGCAACCGGCGGCATCTGCTGCAGCGGCTGACCGAGGAATGCGCCAGATCTGAGCGCAGCCGCGAGCCGTTCTCGCTGCTGGTGATCGATCTCGACGGTTTCAAGCTGATCAACGATACCCACGGCCACGCCGCCGGCGATGCCTGCCTGCAGCATTTCACGCTGATGACGCAGACCCGGTTGCGGCCCGGCGACATGCTGGCGCGCACCGGCGGCGACGAGTTCTGCGTCGTGCTGCCCGGCTCGAAGCTGCGCGAAGGCGCCATGATCGCGCGCCGGATCATCGATGTCTGCCGCGAGGACGCCGAGGCCTGCGTCGGCGCGGATATCCCGGTCGCGGTCTCGATCGGCGTCGCGCAATGGACGACCGAGATCGGCGTGTTCCCGGACCGGCTGATCGCCGCCGCCGACCATGCGCTCTACGTCGCCAAGAAGGAGGGCAAGAACCGCCATGCGGTTTACGATCTCTCCCCGCCGCTGGCGCCGGAGCCCGGCGCGGCTACGGAACCGGCGCTGCGCAAGCGCGCGTGAATATGATATCAGCAGCGCGATGAACTTCCGCTTGCTTGCGACCGCGCTCTTCGCTTTCGCGATATTGACCCCGGCCAGCGCGCAGTCGCCGGACCTCGCGGCCATTGCACGTGGGTCGGGCACGCCCGAGATTCCCGGCCTGAAGATGGTCTGGCTGGCGCCATGGGGCGACGTCGCCAAGGCCCATCCCTGGCGCAACATCATCGTGCACCAGACCGAGGGACCGGCCGGCTCGGCCCGTGGTGGCGCACAAGAGCAGGCGAAGAATCCGACCCGGCGCGGCGTCACCGTCTGGGTGGAAACCGACGGCACGGTGTATTGGGCGGTGCCGGAGACGCTGGTTCCGACCCATACCGACGGCGCCGACCGCAACGACAACAAATACATCGACAACGGCCCGACCTTTCATCAGGTCAACGCCGTGACCTCGATCGGGGTGGAATTCGCCGGCAATTATCCTGACGTCACCCGCGGCGCCACCGAGGCGCAGATCGCGGCGTGGCGGGTGCTGGTGAAGGTGTTGCGGGCGCGTTACGGCATTCCGCTCGATCGGGTCTATGCCCACAACTGGATCGACTACAAGGACGCGCGCTACTGCGAAGGCTGCGCGCTGGCGACGCTGGCCCGGCAGTGGGGTGAATGACGAGGATCAGATCGGCTGCGTCATCCAGCGGAACACGCGGTTGATCAGGCCGGGGCGGCGCAAGCGCGGCGCCAGTTCCGGGGCGGCGTCATCTTCCTGACTATCCTGGGAGATGCAGCGGTCGTAAAAATAGTCCAGGAACCGGATGTCGTTGGGCTCGGTGACGGTGAAACTGTCGTCGCCGACAAACACCGTGTAGGCATAGAAAAACGGCCCGATGAACGGCGCCGCGGCTGGCGTGGCCCAGTCCTTTGAAATCACGAACTGCGATGGCTCGAGCCCATGCGCGACCATGGCCTTTTCGAGGGCGGGCAATTGGCGCAGGAACTCCGGCGAGAATCCGCCGACGGTTGATTGCAGTGTGATCGACATCGATCGCCCCCGATTTAAGCCTTATCCGTTTGGTCGACTGGAAGGGGCGGCAGGTTCAAGAGCGCCCTTTCGCGGGGGCGATGGTGGAGTTTGCCCAACAAAAAAGCCGGCGTTGCCGCCGGCTTTCGTGTCTGTCCAAAACCGCGAAATTTAATGCGCGGCGTGGAGCGTGGCTTCTTCCTGCCGGGCGATCGTGCCCTTGACGGCCGACTGCACCTTCTCGAAGGCGCGAACCTCGATCTGCCGCACGCGTTCGCGCGACACGCCGAATTCGGCGGCGAGGTCTTCCAGCGTCATGGGCTCTTCCGCCAGGCGCCGCGCCTCGAAGATGCGGCGTTCCCTGGGGTTGAGCACGCCGATCGCGCCGTTCAGCGCCTCGCGGCGATGATCGAACTCCTCGTGCTCGGCCATGATGGCTTCCTGGTTGGGCGA
>NZ_JBEKCZ010000285.1:0-5254 GCF_050014615.1 Bradyrhizobium sp. | reverse complement strand
CGCCCGCGATCACTGACACATAACGAGATAACGGAGACACGCGACCCGGTCACATCCCCACCCCTCCCCGTCCCAGACCGGATCGCGCGCGGCCAGCTCTCCCCCAAGAGCTGGCCGCAACTTTTTTGCGGCCTGGAAATCCCGGCTTTGCAGCTGATGCGATCAGCCCGGGGCCCAGAACGCCGGCTCGTAAGCGTAGGCCGCGCCGGCCTTGACGACGTGACCGATCCCGGGAAACGGCACGTGGGCGCCGGCAATGGTCAATTTGTCGGTCGCCGCCATGTCGAACACTCTCTGACGCGTGGAAATTGCTGTCGGCGGATCGACGTCAAAGGCGATCGCCCACTCCGGATGGGCGAATTGAAGCGCATAGGAGTGAATGATATCGCCCCAGATCAGGAGCGTATCGCTGCCCGACGTGACCCGATACATGGTGTGGCCCGGCGTATGCCCCGGCGCCGAATGCGCGGTGATGCCGGGCACCACCTCCTGGCCATCGGTGATGAACCTGGTGTTTCCGGCGGCGATATAGGGCGAAACATTGGCGCGCGCCATGTCGAAGAACGGCTTGGCGTCGGCCGGCGCCTTTGCCGCAACTTCCTCGCTCAGCCAGAACTTGGTATCTGCTTCGCTGATGACGAACTGCGCCTTGGGGAAGGCGATCTTGCGCTCCGCGGTCAGCAACCCGCCAAAATGATCAGGGTGGACATGCGTCATCGCAACGACATCGACGCTGGCCGGATCGACGCCGAACGCGGCGAGATTGGCGGCGAAGCGTCCCATCGTCGGGCCCATCAAGTTGCCGGTGCCGCTGTCGATCAATACGAGCTTGTCGCCGGTGTTGACGAGGAATGCGTTGACCGCCGTCGGCGACTTGTCCGCGGGCAGTGACCGGCCCGACAGCAACTTTCCTGCCTCGGCCGGATCGGCGCCCAGGAACATCCCGACCGGAATTTCGAGCATCCCGTCATTAAGGGCGATGACCTCGAAAGCGCCGACCGCATGACGATAGGCGCCGGTGACCTGATGACCGGACAAAGCCGCCTTTGCCCAGGCTGGCCCGTGCGCGGCGGACAATGCGGCCGACCCGAGCAGACCGCCAACGACGAAACGACGAGTGAGCACCATTGGGAAACCTCCGATTGGGTTTTTCATGTTGCAAGGATGGACTATCAAGGATGGATTATTACAGGCGGCGTCCCCCAGCCACGATCACTGCATTTGGAACACCGAATTATCCGAGCTCACCTCACCAGGCTTGTGAAGGTCAATGACACCGCCGCCGCGATCGCCTCCCCTGCTCGTCCATGAAACCTAGTATTCCGACAATGAACTTATCAAGATAAATTCATTCCCCTGCCGATCTATTTTCCAGCCTCGTCGCACAACACAATAGAACTCCGTGATCGAGCGTAACGCCCGGATTCGTAGGCGACCCAGCCCGGCCGCAACTTTTTTGCGCCAACTGTGAACTGGATCACATCGGTCCGTACTTTCCCGGAGCATATGTAGCGTACCGGGCGGCGCAAGCCGATTTCAATGTCCGGGGCTGGCAAGGCCGTTGGCGTTATACTGCGCCGACGGCCTTGTTTTTATGCCCCGTTGCCGGATTGCCCCGAACCCGCGCCGGCCCGCCGACGGCTGATTTCTGGCAGCGCCTCGCAGGCTGGTGACTTGCGTTCGGCGGCAATTTGCCCGCTGTATGCGCACCCCAACCAGGAGGAATCCATCATGAGTGCCGACCCCATGCTGACATCAGATGTCATCGGATTGACAAAAGTCGCGCCGTTTTCGCGCCGCGGCTTCATGACTGCATCGGCCGCCGTGACGGCCGGCTACACCCTGGCCGCCGGTCCGGTCCGCGCCGACGTCATCACCACCGACACCGAGGGCCTCACCACCGGCGATGTAAAGATCAAGGTCGCCGACGGCGAGATGCCCGGCTATTTCGCGCGCCCGAAAGGCGTGGCCAATCCGCCGGTCGTGCTGGTGGCGATGGAGATTTTCGGCCTGCACGAATATATCAAGGACGTGACCCGACGCCTCGCCAAGCTCGGCGCGCTCGCGATCGCGCCGGATTATTATTATCGCAAGGGCGTCG
The DNA here is from genome assembly GCF_050014615.1 of Bradyrhizobium sp. Taxonomy (GTDB): domain Bacteria; phylum Pseudomonadota; class Alphaproteobacteria; order Rhizobiales; family Xanthobacteraceae; genus Bradyrhizobium. The sequence goes on along the minus strand of NZ_JBEKCZ010000285.1, from coordinate 3,153 downwards.
ACCTCACCAAGATTACCGACATTCCGGCGCTGCTGCCGATCGTGAATTCCAAGCCGGACGCGGAATTGCTGTCCGATCTCGACAGCACCGTCGCCTGGGCCAAGGCGCAGGGCGGCGACACCTCCCGGCTCGGCATTATCGGATTCTGCCGCGGCGGACGGACGGTCTGGGAATATTCCGCCCACAGCAGCGAGCTCAAGGCCGGTGTCGCATTTTACGGCCCGCCGGTCGATCCGCCGAACCCGCTCTGGCCGAAGAGCCCGACCCAGTTGGCCCCCGAGATGAAAGCCCCGGTGCTGGGCCTGTACGGCGAGGCCGATACCGGCATTCCCGTCGCCACCGTCGAGGCGCTGAAGACAGCGCTCGCCGAGGCCAAGAAGACCGCCGAGTTCAAGATCTATCCGGCCGCGCCGCACGGTTTCCATGCCGACTACCGCGCAAGCTATCGCAAGGAAGCCGCCGAGGACGGATGGAACCAGATGCAGGCCTGGTTCAAGAAGTACAAAGTGCTGAGCTGAGCAAAACGAAGTTCCAGAAATCTCAGCCAATTTCACACAAAAGGCGCGCGGCAATAACCGCGCGCCTTCCTAAAGAAAAATCGGTGTCTATCCGAAGCGATCGCTGTTGCGATGCGGCTTGGATGTTTGCTCGATCTCCCACAGCATCCACACAAAAGCGGTGCCCAGGCCGACGACGACGCCCAGGAACAACAATGTCAGGCCGGGGGTTGTGAGCGCGGTGAACATGGTGAGCATCCATGAGCTCAAGTCAGGCCAATCCAAATCAGGCCATCCAAGTGAGCTCCTGATCCACAAGTGAGCAAAGCAAGCGGCGTACCAGCCGATGGCACCAAAAAGCGGCCCGAAAAGCGGCTTCGGTGCAGAATACCCCAAAGCCGCTTGATTCTTCCCGCGCTCCGCGATCCCTCAACTTTAATTGACCATGAACTCCGGTCGACTCCGGCCCCGGCGGAATGCCTAGGCGGCAACATCCGCGATGTTGGCCTGATCGGTCCGGTCCTCGATCATGTTGAGCAGCATATGCGACTCACCGTCGGCAATCGGCAAGCGCCGCACCACGACCTTGCGTTGGCCGTTATTTGGCGTGCTGACGGTTCGGATGGCGGGTTCGCTTTCCAGATTTCCCGCGAGCGCCTCCCTGTCCAGACGCTCGATACTGTCGGCGGCATCCGCCGGAAACAGATCGCGCACCGACTTGCCGATGATCTGAATACGCGGCAGTCCCATCAATCTTTCGGCGGCCTTGTTGACAAAGGTGAAGCGCAAGGTGCGCGCGTCCTTGGCGACGATCGCTTCGGATATATTCTCAAGCACCGTGACCAGAAATCGTTCGGTCCGCTGCAGGATGCGCTCCGCCCGCTGCTGCTCGGTGACGTCCTCATGTGTCGCGACCCAGCCGCCGCCGGCCATCGGCTCTTCAGACACACGGAAGGCGCGGCCATCGGCCAATGCAAATTCGACGACGGAAGGCTTCCCCTTGGCGATTCGATCAAGGATGGTCGCTATGTATTTATCGACGTCATCCAGGAACAGGCCTTTCTCGGCGCGGTAGGCGAGAATGTCCCGCAGGGTGCATTCGGGCCCTATCAACTCCGCCGGCAGCTCATACATCGCCCGGTACCGCCGGTTGGTCATGAGAATCTTGCCCCTGGCGTCGATCATGACCAGGCCCTGAGCCATGTTGTTGATCGCCGCGCGAAGCTGCCATTTGGTCTCGAGATATTTGTCGTTCAGCCGGTTGCGTTCTCCGATTGCCGTATCGCGCTGCCGGGCGGTGCCGATTTCAAGCTGTTCAAGCTCCTGATTGCGGCATGTCGCGTCCCGGAAATTGCGCACCGCGCGGGCAAGATGCCCGATCTCGTCCGCGAATTCGACATGGGGAATGTCGAGGTCGGTCTTTCCGTCCGCGATTGCATCGGTCGCCGTAGCGATATCCGCCAACGGCGCAATGACGGAGCGCTTCACCACGACCACAGTGAGCGCAGTCAGCAGCAGTGCGCTCAAGCCCAGCAACGCCAGATACCAGGATGCCATCCAGGCCCGATCGGCGAGTTCTGTCACCAGCAACGTACGACCCTCGACAATTCTGGCAAAGGCCTCAAGATCGTTGCTGAGAGCTTCGCGCAAGGCGCGATTGGCTTCGTTGTCGCCCCACTCGCGTCCGGCCGCCGGGCTGATCTTGGTGGCTCTGCGAACCAGTTCGTTGCGAAAGTCGATGAACTGAAGAATTCGGAGCCTGAAGGCCGGAAACTGTCCCTCGTCGCCGAAATCAGCGGTCTTTTCCCATTCGTCGACGACGTCGGCGAGTTCGTGGTTGCGCCGCGAAAGCTCATCGGCGTATCGCCGCACGGCGCCGGGATCGGTCGACATATAGATGCCGCGCGATTCCATCACGATCGCGTAGATCAATGCGTTGACGCGCCCAATATTGACCGCGCTCGCCGCCGAGGTCGCAAGCGCGTGCCGGTATTCGGTCTGCAGGCGGACGGATTGGATCGACATCACCATCAGCAACGTCATCACGATGACCAGCAGCCCGACAATGGTGGAAATTTTTTCCGCTATACGAAGATTGCCGAACGCGTAGGCGGGCGCGCGGAGTAATTTCCAGATCCTGCTGATCCAGGCAGGGCGTTGTTCTGTATGCAGGTCGGCGGACATGGATAATCTCGGTTCGAGATGCAATCACCAACCATACCGCGCATTGCGCTACTGGAGCCTAAACGTGCATCCCCGTAATATAACGGGATCGAGCCGGTCAACATGCGCCGGTAGCGATCGATTAAGCATGTTTGAAGTGGTGGACGATGCTTTGACGGTGATCGGCACGCCGGTGGCCGCCACCTTCCTTCGGCAACGTGGCCTCCGGCAACCGCAGGGAGCAGATGGCGCATGCGCAAATTGATCGCCTTCGACGACGACACTTTCGACAGACTGAAGCAGCTCGCGCGCGACAGGATGGCGACTTTTCAGGAACTGGCCGACGAAGCCTTCGCCGATTTGCTCCGCAAGCACGGTATTCCGGTCGATCTCAAGGACGCGCTCCGCAAGAGCGCATCGCTCGCGGATACGCCGGGGAAGAACCGCACCAGATCGAAGCTATCCGGGAAAACCAGATCATAACACAGATCGT
>NZ_JBEKCZ010000284.1:0-5281 GCF_050014615.1 Bradyrhizobium sp. | reverse complement strand
CGGCGCGGCGCATGTCGGCGACATCGGTGGCAACGCCGGCGGCGTCACGCGGCCGCGTCAGCACGTCGCGAATGATATTTTCGATTTTGCCGCGAAAATCCGGCGACGATGAAATCACCCGGGCCCGGGTCAATGCCATATGCTCCCAGGTCCAGGCTTCCCGATCCTGATATTCGGCGAACGAACTCAGATGCGAAGCCACCGGGCCGGCCCGGCCGGAGGGCCGCAACCGCATATCCACTTCGTAGAGCACGCCGTGATTGGTCCGCGTCGTAAACGCGCTGATCAGCCGCTGGGTGAAGCGCGCGAAATAATGCGCGCCATGGAGGGATCGCGCGCCATCGGAATCCGGATACTCAGGATCGAACTCATAGAGCAGGATCAGATCGAGATCGGACGCGGCGGTCATCTCACGGCTGCCCAGCCTGCCCATCGCGAGGATCGCGGTCTCCTGCCCCTTGATCCGGCCGTGCTGGACCGCGAATTGATCGGTCACCAGGCCATGCACGGTATCGACAATGCCCTCGGCGACGTCGGCGAAAGCGACACTGGCTTGCTGGGCGGAGACCGTGCCGGACAGGATACGGGTGCCGATCAGGAACAGGCTTTCCTTGCCGAACAATCGCAGCCGGTCGAGAAATTCCTCGTAGGAATTGGCGTCCACCAAGGTGGCCGCAAGACGCGCGGACAATTCGCGCTGGTCCGGCATCGCGCCAAAGAAGCGCGGATCGATCAGCCCGTCCATGATCTGCGGCCGCCGCGCCAGCATGTCGCCAAGACGCGGCGCGGCGCCGAGGATCAGCGCCACCAGGGCGACGAGGTCGCGGTTCTGGCTGAGCAGCAGGATCAGCCGCCCGCCACGCTGCAGCGCCCGCAGGAAATGGTCGAAGGCCGCCACCGCGTTGTCGGGCTCCTCGGCATCCGCCAGGCCGGCAATCAAGGCGGGAACGAATTCGACGAATGCGTTGCGCGTCGATTCCATCCGGAATACGCGATAATCGCCGGCCAGCCATTGCTGCACCGTCTGCGCCGCCGTGATCGGCTTCTTGAAACCGAGCGAGGTCAGGTGTTCGATCACGCGGGGGTCGTCCGGACCGGCCGCGTAATCCACCGCCGGCAATCGGGCGGTACCGGCCGGGTCGCCCTCGAACAGCTTGCCATAATGCCCCTGCACGACGTTGAGATGGCCAAACAGGTCGCCGGCGAACGCGGCTCGGCTGTCGTAACCGAAAAATCGGGCAAAGCGCTCCACGGCCTCGCTATCGTCCGGCAGCGCATGGGTCTGCTCATCCGCTATCATCTGCAGCCGGTGCTCGACCCGCCGCAGAAATTCATAAGCAGCGGTGAGCTGGTCGCGCGCCTCGAAGGTAATCCAGTGGCTGGACGCCAGTACGTTCAACGCTTCCAGGGTCGGGCGCACCCGCAATTCGGGGTGCCGGCCGCCGGCGATCAGCTGCTGGGTCTGCGCGAAAAACTCGATTTCGCGGATGCCGCCGCGCCCGATCTTGACATTGTGGCCCTCGATCGCGATTTCGCTTTGCCCGCGAAAGGTCTGCATCTGCCGCTTCATGTCATGCACGTCGGCCAACGCTGCGAAATCCAGATGCTTGCGCCAGACAAAGGGCGCGATTTCCGCGACCAGCGCCTCGCCCGCCCTGGAGTCGCCGGCGCAGGCGCGCGCCTTGATCATGGCCGCGCGTTCCCAGGTCCGCCCTTCCCGCTCGTAATAATGCAGCGCCGAAGCGGTCGAGAGCGCCACCGGCGTCGAGGCGGGATCCGGACGCAGCCGCAGATCGACCCGGAACACATAGCCGTCGCCGCTGCGTTGCTGCAGGATCCGGGACAAGCCCTGCGTCAGCCGCACAAAGAACGGCTGCGGCTCGATATCGGGCGCCAGCGTCGGCGCATCGGCCTCGAAGAATACGATCAGATCGATGTCGCTGGAATAATTCAGCTCGCCGGCCCCCATCTTGCCCATCGCCAGCACGACCAGACCGCTATCATCCTCGGGACGGTCCGGGTTCGGCGGCGACATTCTCCCGCGCGCCGCTTCCTGCTGCAGCAAGAAGCGCAGCGCCGATTGCACCGAGGCGACCGCAAGATCGGTCAGCGCCGCCGTGACCTGCATCACCGGCCAGACGCCGCCGATGTCACACAGCGCGATCAAGAGCGCGGCTTCCGACTTCATGCGACGGAGCCATTGCATCACGTCGGCTTCGCCTGGTGCCTGCAGCACCTCGCGGCGGGTGTTGTCGATCAGGTGCGCCAGATATCGTTCCGGCTCGCATTCGAGCAGCCTGATCGCGCGCGCGCTGTCGGCGCGAACGAGATCGAAAAGATAGGGCGAGGCTTCGGCGATGCCCAGCAAAATGGTTTTGACGAGGGGAAGTCGGACGATGAGATCATCGATCGCCGCCGCCTGCTCCGCTGCAAGGCCGGTCAGCCAGTCCGTCAGTCGCTGCTCGGCTTTATCGGGATCGGACAGATGCGGTCCGTCCACGAACCGCGCGGCGAGTGCGGCCTTCGCGGATGAATTCATGCCACCTTCTGTGGCACATCATGCGTTTGAGCCGCAAGCCCGTCACCGACACCCGACAGCGCCGGGATGGCCAAAGTTGCGGTGAGTCCGGGATGCGCGTCACCAAGCCTGAGTTCGCCGCCATGCAGCGTCGCCACCGCCGACGCCAGGCTCAATCCAAGCCCGGACCCGGGCTGCGTGCGGCTCGCCTCCAGCCGCACAAATCGTTCCACCGCATGTTTGCGATCGGCTTGCGGAATCCCCGGCCCGTGATCGGTGACACTGAGCAGCACCTGATCGCCAGCGCGCCGGGCCTCGATCAGGATTTCCTTGCTGGACGCAGCCGCGACCGCGTCGGCGCCGAGCGGTTGGGCCGCTGCAAGCGGCTTGCCGTATTTGATGGCGTTCTCGACGAGATTGGCCAGCGCCTGGCTGATCAACTCGCGATTGCCGTGAAGCGGCGTGGATTCGGTCCTGACATGCAGGGTCATGCCATCGTCTTCCGCGAGCGGCTCGTAAAGTTCGTGAATACCATTGGCGACGTCGGCGGCGTCAAAGTCGTCCATATTGCCGCGCGCCTGCCCGGACTCGGCACGCGCGATCATCAACAGCGCATTGAAGGTCCGAATCAAGCCGTCGGATTCCTCGATGGTCCGTTCCAAAGCGTTGCGGTATTCGGCTTCACTGCCGGACTTCGCCAGTGCCTCTTCGGCGCGATTGCGCAACCGCGTCAGCGGCGTCTTGAGATCGTGGGCGATGTTGTCGGAAACTTCCTTCAGCCCCATCATGAGGGCTTCGATCCGCTCCAGCATGGCGTTGAGATTTTCCGCCAGACGATCGAGTTCATCGCCGCTGCGTCCGACCGGCAGCCGCCCGCTGAGATCGCCGGCCATGATGCGCTGGGTGGTTCCGGTCATGGCATCGATGCGCCGCAATACCCGCCGCGCCACGAAGATGCCGCCGCCAAGACCAAGCACCACCACGATCAATACCGACCACTGCGCGGCATTCGCGACAATCCCGAACAGCCGCCGGCGTTCCTCGAGATCGCGCCCGATCAACAGCCGAAAGCCGCTGGAGAGTTCGGTGACCCGCACCAGCGCGTGATGATCCGCGGTGTCCTGCTCATCGAGCCGCCGATAGGCGGTCTCCGACCACCCGATCGTCGCCATCACGCCCGGCGCCAGCGAGCCGACATTGCCGGCGATGGCCTGCCCCGCCGGGGTGGTCACGAGGTAGAGGTTGGCACCCGGCCGCAACGCCCGGTTCTCGATCGTGTTGACCAGGCCGCGCAGTCCGCGCCGCCCGAAAATATCGCTGACCTCGCCGGTTTCCGCGTTCACGGTGGTGGTGATCTGTTCGGTGATCAGCCGGCGCGTGTTCCAGGCGAAATAGCCCAGCAGCGATGCGGCAAACAGCGCGAACAAAAACAGATATACCAGCGTCAATCGAAACGCCGTGGTTCGGATCAGCTTACCGAATGCCGTCACGGATCATTATGGGTTCGAAGGCTGTTAAGCGGTGTCATGCGACGCTGTCTCCTTCGAGAAGTCCAATAAACATGGCATTTCCTGTTACCCGATGGTGCGACCCGCTACAGGCACAAAACCTGGTAATACGTTGCTTTTCGTCGTTGAAAGACATCCGTGTGGCGATAAACCCTTGGGGCTCACGCGTATTACCGCATCAAGATACCTGTCAAAACGGGCCATAATAGCCTAAAATGCCCCCTCAACCCGAGCCAAGTTAAATCTCAGAAACCTGGCGCGCACGCCGACCAGAATGGTCTTTATCTGATCGTTCACGACAATTGGGAGCGCGTATGGGCCTACCGCTTCACCGATCTCGATGGCAAGCACGCTCGGCAGTTTTTTTCGGGTCGTTGGCTTCGTAGGTTCGTTCGCCAAGTTGCGCTGGGTGAGCCATTGTCGCGCCGCAGCCGCCGCCGCTGGATGCGTTTCCGGCGCACGATTTTAGACGCTTTTTTGAACACGCTTTCCAAAATCAGAGGCGGCAGCACTTTTGCGAAGGCCCCCCGTTACATACCCCAAAAAGAAACGTTTAATTTTACTTTTGTAACGCTTAATTCGAAAATTTTTTTGTAAGTTTTCGACCCGTCTGAATCTCCAATAAAGCGTTACTTTTCTCTCAATTAAGCGTTACACGATTTCCGACATTGCTCGATCCTTCGGTCCCTCGAAAGGACGCTTTCAAACCCAGCTTTTTGTCCGTCAACGAATTCTTGAGATCGCAAAATTGAGTTTTTTCGAAGCTGAAAACGCTGTCCCGCCGGGCCACCACCGCCCAGAGGCATCTGTTTCGACCAAGCGGCCATGCATCGGATCGTTCGCTTGCTGGAAGTGGCATTCCGACGGCCCGGGAGTGACCGATTACAATGTCGATTGGATTTCGTAGACGGTCAAATTCGCTCGAGATTTCATCGAACGCTAAGGCCAATGCCATCACGCGAAATGGCGACCCCTCAATTGTCTCTCCAGAGGATGTAACGCTTAATTGGATTTCGACTTTCGAAGGATTTTGGCCAAGCCTTTGAAGGATTTCAAAATTCTCAAAATCGTGTAACGCTTATTTTGAATTTTGTAACGGTTTATTGGAAAAAAGTAACGCTTTATCACCGAACTGTAACGCCAAATTCGGGGAAAAGTAACGGTTATTTCGAGTTTAGTAACGCTTAATTTAGACAAAAGTAACGCGCAACTACAATGTGCGCTACCGGTAAGGCAATGTGCGCTACCGGTAAGG
>NZ_JBEKCZ010000283.1:0-5380 GCF_050014615.1 Bradyrhizobium sp. | reverse complement strand
GCTCATCTTGAACACGTCGAACCGCGGCATACGCGGCAGCTCAGGACAGGGACTGACGGCTATTTCGGAAAGGTCGGACGATGGCTTCGAGAGGGCTTCTGATGAATCTTTTCCGCATCCTTCGATCTTCACCAATTCCCGCGGCCGTCGGCCGGGGCGAACCAACGCGCGCGTAATCGAGAGGCAACCATGGCACTCAATCTAACACCCCCTGACATCAGCGAGCTGAAACCACGGATTACCGTCTTTGGCGTAGGTGGGGCTGGCGGCAACGCCGTCAACAACATGATCACCGCCGGATTGCAGGGCGTCGATTTCGTCGTCGCCAATACCGACGCGCAGGCGCTGACCATGTCCAAGGCGCAGCGCATCGTGCAGATGGGCACCCAGGTCACCCAGGGCCTCGGCGCCGGTTCGCAGCCGGATGTCGGCGCGGCGGCGGCCCAGGAGGTCATCGATGAAATCCGCGATCATCTCTCCGGCGCCAATATGGTGTTCGTCACCGCCGGCATGGGCGGCGGCACCGGCACCGGCGCCGCGCCCGTCATCGCCAAGACCGCGCGCGACATGGGCATCCTCACCGTCGGTGTCGTCACCAAGCCGTTCCACTTCGAAGGCCAGCGCCGCATGCGCACCGCCGAGGCCGGCATTGCCGAACTCCACAAGGTGGTCGATACGCTGCTGATCATCCCGAACCAGAACCTGTTCCGGGTCGCCAACGAAAAGACCACCTTCGCTGACGCCTTCGCGATGGCCGACCAGGTGCTCTATTCGGGCGTCGCCTGCATCACCGACCTGATGGTCAAGGAAGGCCTGATCAACCTCGACTTCGCCGACGTCCGCGCCGTGATGCGCGAAATGGGCAAGGCGATGATGGGCACCGGCGAAGCCTCCGGCGACAAGCGCGCTTTGACCGCGGCGGAGGCCGCGATCGCCAATCCGCTGATCGACGATTCCTCGATGAAGGGGGCCCGTGGCCTCTTGATCTCGATCACCGGCGGCAAGGATCTGACGCTGTTCGAGGTCGACGAAGCCGCGACCCGGATTCGCGAAGAGGTCGACCAGGACGCCAATATCATCGTCGGCGCCACTTTCGACGAGACCCTCGACGGCGTGATCCGCGTTTCCGTCGTGGCCACCGGCATCGAACAGGCGCTGATCTCGCGCGCCTCAACGACGCCGGCTGCAGCCGTGACCAATGCCGTGACCCCGGATACAAGGCTGGCCGACCTGACCGCACGGCTGCGCGCCGATAACCAGCGCCTGGCCGAACGCGCCCAGAAGCTGGAGGCGCCGAGCGCTGCGCCGCAGACGGCTCCCGTCGCGCCGCCGCAACGCACCTCGGGCAGCGTCGAACGTGCGGCGCTCGCGGCCATCGCCGCGGCGGTCGCGCCGGAAGCTTCGCAGCCGACGGTATCGGCGCCGCTGCAGCCCGCATCCTACGGCGACGTCACGGTTCGCCCGATCGCGCAGAAGCCATCCCTGTTCCCGGATCATGATGTCGCCCCTGTCGCGGTCCATGAGCCGGCAACACCCGATACGTTCATCCCGCAAGCGGCCGAACGGCCGCCGGTTCGCACCCCCCGGATGCCGAAATTCGAAGATCTGCCGATGCCCGCGCAGAACGAAATTCGGCAGGCGCGCGGTGAAGTCGACGAGGAGCATCCGCAAAAAACCCGGATGTCGCTGCTGCAGCGTCTCGCCAATGTCGGCCTCGGCCGCCGTGACGAGGAGACCGAGCCGCCGATCGCGGCCCGCGCCTCAGGTCCGGCGATGGCGCCGATGCCGCCGCTGCCGGAGCGCAAGGCCCAACGCTCGGTCGCGCAGCAAATCGCGGCCAACGAACCGGTATCTGAATACGCTCGCCGGCCGGCGCCCCAGGGATTGGACGCGCATGGTCGTCCGGCGCCTGTGGCGGCGGCGCCACAGGGCGACGACCATCTTGATATTCCGGCCTTCCTGCGCCGCCAGTCCAACTGAGGTTTGTTACAATTCTGACGACATGAAAGGTCCCGGCCAAACAGGCCGGGACCTTCTTCTTTTGCGCCGGGCGTGGCGGCGGCGCCGTTCTCAAGCAACTGATTTTAAATGATTAATTATGTATTTCGTGGTCAACTAAGGGGATCAAGACCGCGCCTTTCGGGGGCGGAGTTTGGTTAACCTTTGGCGTGAATACGGCAGAGATTGGGTAACAATCGGTAAAAAAGCGTGAGTTGGCGCCCTTTGAGGCAATGACTATGGTCTGCCGTGACTTGGGGATACTTAAGACGAATCGGTAGGCCTAATCGGGTCGTTCGATCTTTAAGTAAAGTCGGTGGGCAGTTTGCGAATGAAGTTTAGCCGGCAGACAACGCTTCGGTCGCAAGCCAACGTAACAGGTGTCGGCGTTCATTCTGGTTTACCGGTCAATTTGACGCTCGGGCCTGCATCTGTCGATGCGGGCTTTGTTTTTGTGCGCAGCAACCCCGACGGTTGCGACCGCGAAGTGCAGGCGTCGGCGGAAGCCGTGATCGCCACCGAATTCGCGACCGTGCTGGGCGACCGTGAAGGCCCGCTGGTCTCCACCGCCGAACACGTCCTTGCTGCACTGCGCGGCATGGGCGTCGACAACGCCACGATCGAAGTCGATGGTCCGGAAGTTCCGATCATGGACGGCAGCGCCGCCGCTTTCGTCGCCGCGATCGATCAGGCCGGTATCGTTACCCAGTCGGCATCGCGCCGTTTCATCCAGGTGCTGAAACCGGTGCAGGTCACGATGGGCCACTCGTTCGGCGAGATCAGGCCCTATGCAGCGGGCTTCCGGGCCGAGGTCGAAATCGATTTCGCCAATCCGGTGATCGGCCGTCAGAATTATATGATCGATCTCAGCCCCGAACGGTTCCGCCGCGAGATCTGCCGCGCCCGTACCTTCGGATGCATGAACGATGTGGCGCGGCTCTGGAGCGCGGGCTTTGCGCTGGGCGCCTCGTTTGAGAATTCGGTGGTGTTCGATGAAACCCGCCTGCTCAACAATGAGGGCCTGCGCTATCCCGACGAATGCGCGCGCCACAAGGTTCTCGACGTCGTCGGCGATCTTGCGCTGGCCGGTCTGCCGCTGCTGGGCGCCTACCGCTCGGTGCGTGGCGGCCACAAGCTCAACCACGCGGTGCTGACGGCCTTGATGGCCGATCGCAGTGCCTGGCGGGTGATCGAGGCGGAAACGGCACGCCGTTCGCGCGGCCACGCCGAAGTCGGCAGCGGCATGGTCGGTGGCATGGTCGCCCCGGCCTACGGCCCGGACGTGTCCTGAGCGTCGTCTCCGACGTCTCCTGAGCGTCCCCTTGGACGTCTCCTGAGCGTCCCCTTGGACGTCTCCTGAGCGTCCCCTTGGACATCTCCTGACTTTCGTCTCCGAAATGTCCTGACTTTCGCCTTCGAAACGTCCTGACTTTCACCCTTTGAAATGTCCTGACCGTCGTTTCCGATTTGGCGCAGTAACCATGATTGGCCACGATCCGCTCGGACCGCCTTAATCCGGGCGAAATGCCTGCGTATCCGATTGGTTAAGGGTCCTTTTTCGGCTAAACAGGCGTGCGGTCGCATCACAGGGTGCCGCGGGCATCCATTCACCGCGTCCATGACCACGCGCAGGGCGCGCGGCGGGCATCACAGCGTCAGGTCTTAAACTTGCCAGGTCTTAAATTGCAGCGTCAGGTCTTAGTTTAATGTCGGCACAGCGCATGACGCTCGCACACCACAAATTGACGTCGGACCTGCGTCGGCCATTGCGTCTGGCCGCGGGCCTCGCCTTTCTCGCGATCTCGCTCGGCGGATGCAGCGCCGCTACCGACGCCTGGGACAAGGTTTTCTCCAAGGACGACACCTTCGTCGAAGAGCCCGCGGAAAAGCTCTACAATGAGGGCTTGTTCCTGATGAACGAAGGGCACGATCCGAAGGCGGCATCGAAGAAATTCGAGGAAGTCGATCGCCAGCATCCTTATTCCGACCTGGCGCGTAAATCGCTGCTGATGTCGGCCTATGCTTTCTACAGTGCCAAGGACTACGACAGCTGCATCGGGGCGGCGACGCGTTACGTCACCCTGCATCCGGGCAGCCCCGACGCCGCCTATGCGCAATTTCTGATCGCGGCCTCGCATTACGACCAGATCCCGGACGTCAGCCGTGATCAGGGCCGGACCGAGAAGGCCATTGCGGCGCTGGATGAGGTGGTCCGCAAGTACCCGACCTCGGAATACGCCGTCAGCGCCAAGGCCAAGCTGGAAGCCGCGCGCGACCAGCTCGCCGGCCGCGAAATGACTGTCGGCCGCTATTACATGGAAAAGCGCAACTACACCGCCGCCATCAACCGCTTCAAGACCGTGGTGACCCAGTATCAGACCACGCGGCATGTCGAGGAAGCGCTGGCCCGGCTGACCGAGGCCTATATGGCGATCGGAGTCGTCAGCGAGGCCCAGACCGCCGCCGCCGTGCTCGGGCATAATTTTCCCGACAGCCGCTGGTACAAGGACGCCTATAATCTTGTAAAGTCCGGCGGCCTCGAGCCGAGCGAGGACAGGGGGTCCGCCATTTCAAGGGCCTTCCAGAAACTGGGTCTCGCTAGTAGGAATTGATCTCGCATGCTGGCCCGTCTTTCGATCCGTGACATCGTCCTGATCGAACGGCTCGATATCGAGTTTTCCCGTGGCCTTGCGGTTTTGACCGGCGAGACCGGCGCGGGCAAATCCATCCTTCTCGATGCATTCGCGCTGGCGCTCGGCGGCCGCGGCGATGCCGGCCTGGTGCGGCACGGCGCGGAGCAGGGCCAGGTCACCGCGGTGTTCGATATCCCCAAGGGCCATCCGGCCTCGGTGATCCTTGCTGACAACGGTCTTGAAGATACCGGCGAGATGATCCTGCGCCGGGTGCAGCTTGCCGATGGCCGCACCCGCGCTTTCATCAACGATCAGGCGATCAGCGTGCAGACCTTGAAGGCGGTCGGCTCGGCATTGGTCGAAATTCACGGCCAGCACGACGAGCGCGCGCTGGTCGATGCTTCGACCCACCGGAAATTGCTCGATGCCTTTGCCGGGCTCGAGAAGGACGTCGCGGCGCTCGAGCTGCTCTGGGACACCAGGCGCGCCGCCAATAATGTGCTCGACGAGCATCGCGCCGGCATGGAGCGCGCGGCCCGCGAAGCCGACTATCTGCGCCATGCCGCCGATGAGCTGAAGGCGCTGGCACCCAAGGACGGCGAGGAGGCCGCCCTTGCGGGGCGCCGCACCACCATGATGCAGGGCGAGAAGATCGCGACCGATTTGCGCGAGGCGCAGGACGCCGTCAGCGGCCATCATTCGCCGGTGGCGGCCTTGTCGGCGGCGGTACGCCGGCTGGAACGGCGGGC
>NZ_JBEKCZ010000282.1:0-5416 GCF_050014615.1 Bradyrhizobium sp. | reverse complement strand
TCTCCCCGCAAGCGGGGCGAGGTGACCGAACTCAAGCATCAACTAAAAGCCATCGCGCTCTGCTGCCGCTTGCGATCTCGTCATTATGCCTTGAAGTGACGCCCGCCGCTTCATGCCGATGCGAATCCTTCACACATGCACCGCGGTGCGAACGCGGCCGGCGTTGCCGAACACGCGCAAATAGCGCTCGACTTCGGACGCGCTGCCGGTGGCCTTTTCCGGATTGTCTGACAGCTTCACCGCCGGCCGGCCGTCGACCGATGTCACCTTGCAGACGATCGAGATCGGATCGAGATCGACCGAGCCGTTGGGCGCGCATCCCACAAAATCATTGGTCAGGTTGGTGCCCCAGCCGAAGCTGATCCGCACGCGGCCGTCAAAATGACGATAGGTCTCCTCGATCGATCCGACATCCATGCCGTCGGAGAACACCAGCAATTTCTCCCTGGGATCGCGGCCCTTCTGTTTCCACCAGGTGATGATCTCTTCGCCGGCCGCGATCGGCGGCGCGCTGTCCGGCCGGAAGCCGGTCCAGTCCGCGACCCATTCGGGGGCGTCGCGCAGAAACGGCTTGGTGCCGAAGGCGTCGGGCAACGCGATCAGGAGATTGCCGCCATAGGTGTGGCGCCACTGGTCGAGAATGCGATACGGCGCCCAGCGCAGTTCGGTGTCGTCATTCGCCAAGGCCGCGGCCACCATCGGCAGTTCATGGGCATTGGTTCCGATCGCTTCCAGATCATTGTCCATCGCCAGCAAAACATTGGACGTTCCGGTGAAGGAGGAGCCGAGGCCTTCCTTGACCGCTTCGACGCACCAGCGCTGCCACAGGAAACCGTGGCGCCGCCGCGTTCCAAAATCCGAGAGCCGCAGTCCCTCCAGTTTCCTTAAGCGCTCGACCTTGGTCCATAGTTTGGCCTTGGCGCGGGCATAGAGCACGTCGAGGGCAAACCGGCCCTGGCCCTTCATCACCTGGCGCGAGCGCAACTCGTTGAGAATCGCGAGCGCCGGAATTTCCCACATCGTGGTATGGGTCCACGGGCCGTGGAAATGCAGTTCGTACTGGCCGTCGACCTTGCGCAGCTCGTATTCGGGAAGCCGGAAGGTGGCGAGCCAGTTGATGAAATCAGGCGAAAACATCTGGGTCTTGCCGTAGAACGTATTACCGGCGAGCCAGATCAGCTCCTTCTTGCTGAAGCGGATTTCGCGGGCGTGATCGAGCTGGGCGCGCAGCTCGCCCTCGTCGATGATTTCGGCGAGCCGTACATGCCGGCTGCGATTGATGACCGAAAAGGTAGTGTGCTGCTCCGGGTAGAATTCGCGGATCATCTGCAGCATCAGCAGCTTGTAAAAATCGGTATCGAGCAGGCTGCGCACGATCGGATCGAGCCGCCAGCCGTGGTTGTAGGTCCGGGATGCAATGTCTGTGACTGCCATGTCCCGACTCTACCCCGCCGGGAAGCCTGCAACCAGTGGCTTTCAGCCGGGGCATGGCAGGTCAGCGCGACATCTCTTACCTTTGCGCGTGCCCTTGCCCCTGCCGGATCCGGCCGACCGCGGCCGCCACGCCGGTCCAGGCGGGTTTGTCCGGAGCGAATTGCTGCCGCAGATACGACACCAGCTCGGCGAGCTGATCGTCGGTCATGCTGTCCTTGAAACCGGGCATGTAGCCGAGATCGCTCGACACCGGCTCGGCGATGCCGTGCAGAATAACCTGAATAAGATTGTCTGGCACCGCACCATGCAGGTTGCTGTTCAGGGCCAGCGACGGCCGGCTGCCGAACAAAGGCGCGCCGCCGACCTGATGGCACACCGCGCAGGCTCCCTCATAGAGGCGCACGCCGACAGAAGAGGCCGAAGCGACCCTGGTGCCGGTCAGGCTTTCAAGCCGGACGGCCAGCGCCTCCTGGTCCGGTTTGCTGATCGCGTTGTCGTTGAACGAGCCGAGATAGATCGCCATGGCGCGAATATCTTCGTCGGGCAAAGCGGCGAGTTCTTTCACCACCGGCGCCATCGGGCCTGCGGCGACACCGTGGAATCGGGATTCACCCGTTCGCAGATAGGCGAACAGTTCATCCTCGCTCCAGGGAATCGGCGCCTGCGACAGCGAGGTCAGCGGCGGGGCTTCCCAGCCTTCCGCGAAACCGCCAGCCAGATAGGCGTTGGCTTTTTCCGCGCCCAGCGCGTTGCGCGGCGAATGGCAGGCGCTGCAATGGCCGAGGCTTTCGACCAGATAGGCGCCGCGATTCCAGGCCGCCGATTGCGTCGCGTCGGCCTCGAACGCGTCGGCGCGATGGAACAGCGCGTTCCATCCGGCCAGCAGCGGTCGCCAGTTGAACGGGAATGCCAGCTTCGTTTTGGGCGTGTCGGCCCGCACTGGTGCCTGCGCCATCAGAAACGCGTAGAGCGCCTGCAGGTCAGCGTCGGTCGTCCTGGCGAAATGCGTGTAGGGAAATGCCGGGTAGAGCTGCCTTCCGTCGCGATGGATGCCCTCGCGCATCGCGCGCTCGAAGGCGGGATAGGACCATGCGCCGATTCCGGTCGCCACATCGGGCGTGATGTTGGTGCTGTAGATGATGCCGAACGGCGTCTCGATCGCGAGGCCACCGGCATTGACGGTGCCGCCGTTGAGATTTGTGTGGCAGACCGCGCAGTCGCCAAGCGCGGCCAATTGCCGGCCGCGGGCGATGGTGTCAGCTGAAAACACCGATGCATCCGGTCGCGCGATCGGCGCGATCGACCGCCAGGGCAGCACGGCGGCGCCGATGCCGACGATCGCGGCCAGCAGGGCCGCGACAGTTGCTAACGCGCCGCGTCGTCGTGCGAACGGGTTCGAGACCGCGAAAGTCGACATCGGCTCCGGGGCTCTCGCTGTTGCCGGCAAGGCGGCCGGTACCGCTCCCTGTTCGCCGCGCAATCCCGCCAGGATGCGTTCGGGCGTGAACGGCAATTCGCGAAAGCGCACGCCGGTGGCATCGAAGATCGCATTCGCAATTGCCGCGGCGCTGGGGACCGAGGCGGATTCACCGACGCCGAGCGGCGGCTGATCCGGCCGCGGCAGCATCAACACGTCGATCTCGGGAATATCCGGGAAGGTGATGATCGGATAGGCGCCCCATTCGCGGCTGGTCACCGAATGGCGGTCGAACGAGACCTCTTCCATCAGCGCGCGGCTGGTCGACTGGATGACGTTGCCGTGAATCTGGTGACGCACGCCATCCGGGTTGATCATCAACCCGGAATCCTGGCCGGCCACGACGCGCGTCACGCTGACATCGCCGGTCACCTTGTTGACCGCGACGTCGGTGATCCAGGCCGACCACGCGGCGCCAAAGCCCGGAAACTTGCTGTGGACATACAACGCGTAGGCAAAACCCCGCCCGCGCACGATGTCGCCTTCGGCCGTCGGTTCTTGCCGCACCGGACGCGGCGTCCAGCCGGCCCGCTCGGTGACGGCCTTGACGAGATCGACCGCTCTGACATCCCTGAGATAGCGCAGGCGATATTCGATCGGATCGACGCCGGCTTCGGTCGCCAGTTCGTCGATGAAGGATTCGTGGGCGAAGGTATTCGGCAATGCCGAGACACCGCGAAACCAGGCCGCGCGCACGATCGGCGGCATGTCGTGCGCCACCACGCGCATCGCCTCAAAGTCGTAAGGCGGGATCGCGGTGCGGTCGCCCATTTCCGATACGATCGCCACCGGCGCCACCGCGCCGGTCAAAAGCAGCGCCAAAGTAGGTGCGCCGTTGGAGGGATAGCGCGTCGCAAAATCATACCCGGCGACATTGCCGTCGGCGCGCAGTCCGCCCTTGACGTCCATCAACTGGCCGGTGCCCTTCGGTTCCCAGGCGTGCTCCTGCTCGCGCGTCAATTGCACGCGGACGGGGCGGCCGACCGCGCGCGACAGCAGGACCGCATCGGCCGAAACGTCGTCGGCGCAATTGCGGCCGTAGCAGCCGGCGGCCTCCATGCGGATGACATCGATTTCAGCTTCCGGCCGCTGCAGCAGCAGCGCCAGATCAGCCCGCAGGATGTGCGGATTCTGGGTGCCGGACCAGACCCTGATGTGCCCGTCGTTGAAATCGGCAACCGCGCAGGACGGGCCGATCGACGCGTGCATCTGGTACGGCCAGATATACGTCCGCTGCATCGGTTTCGCCGCGGCGGCCAGCGCCGCGTCGACGTCGCCTCTGTCGATCAGGATTCGCGGCGTCGAGGGATTGGCGCGCAGCGCGGTCTCGACGTCCTTCAGATCGGGCAGCGTCGGGGTCGGCTTCCAGCTCACCTTGAGTTGCGCCGCCGCCTTGACCGCGTTTTCCTCGCGCTCGGTAATGACACCGACGAAGTCGCCGATCCGCACCACGGCCACCAGCCCCGGAATATTGCGAACCGACGCCTCGTCGACGGCGATCAGGCTGGTACCGACAAAGGGACCGGCATCGACGCCGGCATAGGGCGGGCGCACGACGCGGCCATGCAGCATGCCGGGCAGGCGGACGTCGTGGACATAGACCAGTTCGCCGGTGGCCTTGGCCGGCAAATCGGTGCGCGGCACCGATTGCCCGACGATGCTGTAGGCTTCGACGGCCTTGACCTTGATATCGTCGGCCAGTTCAAGGCGGATGCTCTCGTCGCCGATCAATTCGCCGAAGCTGACGCTGCGATTATGCCCACGGATCAGGCCGTCGTCGATCGCGAGGTCTTTGAGGGGAAGTTCGAGCCGCTCGGCGGCGCGCGCCAGCAAAAAATGTCGCGCCTGCGCGGCGGCCTTGCGCAGCGGTATTGCCGTGATCTGAATGGTCTCGCTGGCGATGGTCGCGCCCTGATTGGGAACCCTCGAGGTATCGCCGAGCACGACTTTGACGCGCGCCAGCGATACGTCGAGTTCTTCGGCGACGATCTGTCCGAGCGCGGTGCGGATGCCGGTGCCGAGGTCGACATGGCCGTTGAAGGCCGTGACCGAACCATCGGCCGTAATGCTGATGAAGGTTTCGAATCCGGCTGTCGCGCCCGAGGCCGCCGGGCGAACCACCGACAACGATCCGGGCCGAAGCTCACGATTGTCTGCAAAGCCTGGCGTGGTCATCAGTCCCGCGCCTCGGCGGCATGGCCCGCCGCCCGCATCACCGCGCGCACGATCTCGATATGCGCGCCGCACCGGCAAAGATTGTAACGCAGCGCCTCAAGGGCTTCGCGCTCGGAAGGCTGCGGATTGCGCATCAACAGCGCCTTCGTCGTCATGATCATGCCGTTGAGACAGTAGCCGCATTGCGCGGCCTGTTCCCGGATGAAGGCGTCCTGCACCGGATCGGGATCGCTGCGCGAGCCGAGGCCCTCCAGCGTCAGGATGTCGCGACCGACGCAGCCGCTGATCGGGATCACGCAGGAACGGGCGGCGAGGCCGTCGATCAGCACC
>NZ_JBEKCZ010000281.1:0-5788 GCF_050014615.1 Bradyrhizobium sp. | reverse complement strand
CAGCCTTGTCGGGTTGATCAGCGGCGGCTTGAGCGGGCTTTTTCTCCAGACCTATTCCGTCACCGTCGTGACCGCGAGCGGAAGCCTGAACGTGCCCACAAGTGCCGACGTCTTCATGACCGAATCGTTGACCGGCGCGGTCGCCGGCGGCATCGCGATGTTCGCGGTTGGATTCATCATCAGCGAGAGATCGAAGGGAAATTGATTGGCGTGCTGCCGCACCCGATGCGAATAAATGCTGCGGCGGGCCTGCATTATCAGCGGTTGACGCCTGCTGTGCTGGCGATGCAAAAGCCCAGCAGGAAGGCATGACGGGATGCGGATGCGGATGATACCGGCCAGGAATTTTAATGGCGCCTGAGCAAAGCGCCCGCCAGTTTCCCATCATCCTGGCGCTCGGCACCACGCAAACGCTGGCATGGGCTTCGAGCTACTATCTGCCGGCGATCCTGGCCGATCCGATCGGACATGACCTCGGCGTGTCCTCGAACTGGATCTTTGCGGCGTTCTCGGCGTCGCTGGTGATATCGGCCCTGCTCGGTCCGCGCGTCGGCCGGCAGATCGATCTGTTCGGCGGCCGGCCGGTGCTGTCGGCTTCCAATGTAACGCTGGCGGCGGGATTGGCCCTGCTCGGCGCGACCTATTCGATCCCGGTGCTGATTGTCGCCTGGCTGTTGCTCGGCGTCGGCATGGGATTTGGCCTCTACGACGCCGCCTTCGCGGCGCTGGGGCGGATCTACGGCGACAATGCGCGCCGCTCCATCACCGGGATCACGCTGCTCGCGGGCTTCGCCAGCACCGTGGGATGGCCGCTAACCGCCTGGGGACTGGAAACCATCGGCTGGCGCAACACCTGCTTTGCCTGGGCGGCGGCGCATATCCTGATCGGCCTGCCGATCAATCTCCTGATGCTCCCGGCCGTGAAGGGCGCCAAGGCGGCGGCCGCGACCGCGATCAAGCCGCACATCCCGATCGATCGAACCATGGTGCTGCTGGCGTTCGCCTTCGCCGCGGCCTGGAGCGTCACCGGCGCGATGGCGGCGCATCTGCCAAGAATTCTCCAAGCCGCGGGCGCGACCACGCTGCAGGCGGTAACGGCCGGCGCGCTGATCGGTCCGGCGCAGGTGCTGGCCCGGATCGTCGAGGCGAGTTTTCTCAGCCGCTATCACCCGCTGGTATCGACGCGGCTGGCCTGCCTGACGCACCCGATCGGCGCCGTCATTCTCGCGCTCGCTGGCGGCGGGGCCGCCGGTGTATTCGCGATCTTCCACGGCGCCGGCAACGGCATCCTGACCATCGCGCGCGGTACGCTGCCGCTGGCGATCTTCGGCCCGCAAAATTATGGCTACCGCCTCGGCATCATCGGCGCGCCGGCGCGGATGGCGCAGGCCATCGCGCCGCTGGCGTTCGGCCTCTTGATCGACACCATGGGAAGCCGCATCCTGATCGTCTCCTCCGCGCTCAGCCTCTCGGCGCTGCTAGCGCTCCTGGTGCTGCGGAAGCATTCGGCGGCGGCGGCGTGAGCCCCGAAGGCGCCTGATATCCCTGATCGATTTGCCCCTTCCCATCCCGGCCCATTTCGCGCACAACCACCGCATGGAAGACGAGACCGGCCCGGCAGCTGTTATCCGAGGTTTTATGCGGTGGGCGATCAGGCCGCCGCAATCCTATGCGGTCTATCTGGTCGCGCTGTTTCTGGTGGCCGGAGGCTCGTTCTATATCGGGACGCTGAAGCCCAAGAAGCCGGTCGGGTTTGGTCCGCCGCCGGTGTCCGTTCCGCGCAATTGATTCACATTCGCCACGGCCGGACAAACCATGCCCGGACGTGGCAGATTGACTCACTCACCTCAATCGTAGAACTCCGGCGACATTTTCAGCGTATCGCGCTGCGCCTTGTCGTGGTTGATCCACAACTGGGCTTTTTCCTTGGTCAGCGTGTCCGAGATCTTCTGCATCGAGGCCAGCGTCAGGTCCTTGCTGAAATTGTTGACGGGGACGCCGCGGTTTTCCCAGTTGCTTTTGAAATGCACCGCATCGCCGGTCAGGATGACCGGGCCGGTATGCGGCAGCTTCACCAGCAGGGATTGATGACCCGGCGTGTGGCCGGGGGTCGACAGAATGGTCAGGCTGCCGTCGCCGAAGATGTCACGATCGCCCTCGAGCTCGGTGACCGGATGCTCCGGCTTGAACCGCGGCGCGTTGTTGGCGCCCGGCCATTCATACTCGGACTTCTGGACATAGAGCATCGCGTTCGGAAACATCTCGACATTGCCGATATGATCAGGGTGGGTGTGCGAGATCGCCATCGCCTTGATGTCCGACGGCTTGACCCCGAGCTGATCAAGCTGCGCCGCCAGCGTCTTGGGGCGATGCCAGGTGACGGCCTTCGGATCGGCCGGCGCAAGCCCGTTCGGCATCGCCGCGACCGCATCCGGGATGCCGGTGTCCCACAGGAACCAGCCCTGTGAATGCTTGATGAGATAGCAATTGTCGACGAAGTCCATCGACTTGCCTTCGTTGACGCCGGGAGACCAGCGCGAAATATCGCCGGCGACGCCTTCACCGCAATTGAGCACGTAAAGTTTTTCGACGCCGGGTTTGCCCGATTGCGCGTGAGCAAGATCGGCCAGCAAGACCGCGGGCAAAATGGCCGCCACGAAAGCAATTGTTCGATTCACGTTATTTCCTCCACTGCCGATTTTTTCCGGAATTTCGCTCCCGTGGAACGGATACTACCGTATTGCGGTGTCCCATCCATCTCACGATCAATTGTAGCCGGCATTCATCAGGTCGCGGCCGGGCTGGCAGCCGCACCGGCGGGCTTTTCCGGGCGCGGCATGCGGCGGCCATTGAGCACCGTGCCGATAAAGGTGTGGCGCACCATGAGTTGGTAGCTGCCCAGCATCACCGGGACGGCGACCAAGAGGATCGCCGCGAACTTGGCTGGCCACGGCCAATCGAGGGAGGAGAGCGCGACCTGCAGCGCCATCACAATCGGCAGATGGATGAGATAGAGCCAGTAGGACGCATCGGCGAGATAGCGCCGGCTGGCGCTGAAGCCGGACAGGAAGCGAAGGGCAACGCCGATCACGGCGAATGTCGTGGTCCAGATCGCCAGCGCGTAGCAGGTCGCGCCCGCGAACCTGATGACGTCCGGCCTCGGCCGCGGCACGATGGCCAAGGCGAAGCTTGCCGCGATCAAGACGACGGCGAGCACGAGATTGAGCAGCCAGCGTCGCTCCCAAATCCGGATCAGATCGACCTGGCGATGCAGCAGCCAGCCGAAGCCGAACGCCGTGCCAAAGCCGATCACGGCTTGCAGGTTGGTGATCAGGGATTGATCCGGGGTCCGCACCCCGAACCACCCCACCCAGGTCGGATCGAGGTTCAAGGCGATCCCGATCGGAACGGCCAGTATAGCGGGCGCGAGCCAACTGCGCATCACCAGACCCATCAGACGGTCGACCCCGGCGCGAATGCGGCCACTCTTGTCGAGCCAGGCCACGCCCAAGCGCAGCACCAGCGCGGCGGCATAGAGCTCCAGCAGCACGTAGAGAAACCACAGATGGGTCAGGGGAAATGCCGGCAGCACCGGCGGCCAGCGCGGCACGCCAGGCACGGGGCCGCCATTCGGGTAGCTGGCCGCCCAGAACACCACCGCAACCATCGCCGCGAACACGATCGGCCAGCCGACCACCAGCGGCAGCGCGATCCGCTGCAACCGGTCCTTGATGAAGGCTCCCCCGCCGCGGCGATGGAAACTCATATGGCCGAAGAAACCCGCGATCAGAAAGAACGTCGTCATCCGGAACACGTGGATGGTAAAGAACAGCACGCCGAGCGTCATGCTGGGATGACTGTCCTGGATGATCCAGATCCGGGTCGGCGCCGGAATAAATGACAGCGTTGTGTGCAGGACGATGCCGAGCAGCAGGGCACCTCCCCTGACCGCGTCAAGCGCGTGCAACCGTTCCGGTGCGGCTCCCGTGTGCTCAGCTGGCGCCATGGGATGCCCTAGGGATCGAACGCAAGGGTTCGGGCGCCGACGACGCGGGAATGGTCTGGGCGTGAAGCAGGGCCGGCAAGCCAAGCCATGCAATCCCGATCCCTGCGCGCCATGTTGCGTCCCCTATTTTTCGACAGCATCCCCGAAAAGGGGCTGGCTGTCAAAGGATGGCAACACAACCGGCGCGAGCGAAGCCCTACTCCACCCCACGCAAAAACTTGTTCGACTTGGGCAGGCCATGCGCGAGGCGGCCGGCATCGGCGCGGTTGCCGCGCCAGTCCGATAATTCCTTCCAGCTCATGGCCTGATCGCGGCCGGCCGAATCCTTCCAGGTCAAACCGGCCTTGGAATCGAAGGTCGCGACATCGGACAGTCCCGCGCTGGTATATTTCTGCAGCCGGACGCCGCGGCCGCGCGCCATCTCCGGCACCTGATCGATCGGGAAGATCACCATCTTGTGGTTGGTGCCGATCACGGCGACGGTATCGCCCGACACGGTGGCGATCGCGCGGGCCTCGTTCGGCATCTCGACATTGAGCACCTGCTTGCCCTTGCGGGTGTTGCCGACGCAATCGTCCTCGTTGACGATAAAGCCCTGCCCTTCATGGCTCGCGACCAGGAATTTGCGGCCGCCCTTGTTGACGAACAGCGACACGATCGCGGTGTCCTGCTCCATGTCGATGAACATGCGGATCGGCTCGCCATGGCCGCGGCCGCCCGGCAGCTTGGCGACATCGAGCGAATAGAACCGGCCGTTGGTGGCGAACAGCAACAGCTTGGAGGTGGTCTCGGCGAAGAAGGCCGAGCCGAGCTGGTCGTCGGTCTTGAAGGTCAGCCCGGAGAGATCGGCGACATGGCCCTTCAGCGTGCGTATCCAGCCCTTGTCGGAAACCACCACGGTGACCGGCTCGCGCTCGACGAACGCCTCCTCGATCGCAGCCAGATCGTGCTCCGGCGCGTCGGCGAACTGGGTGCGGCGCTTGCCGAGCGGCGTCTTCGGCCCAAAGATGTCGCGAACCTTGCGGACCTGATCGCCGATCTTGGACCATTGCTCGGCTTCCGAACCAAGAAGTCCCTTGATACCCTTCAGTTCGGCGCGAAGGTTCTTGTCCTCGGTGCGGATCTCGAATTCCTCGAGCTTGCGCAGGCTGCGCAGCCGCATATTGAGGATCGCGTCAGCCTGGACCTCCGTCAGCTTGAACGCCTTCATCAACTCCGGCTTCGGCTCATCCTCGGTGCGGATGATTTTTATCACTTTGTCGATGTTGCGGCGCAGCAGCACGTCGCGCAGATGGTCGAGCCATTCGCGCAGGCATTCGGCAAGGCCAAGCACCTTGGGGATGCGGCCCTTCACCAGCACGTTGAGGTTCAGCGGGATCCGGCTTTCCAGCTCGGTCAGCCGGAACAGCGATTCCATCAACAGTTCCGGATCGACCGCACGCGATTTCGGCTCGATCACCAGGCGAATATCTTCGGCGGATTCGTCCCTGACGTCGCCGACCAGCGGCAGCTTCTTGTCGTTGAGCAGTTCGGCGATCTTTTCCACCAGCCGGGATTTCTGCACCAGCCAGGGAATCTCGGTGATGACAACGACCCAGGTACCCCGCGCGCCCTCCTCCTGCTTCCAGCGCGCGCGGGTCCGGAACGCGCCGCGCCCGGTGATATAGGCCTCGGCAATCGCTTCCTTGGAATCGACGATGATGCCGCCGGTCGGAAAATCCGGGCCCTTGACCCATTTCAACAGCGATTTGGTCTTGGCCTCGGGCTTGTCGATCAGGTGCA
>NZ_JBEKCZ010000280.1:0-5601 GCF_050014615.1 Bradyrhizobium sp. | reverse complement strand
TTTCTACAAGCATGAGAGCTGCGGCCAGTGCACGCCGTGCCGCGAGGGCACCGGTTGGATGTGGCGGGTGCTGACCCGGATGGCGGAGGGCCGCGCCCACAAGCGCGAGATCGACATGCTGCTGGAAGTGACAAAGCAGGTCGAGGGTCACACCATCTGCGCGCTCGGCGATGCCGCGGCGTGGCCGATCCAGGGCCTGATCGCGCATTTCCGTCACGAGATCGAGGCGCGGATCGACGCCTATTCGCGCAAGGCCGATGTCGACGACGCCGGCATTCTGGACCCTGCGCATATGGTCGCGGCGGAGTGAGATCGATGTCGCAACCGAGCATTTTCTGGTGGCAGAAATACGGGACGCTGGCGCAGATGGCGCAGGCCTGCGTGGCGCTGCTCGGCTTTGTTGCGATCCTGTTCCAGATCAACGAAATCCGCTCCAGCAATCGCGCCGTCAGCGCCCGGCAGGCGTTCCTGGGCTATACGGATCTGGCGTTCAGGAACCCGAAATTTTCGTCGCCGGATTACGATATGATCAAGGCCGGTGGCCGCGATGCGCAGGTTCAATATGAGAGTTTTGTCTCGTATTTCCTCTATGCCTGCGAGGAGGCGACCGCCGCATTCGCCAACCGGCCCGAATGGCAGGCGTCGTGCGACTACGACCTGAAGCCGCATCTGCCGTTCCTGTGCGAGAAGAACGTCGCTGAGCCCGCTTATCTCGCGACCTACAGCACCGACACCCAGCAATGGGTAAAAGCGTCCATGAAGACCGCGAGCGTCACACCACCCGACTGCAAGCTCGGAAAGACCTGAGACAGCAATGACCAAACTCATCGTCGATGGCAAAGAGATCGATGTTCCCGCAGAATTCACGCTGCTGCAGGCGTGCGAGGCGGCGGGGGCTGAAATTCCGCGCTTTTGCTACCACGAGCGCCTGTCGATCGCCGGCAATTGCCGGATGTGCCTGGTTGAGGTGAAGGGCGGCCCGAAACCGGTCGCAAGCTGCGCCTGGGGCGTTCGCGATTGCCGTCCCGGTCCCAAGGGTGAACCGCCGGAGATCTCGACCCGCTCGCCGATGGTGAAGAAGGCACGCGAAGGCGTGATGGAATTCCTGCTGATCAACCATCCGCTGGATTGCCCGATCTGCGATCAGGGCGGGGAGTGCGACCTGCAGGATCAGGCAATGGGTTACGGCGTCGACACCAGCCGCTTCGCCGAGAACAAGCGCGCGGTCGAGGACAAATATATCGGCGCGCTGGTCAAGACCTCGATGAACCGCTGCATCCAGTGCACGCGCTGCGTCCGCTTTGCCGCCGAAGTCTGCGGCGTTCCCGAGATGGGCGCGACCGGCCGCGGCGAGGATATGGAGATCACCACCTACCTCGAGTCCGCGCTGACCTCGGAACTGCAGGGTAATCTCGTTGATATCTGTCCGGTGGGAGCGCTGACCTCGAAGCCCTACGCGTTCGCGGCACGGCCCTGGGAGCTCGGCAAGACCCAGTCGATCGACGTGATGGACGGCGTCGGCTCGGCGATCCGGGTCGATACCCGTGGCCGCGAGGTGATGCGGATTCTGCCGCGCGTCAACGAGGCGGTGAACGAGGAGTGGATTTCCGACAAGACCCGCCACATCATTGATGGCCTGCGCACGCAGCGGCTCGACCGTCCCTACATCAGGGAGAACGGCCAGCTTCGCGCGGCATCGTGGTCCGAGGCTTTCGCGGCGATCGCAGCCAAGGCCGGCCGCATCGACGGCAAGCGGATCGGGGCCATCGCCGGCGATCTCGCCGCGGTGGAGGAGATGTTCGCGCTCAAGGACTTGTTGGCGAAATGCGGCTCGGCCAATCTCGCGGTCCAGGGCGGCGATGCTTTCACTCCCAAGGCCGGCCGCGCCTCCTACATCTTCAATCCCACCATCGCCGGCATCGATCAGGCCGACGCGCTGTTGATCGTGGGTTCGAACCCGCGCAAGGAGGCCGCCGTTCTCAACGCGCGGATCCGCAAGCGCTGGCGCAGCGGCCAGCTCAAGATCGGTGTGATCGGCGCCAAGGCCGATCTCACTTACGGTTATGACTATCTGGGCGCGGGTACGGATTCGCTCAGCGATCTCGCCGCCGGCAAGCATTCCTTCGCGGACGTGCTGAAAAACGCGAAACATCCGATTGTGCTGGTCGGCGCCGGCGTAGCAGCGCGGCACGACGGAGCGGCGGTGCTCGCGGCCGCGGCGAAGCTGGCGCTGGATTTCGGCGCGGTCAAGGACGGCTGGAACGGCTTCGCCGTGTTGCAGGATACGGCGTCGCGCGTGGGCGCGCTCGATATCGGCTTTGCTGCGGGCGCTGGCGGCCTGAGCGCAGCCGAGATGACGACATTCGGCACCATCGACGTTCTGTTCCTGCTTGGCGCTGATGAGGTCAAGGTGCCCGACGGCACCTTTGTGGTCTATATCGGCACCCATGGCGACCGCGGCGCGCACCGTGCCGATGTCATCCTGCCGGGCGCGGCCTATACCGAAAAGTCCGGCATCTTCGTCAACACCGAAGGCCGGGTGCAGATGGCCAACCGTGCGGCATTTCCCCCGGGAGAGGCACGCGAGGACTGGGCGATCATTCGTGCGCTGTCGGACGTTCTGGGCAAAAAGCTGCCCTACGATTCGCTAAGTGCCCTGCGGCAGGCGATCTTCAAGGCCACGCCGCATCTGATGCGCGTCGACCAGATCGAGGCCGGCAACGCGGCCGATCTCAAGACGCTCTCGGCCAAGGGCGGCACTGTCGAGAAGGCGCCGTTCAAGACATCCGTTGAAGATTTCTATTTGGCCAACCCGATCGCGCGCGCTTCGGCTGTCATGGCGGAATGCTCCCGCCTGGCGTCGGGGCAAATGCTGACGGCGGCGGAGTAAAGCGATGGCCGAATTCTGGACCAGTACATTGTGGCCGCTGATCGTGATGGTCGCCGAAAGCCTGCTGCTGCTCGTGGTGCTGTTGATCGCGATCGCCTACATCCTGTTGGCCGACCGCAAGATCTGGGCGGCGGTGCAGATCCGGCGCGGTCCCAACGTCGTCGGGCCGTTCGGCCTGTTCCAATCCTTTGCCGATCTGCTGAAATTCGTGCTGAAGGAGCCGATCATTCCGGCCGGCGCCAACAAGGGCGTGTTCCTGCTGGCGCCGCTGGTGAGCTGCGTGCTGGCGCTGGCGGCGTGGGCCGTGATCCCGATGAGTCTCGGCTGGGTGATCGCCGACATCAATGTCGGCGTGCTCTTTATTTTCGCGATCTCGTCGCTGTCGATCTACGGCATCATCATGGCCGGGTGGTCGTCGAACTCGAAATATCCGTTCCTCGCAGCACTTCGCTCGGCGGCGCAGATGGTGAGCTACGAAGTCTCGATCGGGTTCGTCATCATCACGGTGTTGCTATGCGCGGGCTCGCTCAATTTGTCGGCCGTGGTCGAGGCGCAGAACACCCGCGGCCTCGGCAGCCTGATCGGACTGCCCTGGCTGACGTTCCTGAACTGGTACTGGCTGCCGCTGTTTCCGATGTTCGTGATCTTCTATGTCTCGGCGCTGGCCGAAACCAACCGTCCGCCATTCGATCTGGTGGAAGCCGAATCCGAACTGGTGGCGGGATTCATGGTCGAATACGGCTCGACGCCGTATTTGCTGTTCATGCTCGGCGAATATGTCGCGATCACCACGATGTGCGCGATGGCTGCGATCCTGTTCATGGGCGGCTGGCTGCCGCCGATCGCACTGCCGCCGTTCACCTGGATACCCGGCGTGATCTGGTTCGTGCTCAAGGTATTTTTCATGTTCTTCCTGTTTGCGATGGCGAAGGCGATCGTGCCGCGCTACCGCTACGACCAGTTGATGCGGCTGGGCTGGAAGGTGTTCCTGCCGTTGTCGCTGGCGATGGTGGTGATCGTCGCCGGTGTGCTGCAGTTCGCTGGGATCGCGCCGAAATGAGGTCGCTATGAGTGTCAATATCAACGCCACAGCCCGCTCGCTGCTGCTCACCGAATTCGTATCGGCGTTCTTTCTGGCCATGCGCTATTTCTTCAAGCCGAAGCCGACGCTGAATTATCCGTTCGAAAAGGGGCCGATTTCGCCGCGGTTCCGCGGCGAGCACGCGCTGCGCCGATATCCCAACGGCGAGGAACGCTGCATCGCCTGCAAGCTGTGCGAGGCGATCTGTCCGGCGCAGGCGATCACCATCGAGGCCGGCCCACGCCGCAACGACGGTACCCGCCGCACCGTGCGCTACGACATCGACATGGTGAAATGCATCTATTGCGGATTGTGCCAGGAGGCCTGTCCGGTCGATGCCATCGTCGAGGGACCGAACTTCGAATTCGCGACCGAGACCCGCGAGGAACTCTATTATGACAAGGCGAAACTTCTCGCCAACGGCGACCGCTGGGAGCGTGAGCTTGCGAAGTCCATCGAACTCGACGCGCCGTACCGGTGAGGTGAGGGCATGATCCTTCCCGCGCTGTTCTTCTATTTGTTCGCCGGCATCTGCGTGGCCTCGGCGGTGATGGTGATTGTGTCGCGCAATCCCGTGCACTCCGTGCTGTTTCTGATCCTGGCATTCGTCAATGCCTCGGGCCTGTTCGTGCTGATGGGCGCCGAGTTTCTGGCGATGATCCTGGTCGTGGTCTATGTCGGCGCGGTCGCGGTGCTGTTTCTGTTCGTGATCATGATGCTCGATGTCGATTTCACCGAACTGCGCGAGGGTTTTCTGGAATATCTGCCGATCGGTCTGGTGATCGGCGCGGTATTCCTGGCTGAATTGCTGCTGGTCGGGGGTGGCTGGGTCATCAACCCCAACGTCGCTAAAACCATCACCGCGGCGATCCCGACTAATGTAAGCAATACCGAAGCGCTCGGGCTCGTGCTCTACACCAAATACATCCATTACTTCCAGATCGCCGGCATGGTGCTGCTGGTGGCGATGATCGGCGCCATCGTGCTGACGCTGCGTCACAAGGTCAGCGTCAAGCGGCAGGACATCAATGTGCAGAACGCGCGGACGCCTGAACTGGCCATGAGCGTACGCAAGGTGGCGTCCGGGCAGGGCCTGCAGGACGCGGACGCGGCGGAGTGGGTGCAATGACGATCGGTCTTGGGCATTATCTCGCGGTCGGCGCCATCCTGTTCACGCTCGGGATCCTCGGCATCTTCCTCAATCGCAAGAACATCATCGTGATCCTGATGTCGATCGAGCTGATCCTGCTGGCCGTCAACATCAACCTGGTGGCGTTCTCGACCTTCCTCGGCGATATCGTCGGCCAGGTGTTCGCGCTCTTGGTGCTCACGGTCGCGGCGGCGGAAGCGGCGATCGGTCTTGCGGTGCTGGTGGTGTATTTCCGCAACCGCGGCTCGATCGCGGTTGAAGACGTCAATCTGATGAAGGGTTAACGCGCCAAATGATTCAGGCAATCGTCTTTCTGCCGCTGATCGGCGCGATACTTGCGGGGCTGATCTCGATATTCGGCGCGCATGCGCGCAATCCAAGCGGTGACACCGTCGAGCATCATGACGACGCGCATGGCGCCGACGCCCATGCGTCCGCTGCGCATGACGATCATGCCGATGATCACGGCCACGATGATCA
>NZ_JBEKCZ010000279.1:0-5615 GCF_050014615.1 Bradyrhizobium sp. | reverse complement strand
AAACGAGCGGCGAGAGCTGCCGCGTGCAAACAGGGAATGTTTTCGGCAATTGAAGCCTCATGCCTGGCCATCGACCGAGGCCCTCCGTCGCCCGCCACGAAGCCGCCTCATTTCCGCGTCCGCCAGCCGTTTCGTGTACGCAAGACAATGCGTCGCCATTGCCGATGATCCGCGTTCGCATGTTCGATTTCGATTCCGCATGGAAACGACGGATGGGTTCATCATCGTGGGTTCCCGGCACGCTGCGTAACAAATAGTCAGCGGATCTTGAAAGCGATTTTATTCCGATGGTTCCCGGCTCGGCACAAATGTGTCCTGCCATCAGCACGGGGCCAGTAAGTTTCCGGTGCCGCGGGAAAAACGTCCCATTCCGGGGTGACAAGCCGGCCAATAATGGCGACAATCGGTAGAATTCATGATTTGCGAATTCCTTGCGAATTCGCACTCGAGGAAAGTCGTCCGTGATTGCATTCCGCAGTTCCGCATTGCTGATAGCCGCGATCGCCGGTGGCCTGCTGCTGCAGCCTTCGCGCGCGCAGGCACAGTGGTGGGGTGCGCGCGCGCCGGCGGATTTCGAGGAGTGCGCCGACAGCGCGGAAAAGGTCGAGAGCAAGGAAGCCAGGACCGCGGCGCTGTCGGAATGCAACGCGAAGTTTGCCGGACGGCGCAAGCCCGGCGGCGGCTACAGCTATTTCGATTTCATGCAGAACCGGAACTTCGATATCGCGGGTCCCAATCCGACGCCGGAAGAACAGAGGCAAATCGACGAACAATACACCGCCTATCTCGACAATCAGCGGCGCAGCAGCATCGCGGCGGCGTTCGCGGCCAAGCAGCAGCTCGAGCGTGCTTCGCTGAAGAATGAAAACGAAAAGGCGCCCGCGACCACCGCGAGCATCAGCAAGCCGCAAGCGCCGGCCAGTGACGTCAGGCATTTAAGGGCGAATAATTGCGCGCAACATTCCTTCTCCTGTGACTGGCCGCGGCTGTCCGAAGGCATCAAGGATCTGAAGAAAGCGCTGTTCGGCTCGCCGTCGAGCAAGGCCAAGCGGAGCTGACCGTTCCGTCGGTCGTTCCGCGACATGCGCCGGCGCGAACCCCGGATGTGCGTTGGCCAATCGAGCAAACGCGTCGTTGCCGCACGGATCCTGGCCCGGAGATCATGCTGCAAATAAATAGAGCGGGATGACGATCCGAAGAAAGTCATCCCGCTCCGGCAGCTGTTGTGAACCGATGGGGCTCTAGAACTTCCAGGAAGCGCCGGTCGAGACGCCGACGATGGTGGTGCCGGTGTAGCAATGTGGCGTTGAGGTGTAGCCGCCATCCGCCCCGAACGCGTCGTGGCAGTCCGTCGTAACGCCTCTGCCGCCCGCGCCGAGATCATAGTGAGCGCTCGAACCGTTGAAGGTCGCCGCAACCGCGGTGTACCAGGTCAGGTTCGGGCTCAGCATTCGCTTGTAGGAGGCCGTCACCATATCCGCCGCGTTCAGGTTGAGCGCATAGGTACCGAACCCGTCGAGCGTCGTCTGGGTCGAGCTGTTGTGCTGGCCGGGGTCGCCGACCGCCGTGAACGCGTGTCCCCAGCCGAAATGAATGCTGTCGATGGGGGTCAGTTGCTGGCTCACGAACAGCCACGAACCGTTGCGGCTTCGCTCATTCTGGAAGTCGAGGTCAGCCGGAACGTAGCGATGCATCATTTCAAAGATGCCGCCGAACGTGGTGCCGGTGGAGAAATGATACAATGCCGCGACTTTGAAGGCGTCCTCGGCCGCGACGTCCTCGTTGAAGAGGTTCTGGGCATAGGCCGAAGGCAGCGTCGCCAGGCTCGATGCGCCGTACATCGCGGTGATATCGCTCTGCCGGTTGACCGCCTCGTGACGCTCATAGGCGACGGTGGCGTAGAAGGCATTGTGGGTGAAACTCAGATTGGCGCTGACGGCATTGCTGAAGGAGCCGTCGTTACACGCGACCGGCAGATTGCCGCCGCTCTGGGGAACGTTGCCGCCGGCGCAATCGGATTCTCCGGCCGCGATGTTGGAGCTGTCGGTATCGCGGTTCTGCCCCGGAGCAAACAGGGCGTTGAACTGGAAGCCGTGAATGCTGGGCGATTCGTACCAGATCGCGTGGTCGAGCCGGGTGCCGAATTCGACACGGTTGTCGCCGCCGGTATTGCCCATGATCACGCCGTAATCGCCGATCTGACCGGCGAACGGGTTGAACGCGGAGGTCGAGGTCTTGTACGGCGCGTCCGTCTTGCCGATCTTGACCGCGCCCCACTCCGGCGACGCGAAGCCGATATAGGTGTTGCGGTTGAACAGCGTGCCGTTGACGGTGTCGCTCAGACTGCTGTTGGATTCCTTCAGACCGGGCGTGGCCGAAATATCGAATCCGAGTTCGAGTTGATACACAAAATTGGATTCCATGCCGGGCAGACGTTGAAAGCCGCGAACGCCGAGATAGGACAGGTTGGTCGAGATCGCCGGCATCCACCCGAAATTTCCGACCGGAGCCGAGGCGCCGTTCAGGTTCAGGGTTCCGACATTCTTCGATGTGTCATCGATCGAGACATCCAGATTGCCGTAAGCGGTGATCTCGCCGCCGGGCGTATAGAATGTCAGGGGGTCGCCATGCTTGTGCTCGAGATAATAGTGCCCGTTGGCATCGAGGTCGAAGGCAGCGGTCTTCACCGGACCGCCGGGCGGCGGCACACTGACCACGCGGGGGCCCGCAGGCGCGGCCTGGACCACGACCGGCGGCGCGCTTTTTTTCGATTCCATGCGGTTGAGTCGCGCCTTGAGCTCGGCATTCTCCTTGGCAAGTTGAGCATCGCGTTGCTCGATCGCGTTGAGCCGCTCCAGCACTTGATCAAGCTTGTCGGCCGACGCCGACGGAGACTGAGTAACCACCGCGACCGCCGCAGCGGCCACGCCTAGCGCATATTTTTTCATCGCCATCCCCTTTAGAACGGCTCTTAATTTGAGCCTGGGGTAAGGCTGGAGGCGTTGGGGAACGGGGTCAATATGATGACACCGGCGCAGAAGTTATTGCAATTGCGAAGAGATTTCAGGGCGTGAGCAATAAAGACGTGATGCTTCAACAGCATCTTGCACCACAGCAGAGATGTTGCTGTGCGAGATACATTGTATCATTTCAGCAACAATACTGAATAATGTATACCAGACGGTAATAAACCGCCACAACTAAAAGCAGCGACGCGCGCGAACGTCGCCCAAACAAGCCGGACAAACTTCCGTCCTGTCACACGTACCAAGCTCAAATGCTTGAGGTCGCCGGCGCCGCTTTCAGTAGCGGGAGTTGGGATCGCAGGCGTAGTGATAGGCGTTCGGCGTCCAGACGAAACAGTGGCCGCTTTCGCTATAGGCGTACCAGGGCGCATGCCAGCCGGGCCGTTCATGGCGCCAGTCAAATGAGCCGTTGGAAACATAGCCCTGCGTGACGCCGGAGGCGCGTGGATCGGCCTGGGTGCCATTGGCGTTTGCCGCCGCGACAGTGAGCGTGAGAATCGCGGCTGTCGTCATCAGGAGTTTTGTCATTGTCGTCTCCGAAATTGTCGTCTCTGAAATTCAGAAGTTCTGGTTCCCGACCTTCGATGCACCAACGTTCCAACCTTCGATGCATCAGGGCGTTTGCGCCAAAGGCCGATCGAAATCTTCCTCGCGCTCCAGGCACGATACACCCGCCTGGCGCTATCGAATTCTAAGTCTTTATTTAAGATTCTGTTCCGACGATCATGAAACCGTGAAAGTGTCGCCGACGCTGCGCGCCGCCGTCGATCAAACGCGCTTCTGAACAAATCCAAGATCTGCTAATCAAGACCGGCCATTCAGGACCTGCCAATCAAGACCTGCCAATCAAGACCTGCCATTCGAGCGCGCGCTATTCGAGCGCGCGCACGTTCCAGGTGACGTGGCGAACGCCGGGCAGGCCGGCCAGGCTGGCGACGACGGCATCGAGTTCGTCCGGTTCGATCGACAGGCTGACCAGCGTGGCGACGATTTCGGCCTCTTCTTCGGACCGATCAATGACCTTGGTATCGCGCACCGGGTAATTGGCCGCCGCGAGTTTCTCGAGCAGAAACTCCCGCACCGGCGCAACCGCGCCGATGTCCGCCGTGACCAGCACGTCATACAGCGCCTCGGAAGATTGCTCGTTGATCGGAATGCGGTCGATCGCGTTCACCAGCGGACGCAGCAAGGTGTTGCCGCCGAGCACGAACAGCGTCAGCAGCGCCGCCTGCGCGACCATGTCGGCGCCGGCGCAGCATCCGACCGCCGCCGAGGCCCACAGCGTCGCGGCGGTGTTGAGGCCTCTGACATTCATGCCTTCCTTCATGATGGTGCCGGCGCCGAGGAAGCCTATTCCCGAGACGACATAGGCGATCACGCGCACACTGCCTTCCGATCCCGTGAGGTGCATGGCCAGATCGACAAAGGCCGATGCACCGACGGCGACCAGCACGTTGGTTCGCAGGCCGGCGCTGCGCTGGCGATACTGCCGCTCGGCGCCGATCAAGGTTCCCAGTACGAAGGCCGTCAGCAGGCTGACCAGCGTGTCGAGAAAGTCATAGAGCTGGAAAGTCTGAATGAAGCGCATGGCGATGATAACCTGGGCGAGATGAACTGCCTTTGGTTACCACCGGTGCAAGGCAGCTTCAATTCGTTCGGCCTCAATTCGTAATGTGGGCCGTCGCCAGTGCCTGCTTGAACATGGTTTGCAGCATGTTGGTGATGTCGGCGGGCGTGTTGGCGGTGTAGAAAAAGCCGGGCGAGGCGCAAGCCGTAAGGCTGGGCGGGATATTCGGGATGTTGTTGTTGGCGGCATCGTCCTCGTCATTGGCAAAGGACGCGTTCACCGGGCTGATCGTCTGGTAGGGAATGTAGAGCACGGCAACGACGATGCCACGGTTCTTGAGAGTCGTGCAGGCGGCGGGATAGGCGTTGGAGGCGTTACTCAGCGTGGTGGCGTGGTTGCTGCCGGACCAGCCGCCGTTGGGAACGCCCTTGCTTTGCGGATCCTGGGCGCCGTCGGTAATGAGAAAGACGTAAGGCAGCGTGCTGGTTGCGGTGATGCCGCTGCCGACGCTGGTGATCAGGTTGTTCACGCTGTTGAGCGCAACGTCGATATGCGTGCCGCCAGAGCCGAGATTTGAATTCATGTTGTTGTCGAGCAGCGTGGCCAGGTTGGCGGCGGCGTAGTTGATGGTCGAGGAATTGGTGGGGGACCCGCTGATGGAACTGGTCAGCGGAAAATAGGAATAAAGCGACGTGATGAACGGGTAGAGCCCGATCCGGAATTCATTGGTGACCAGTTCGTACTGGGGGTTGCTCGCGGTTGCGAACAAATCCGTCAGCGCCACGCCGACCGCGTCGAGGCGCAGCTGGATGCAGGCGTCGGTGCCCGCGGTAGGACAGGACGTAGCCGCCGGCAGGCTGTAACTCAGGCTGCTGGTGTTGCCGATAATCAGCGGATTCGGCGAGCCATCAACCGCATTGAGGACGCCGGTGCCGGTAAGCATCGCTTTCGGCAGGCCAGGTTTCTGCTTCGGCACGCTCATCGTCGACGCCTGGTTGATGAGGTTGGAAAGCGCGGTCTGG
>NZ_JBEKCZ010000278.1:0-5742 GCF_050014615.1 Bradyrhizobium sp. | reverse complement strand
CGGCAGGGCAAACCACTCACACCAACGGACCTGAGCGAACTCGAAAAGATGTTGCTGGATGCTGGCATTGGCGAGGCCGGAGATATTGAGCGCGCCCGCAAGACAAGCCAGGGTTTTGGCCGCTTCGTCCGTTCGATTGTCGGGCTCGACCGCGCGTCTGTTCGTGAAGCCTTCGGCGAATTTCTGGCGGAAGGTGTCGCGACGGCCGCGCAGATCGAGTTCATCAACATGGTGATCGAGCATCTGACCGATCAAGGCGTGATGGACCCCGCATTGCTTTACGAACCGCCGTTCACGGATTTGGCGCCGACCGGACCTGAAAAGCTGTTTAATGAGGAAAAAGTCGCCCGGCTGTTTACGAAAATCCAGGCCATCAATGACAGCGCGGTGGCCTGAGGACAGCAAGTCTAATCGCTGCGCACGGGTCGAACCGGCTTTACGCTGCGGTGGTCAGAGGTCGCGCGCGTTCAATCCGTTTGCGTTCGCGGGGGGAGTGCATGGCTTCCCACAGGTCGCTTCGCCGCTGCACGTTAAGCCAGAAATCCGGGCTGTTGCCGAACACGCGGGCGAGAATGAGAGCCGTCGCCGCGGTCACATTGCGACGATCGTTGCACAGCTCATTGACGTGTTTGCGTTGCACGCCCATGGCTTCCGCCAGCGCGCCTTGCGTCAGGCCGATCGGTTTCATGAATTCCTCGACGAGAATTTCGCCAATCGTCGCCGGCTTGCGTTTTGTCATCAACATGGCTTGCCTCACACATAGCTGTGATCGTCTAGATATACTTCTTTCGCCTCGCCCCGGCTGCTATCCCATCGAAAAACCAGCCGCCATCGTTTGTTGACGCGGATCGAGTGGAGGCCGTCAAGATTGCCCCGCAGCTTCTCAAAATGGTTGCTGGGCGGCGACCTTAAATCGCGGTCTGTTGTCGCATCGTCGATCATCTGGATTTTGCGGAACAGGCGATCTTCCAGATCGGACGGGATTTTCTTCGATCTGACGTCGTTGACGAAGAATTCCCGCAACCAGTCGTCCCGGAAGCTCAGAATCATGCCGCAACCCCATCTGAGGCAATGTACCACTCCTTGACCCATACTGCAAGAGAGGGCACGTGATATCGCTTACGGGCTGTGGTATGCTACGTCATATGAACCATCCTATTCTGATCGAAAAAAGTGCGTAGGCGATGCCCCTGACGAGAAGCTTTCGCCAGACGGTGCAGGCGCGGGCTCGCCGCGACATCAAATTTCGGCGTGCCTTGCTCGATGAGGCGATGCAGGCACTGCTCGACGGCGACCTAGAGGAGGCGCGCGCCGCGTTGCGCTCGTACATCAACGCCACGATCGGGTTCGAAAAATTCGGTGCCGCGCTCGGCAGATCGCCCAAGAGTCTGCAATGATATCATAACAGTGTATCGTTGCGGACGTACACTATGGAGGCTGCCATGCAGGTTTCGAAATGGGGCGACAGCCTGGCCGTCAGGCTACCCAAAGCGCTGGTTGAAAAAATGGGCCTGAGTGCCGGCGACGAAATCAACATCGTTGATGTGGTCGAACGAACGCTGGTCGTCCAGAAAGAAGACCGGCGCAAGGCGGCGCTTGAGCGCCTGACCTCCCTCAACTGGACGCTTCCTCCCGATTACAAATTCGATCGGGACGAGGCGAACGAGCGGTGATCACTCCACCTCTCCCCGTTCTGCGCCTAGAAACGAATTTCCCTTTTCGGTTCAAGCTGATTCCACCTGTCCAGTCCTGCCCGAAAAAATATTCCGCTTTGTCGCAAACCCAAATCACCGGCATCCTTTGCGCGTCTCGTCCCACAGAGGGGCGTTCGCGATCGTCACAAACGCGGGACGGGATGCGGTGGACGCGGATGCGCCTTTGACGAACGGCGCGTGATGCGGACGGCGAAGTCGTGTGGTCCTGACACCCCGACGCTGGTGTCAAGTTGCGCTGGAATGCGATGTCGGCCCTAACGGCCCGACACGCAGACATCCGCGCAGCGACGGTGGCAACAAAGCCCGGTCACCGGGGAGAGCGCGAAATAAGTCGTAAAACCATTGCGCAGGGAAGGCCGGATTGCCTCCGCTGAACCTGTATGCTCGTGTGCGTTTCTTTTCCCATTTTGCACGCGAGACCGCGGGTGCAGCGCACACCCGGTCTTCCCTGCGCCCTCTGATTTCAAGGCGCGAAACGTCCTGCAAAACTCGGGCGCATGGCGCCGCGGGAATGAAATCTCATGTCTGTATCAACGTTCTCCGGTCGGCTCTCTCCCCCCTTGTGGGGGAGAGTTGGAGAGGGGGGTAGCCGCGAATTCGGTGTCTGCGGCTTACCCCTCTCCCTAACCCTCCCCCACAAGGGGGGAGGGAACAGAGAGAGCGCTGCCCTACGCCGCCTTCTGCGCCGCATCGAGCGCAGCGTAAACGCCGGTCTCGAAGCCTGCGAACGCTTCCAGGCACTTGGGGTCGGCGAACGGCAGCACCTGCATCAGGATCACGCCGCTGACGTCGCGCGACGGATCGATCCAGAAATAGGTGTTGGCGAGGCCCGCCCAGGCGAGGCTGCCGGGGCTGCGGCCCTCCGGCGTCTTGGTGGTGTTGATCAGGAAGCTGAGCCCCCATTTCTTCGCCATGCCGGGATAGAGATCGACATCGTTGGTCGCGAATGCGACCGCCGATGTCATTTTGGTCATGTTGAGCTGGCCGATGTGGTTCTGTCCCATCACCGCAACGGTCTCGGGCTTCAACACCTGGTTGCCGTTGCCGCGTCCCTTGTTGAGGATCATCTGGGTGAATTTGATGTAGTCGCCCGCGGTGCCGTAGAGGCCGCCGCCACCCATGTGGAATTCCGGATCCTGCTCGAGTTCGAACGGGATCGGCGCCAGCGATCCGTCCTCGCCACGGGAATGCATGGCGACCAGCCGTTTGCGTTGCGCTTCCCCGATCTTGAAGCCGGTATCGGTCATGCCGAGCGGCGCGAACAAATGGTCGCGCAGATAGGCATCGAGCCGTTGGCCGCTCACCGCCTCGACCGCCTTGCCGACGAAATCGATATTGGTGCCGTATTCCCAGCGCGTGCCGGGATCGGACATGATCGGCGTCTTCAGCGCGGCGTTCTTGCAGGAAGTGACGCCGGGTGTTGCGGTCTTCTCCAGATATTTCACCATGTCGCCGTTCCACATGTCGTAGGCGAAACCGGCGGTGTGGGTCATGAGATGGCGCAGCGTGATCGGGTTGTTCGCCGGCCGCAGCTTCGGCTCGCCCTTGGCGTCGAAGCCTTCGAGCACCTGTGGCGCCGCGAGATCGGGCAACACCTTGCCGATCGGGGCGTCGAGCGAGAGCTTGCCCTGCTCGACCAATTGCATGCCCGCCGCGGCCGTGATCGCCTTGGTCATCGAGGCAATCCAGAACACGCTATCGGCTGTCATGGCATTGTCCTTGGCATCGTCCTTGGACAGGTCGCGTTTGCCGTACGCGCCCTGATAGATAATCTCCTTGCTGTTGGCAGCGATTGCGACCACGCCGGGAATCTCCTTGGCGTCGCATTTCGCACGCAGAATCTGATCGATCTGAGCTTTGCTTTGCATGGGGTCACCTCCGGTTTATTTTCTTAAGTCACCAATCTTCCTCCCGCCCGCCGCTTCCCGCAAGATGATCGCTCGGCGTTTGGAATTATTCCGGTCGCGACCTCGTGATCACACCCCCGATGGGAAAAGCGACCGAACTGCAACACTCGCCATAATTTGCGGCGAATTGGGCGGCATTCTCGGTGACGTCTGGGCCTGTCGGCGATATCGTTGAGGCGTTGATTGGAACCAATTTTGGAATAAGACGTTCAGATCGCGGCACAAACGGCGCTTGCGACTGAACAATTTGAAGAAAATGATTGCGGCTTTGAATGCCGCAAGGGGGCGGCAATGATTTCGACCTGGAGCGAGTGGAGACGGTATCCCCGTGCGGAGCGCGGCGAGAATATCGAAGCGCCGATCAGCCCCGGTATCTTTGAAGTCCGATATGCCGCGACCGGGGCGTTGTTTTCGTTCGACGCGGTTGAAAATGTGGCAAGCGCGCTGGCGCAATTGCCGGTGTCATCAAAATCATGGTTTGGCCGGCGCGGACCGGCCGTGATGCCGGACCTTGAATATCGCACCTGCGCGACGTCTTCGAAGGCCGATGCCAAGGCCGCGGTGGAACGTATGATCGGTCGCCGTGAAACCTATATGAGCGGGGCGGCCTAAACCAACCGCCCTTGCGGTCGGCTTCGGCCTATACTCAAGTTCGCGGCCCAAAAAAATCCGAGGAGTGACGCCATGACCCCGACCGCTGCCGCACGCGCTTCGCAAGCCTCCGCCCCGACGCTTCGCGACCGCCTGAAAGATCCGTCGCTGCTGCGCGAGCAGTGCTATATCGACGGCGCCTGGACCGGCACGCCGGCCCATCCCGTGACCAATCCGGTCAATGGCGTCGAGTTGGCGAAGGTGCCGAGGATGAGCACGGCGGAAGCCACGCAAGCCGTGCAAGCCGCCGAGCGCGCATTTCCGGCCTGGGCCAAGCTGACCGCCAAGCAACGCTCCAATACCTTGCGCAAATGGTTCGACCTGATCATCGCCAACCGCGAAGATCTGGCGCTGATCCTGACCTCGGAGCAGGGCAAGCCGCTTTCCGAGGCGCTGGGCGAAATCGATATCGGCGGCGCCTATGTCGAGTTTTTCGCCGAGGAGGCCCGTCGCGTCTATGGCGAAACCATTCCGACGCAGCGGCCGGATGCGCGGTTGCTGGCGATCCGCCAGCCGATCGGCGTCTGCGGCGCCATCACGCCATGGAATTTTCCCTGCTCGATGATCACCCGCAAGGTGTCGCCGGCGCTGGCCGCCGGCTGCACCGTGGTGCTCAAGCCCGCCAACGAGACGCCGCTCACCGCATTGGCGCTGGTGGCGCTGGCTGAGAAGGCGGGCGTGCCCAAGGGGGTGTTCAATATCATCACCGGCAATTCGTCGGCGATCGGCAAGGTGCTGTGCGAACATCCCGCGGTGCGCTTCGTCGGCTTCACCGGGTCCACCGAGGTCGGCAAGATTCTGTATCAACAGGCGGCGGTCGGGGTGAAGAAGCTCGGGTTGGAGCTTGGCGGCAACGCGCCGTTCGTGGTGTTCGACGACGCCGATATCGACGCCGCCGTGGAAGGCGCCATGGTCTCGAAATACCGCAACATGGGCCAGACCTGCGTCTGCGCCAACCGCATCTACGCCCAGGACAAGATCTACGATCAATTCGTGGAAAAACTTTCGAAGAAAGTCGCCGCCATGAAGCTCGGCGACGGCACGGAACAGGGCGTGACGCAGGGCCCGCTGATCAACATGGAAGCGGTCGACAAGGTCGAAAAGCATATCGCCGACGCGGTCAAGCATGGCGCCAGGATCGTTATCGGCGGCAAGCGCCACGCGCTCGGCGGCACTTTCTTCGAGCCCACGGTGCTCGCCAACGTCGCGCCCGATGCGCTGGTGTCGCGGGAGGAGACTTTCGGACCGCTGGCGCCGGTGTTTCGCTTCAAGGACGAGGCCGACGTGATCGCGATGTGCAACCAATCACCGTTCGGGCTGGCCTCGTATTTCTATTCGCGCGACCTCGGCCGGGTCTGGCGGGTGGCGGAAGCGCTGGAGTCAGGGATGGTCGGGGTCAACACCGGGCTGATCACCACCGAAGTGGCGCCGTTCGGCGGCGTCAAGGAAAGCGGCCTCGGCCGCGAAGG
>NZ_JBEKCZ010000277.1:0-5756 GCF_050014615.1 Bradyrhizobium sp. | reverse complement strand
CATTCACCTTGAGGGGCTGACGTGATAGCGCCATTGCGGCTGGCGCGCTATGGTCCGGCCGTCGCGAGTATGAGGGCGTAAAGACATGAATCAGCCGGACGAAACCACGCATTTCGGCTTTCGGGAGGTGCCGCTAGGGGACAAGCAGACGCTGGTCAACGACGTCTTCCGCAGCGTGGCCCAGCGTTACGACCTGATGAACGATCTGATGTCGGCCGGCCTGCACCGGGTCTGGAAAGACCTGATGATCAACGCGCTCAACCCGCCGCGCGGCGACACCCCGTTTGCGCTGCTCGACGTTGCCGGCGGCACCGGCGATATCGCGTTCCGAGCCGCCAAGGCGGCGGGCGTGGGCTTTCAGGCCACCGTCTGCGACATCAATGCCGACATGCTTCAGGTTGGCCGCGAGCGCGCGGCGTCGCGGCATCTCGACGACCGGGTGTCGTTCGTCGAGGGCAACGCCGAACAGCTCGCTTTCCCCAACAACGCCTTTGACGCCTACACCATCGCGTTCGGCATCCGCAACGTACCGCGGATCGATCTCGCCTTGAGCGAGGCGTTTCGCGTGCTCAAGCCCGGCAGCAGATTCCTGTGCCTGGAATTCTCCGCCGTCGACGTGCCCGGATTGGACCGCATTTACGATCTGTTTTCGTTCAAGATAATCCCGCCGCTCGGCCGCGCCGTCACCGGCGATGCCGATTCATACCGGTATCTCGTCGAATCGATCCGGAAGTTTCCCAAGCCCGCTGCGTTCGCCGACATGATCCGCGCCGCCGGCTTCTCCCGCGTCGCCTGGCAAAGCTTTTCCGGTGGCATCGTGGCGTTGCATTCGGGCTGGCGTCTGTGATTTCAGCACTGACCCACATCGCGCGGCTGACCCGCGCCGGTTTCGTGTTCGCACGCGAAGGCGTGTTCGGCGTGGTCGATCCGAGCCTGGTGCCTCCGCCCGGCCAGCTCGCGCTGCGTCTGGCGCGGATTATCGAGCGCCCCGGCGCCAAATCCGGTCCGCGCCTGTCGCGCGCGCTGACCCGGCTCGGACCGGCCTATCTCAAGCTCGGACAGTTTCTCGCGACCAGGCCCGACGTGGTCGGGGCCGTGATGGCGCGCGACCTGGAA
Source organism: Bradyrhizobium sp. (assembly GCF_050014615.1). Taxonomy (GTDB): domain Bacteria; phylum Pseudomonadota; class Alphaproteobacteria; order Rhizobiales; family Xanthobacteraceae; genus Bradyrhizobium. The sequence continues at coordinate 4,640 of NZ_JBEKCZ010000277.1, read as the reverse complement.
AGCCTGCAGGACCGGCTGCCGCCCTTTTCGCAAAGCGAAGCCGAAGCGGTGATCGCGACGTCGCTGGAACGCCCGGTGGCGCAGGCGTTTGTGAGCCTCGGTCCCGCGGTCGCGGCCGCCTCGATCGCGCAGGTGCATCGCGGCGTAGTCGAGCGCGACGGCGTCCGTCAAGCGGTCGCCGTCAAGGTGCTGCGGCCCAATGTCGGCGCGCGCTTCCGCCGCGACCTCGGCGATTTCTTCTTTGTCGCGCACAAGGCCGAGGCCTATTCGGCCGAGGCGCGGCGGCTGCGCCTGATCGAGGTCATCAATACGATGTCGCGCTCGGTGGCGATGGAGATGGATCTGCGGCTGGAAGCGGCCGCGCTCTCCGAAATGGCCGAGAACACCAAAGACGATCCGGATTTTCGCGTCCCTACCGTCGACTGGGATCGCACCTCCCATAACGTGTTGACGATGGAATGGATCGACGGCATCGCGCTCAGCGACCATGCGCGTCTGGAGCAATCGCAGGTCGATCTGCCTGAACTCGGACGCAAGGTGATCCAGAGCTTTCTGCGCCACGCGCTGCGCGACGGCTTCTTTCATGCCGACATGCACCCCGGCAATCTGTTCCTCGACGATGCCGGCCGGCTTGTCGCGGTCGATTTCGGCATCATGGGCCGGCTCGGCATGAAAGAGCGGCGCTTCCTCGCCGAGATTCTGCTGGGCTTCATCACCCGCAATTATCGCCGCGTCGCCGAGGTGCATTTCGAGGCCGGCTATGTACCGGGGCACCACTCGGTCGAGAATTTTGCGCAGGCGATCCGCGCCATCGGCGAGCCGATCCACAATCGCACCGCCGAGGAAATCTCGATGGCGAAATTGTTGACGCTGCTGCTGGAGGTCACCGGCCTGTTCGACATGCGCACCCGCCCCGAACTGATTCTGCTGCAAAAGACCATGGTGGTGGTCGAAGGCGTGGCGCGCGGTTTCGATCCCAAGCTCGACATCTGGAAGGTCGCCGATCCCGTGGTGCGCGAATGGATCGAGCGCAATTTAGGCCCGGTGGGACGGATCCAGGGGGCGATGTCCGGCGCGGGAGAACTCGGCCGGGTGTTCGCGGGCCTTCCGGCGCTCGCGACCCGGGCGGTGGCCGTGATCGAACAGTTGGAGACCATGACCCGGGAAGGCTTGACGCTGTCGCCGGAGACGATCGCGGCGATGGGGCGAACCGAGGGCCGCAAGAGCCGCTGGCGCACCCTGGCGCTGTGGATCATCGCCGCCACCTTTATCGGGATTCTGATAGCCGTCCGACAGCTGTGATTGCAATGCTATCATAGTATGATAGCATTGCCTTCATTCTGAAGCAGGGCATCCTCATGGCCAGCCTGACCATCCGAAAACTGGACGACGCCATCCGGGACGAGCTGCGGCTGCGCGCGGCCCGCAACGGCCGCTCGGTTGAGGACGAGGTGCGGGTGATCCTGCGCGACGCCTCGCAGAACAGCCGCGCATTCCCCCCACCGGCCGCGCCAGCGACCGTCCAGGGCCACGCCACGCGATTGGCGCGCAACCCTGTCGTCGACCAGCCACGCGTGACCCTGATCATCGGTGGCGGCATTGCCGCCTACAAGGCGCTGGACCTGATCCGGCGGCTGAAGGAAAGGCACATTCGCGTCCGCTGCGTGCTGACCCGGGCCGCGCAGCAGTTCGTCACGCCGCTGACCGCCAGCGCGCTGTCGAACGAGCGCTGTTACACCGACCTGTTCGATCCCGAGAGCGAATTCGATGCCGGTCACATCCGCCTGGCGCGCGACTGCGACCTGATCGTGGTGGCGCCGGCGACCGCGGATCTGATGGCGAAGATGGCGCATGGCCATGCCGACGATCTTGCCACCGCCATCCTGCTCGCGGCGGGCGGACCGATCCTGCTGGCGCCCGCGATGAACCCGCTGATGTGGAACAATGCCGCGACCCGCCGCAATGTCGCGCAGCTCGCACGCGATGGCGTGGCCATGATCGGCCCCAATGCCGGTGAAATGGCCGAAGCCGGCGAGGCCGGTGTGGGCCGGATGGCCGAGCCCACGGAAATAGCCGATGCGGCCGAGCGCGCTTTGCGCCCGGCCCAACCGCGCCCGCTCGCCGGCCAGCGCGTCCTCATTACCGCGGGTCCGACGCATGAGCCGATCGATCCGGTGCGCTACATCGCCAACCGATCCTCGGGCAAGCAGGGCTATGCCATCGCCGCTGCGGCGCAGGCTGCCGGCGCTGACGTCACCTTGATCTCGGGCCCGGTCGAGCTCGTTGAGCCTCCCGGCGTCTCGGTGATTTCAGTGGAATCCGCGCGCGACATGCTGCGGCAGGTGGAAGCCGCGCTTCCGGCCGATATCGCAATCTTCGCCGCCGCCGTCGCCGACTGGCGCGTCGCCAATGCCGGCGAGCAGAAACTGAAAAAGACCTCCGCCGGCATGCCGCCGCTGCAGCTGGTGGAAAACCCCGATATCCTGGCCACGATTTCAAAATTGCCGAACACGCGGCCGAAACTTGTGATCGGCTTCGCCGCCGAGACCGAAAACCTGATCGACAATGCCAAGGCCAAACTGGCGCGCAAGGGCTGCGACTGGATCGTCGCCAATGATGTCTCGCCGGCGTCGGGCGTGATGGGCGGCGACCGCAACACCGTTCATCTGCTGACCCGGGAGACCCATGGCATCGACGTCAAAGTCGAATCCTGGCCGGTGATGACGAAGGAAGAAGTCGCCATCGCACTGGTGGCGCGTATCGCCGAGAGCTTGACCAGCAAGACCGTGGAGAAGACTTCGTGAGCACTTCCGTCAAAGTCGATATCAGGCAATTGCCGCATGGCGAAGGCCTCGCTTTGCCCGCCTATCAAAGCGCCCACGCCGCCGGGCTCGACCTGCTGGCCGCGGTTCCGGAAGACACGCCGATGATCCTCGCGCCCGGTAAACATGCGCTCATTCCCACCGGCCTGACGATCGCGCTGCCTCCCGGCTATGAGGCCCAGGTCCGCCCCCGCTCCGGTCTGGCGGCCAAGCACGGCGTCACCGTGCTGAATGCACCGGGCACAGTGGATGCGGATTATCGCGGCGAGATCGGCGTCCTCCTGATCAACCACGGCGATGCGCCGTTTCCGATCCGGCGCGGCGAGCGTATCGCGCAGATGGTGATTGCGTCGGTGATCCAGGCGGAACTTGTTCCCGCGGCATCGCTCACAGCGACCGACCGCGGCAGCGGCGGCTTCGGTTCGACCGGACGCTGATCCGCGCCAAGAACCCGCCAAGAACGCGCCAAGAAGCGGATTCATCTTGATAAAAATTGCTCCGAAAATTTAATACCGGCTTTTTTAGCGACCGGGTTTTGCGTTCACGGTCTGGACTCTTACCCGTCGAGTCCCGTTGGGGATATTGTCATTCGATTCGCGAACGGCGGGGGTAAGCGCCGGGCGTGGAATCGTGCGGTTTGGGGCAAACCATGTCGGGCGTGATCGCGGCGATGCGTCGGACCCTGCTGTCGTGCACATCACTGGCGCGCAACGGCCTGATTACCCTTGGCCTGTCAGCACTGGTCTCGATCCGGCCGGCTCACGCCGCCGACCTGCCCCTGCTGGATGCCATCACCACCTTTTTTGAGATGAACCACCAGGAAATCGCGGCGCTGACGACGGCGTTTGCACTGCTCGGCTTTTCGGTGGTGGCGGCGATCCTGCTGATGCGCACCCGCCTGCGCGCGGCGAGCAACGAGGCGCGGTTGCGCGCCGATATTCAGGGCCTGCAAGGCGAGGCCGATCGCTTCCGCGCGCTGTTGTTCGCCGAGCCCCAGATCCTGATATCCTGGGCCGCCGGCGACAATCGTCCGCAAATCAGCGGCGATACCTCGCTGCTGATGCCGCAGGATGCCCAGCACCAATCCCCGCAGCGCATTCTGGCGTTCGGAACCTGGCTGCCGCCGGAACCGGCGCTGCAGATGGACCATGCGGTCGACGCCTTGCGCGAGGCCGGCGAGGGTTTCCTGCTCAATCTGGCGACGTCGAATGGACACGCCGTGGAAGCCATGGGCCGCGCCATCGGCGGCCAGGCCATTGTGCGGATTCGCGAACTCAATGGACTGCGCCGGGAACTGGCCGAAACCAACCTCCGGCACAAGGCGCTGCTGGAAGAAACCGAGATGCTGCGCGGCTTCGCCGCCGCGGCACCCTGGCCGATCTGGACCAAGCACGCCAAGGGCGGCCTCAGCTACGCCAACGCCGCCTATGCGCGGGCCGCCGATGCCGCCAGCGTCGCCGATGCGCTCGGGCGCGACCTGGAATTGCTCGACAGCGGCGATCGCATCGACATGGACCGCGCCTTGAATGGCGGAGCGGCCTTCACCGCGCGGCTGCCGATCGTGGCCGGCGGCGAGCGACGGTTTTACGATGTGCATGCGATCAATGTCGGCGGCGGAAGCGTCGGCATCGCCATCGACGCCTCCGAGGCCACCGCGCTCAGCGCCGCGCTGGTGCGGATGGCGGAGGCCCATCGCCGCACGCTCGACCAATTGTCGTCCGGCGTCGCCGTATTCGACGGCCAGCGGCGGCTGGCCTTCTACAACGATTCCTATCGCCGCCTGTGGGACCTCGACCGGGTATTTCTCGACAGCAATCC
>NZ_JBEKCZ010000276.1:0-5760 GCF_050014615.1 Bradyrhizobium sp. | reverse complement strand
AGCAGCGGCACCCGGATCGCAATATAGATCGGCACATAAAGCCGCGGCACGTTCGCCATCTCATAGATCTGGCCGGCGAGCAGCGTCCGGATCGAGTAGTTGAACTCGGAGAAGGCGAGCAGGCCGCGGATCGGATTGAGCGGAGCCAGCGCCGCCCAGGGCCAGGCCAGAATCATCACGACATAGGCCAGCGCCAGCGCCGGCACCATCGCCAGCAGCGATTTGACGCCAAAGCGCAGCCAAATGCGGCCGTCGCCCGGCCAGGGCAAATACAGCACGATGGCAAAGCCGACATAGATCACCAGCAGCAGACCGATGACCCGTTCGCCGAGTGCTGCGCCCGCCAGCAGGCCGAAGGCTGCGATGTCGCCGGCGCGGGGCGACGGCAGCACGCGCGCGATCCGGATCAGCACCAGCGTCGCCGCCATCATCGCCGCGGCAAAGGGAATGTCCTTGGTATGGTTGAACATCGAGCCATACCAGGCGCCGCATGAGGTCAGGCAGGCCGCGGCGATCAGGCCCGCGCGCGGACCCGCGATCAGCCGCGCCGTCGCCGCCGCCGCACCGATCCCGCCGATACCGATCAGGGCGCAGACGATATGGCGCAGATCGAACGGATCGATCGGGATCACATGACCAAGCAGGATGGCGATGATGTCGAACAGGCCGCCATAGAGATAAAGGTTCAGGAAGCTGAACAGGCTCTGGTCCCGGAAGCCGCTGCGATAGTAGGCGATGATCAATTCGCCGTAGTGACGCTGCACGCCTTCGTCGTTCGAGATCGCATAATCCTGGTAGGTCAGGAGCGCGACCGCGACCAGCGTCGCCAGCAGCGTGACGGTTGCGATATCATGGCGCTCGAAGCGCGCCGTCCATCGGGTCGCTTCGCGCGACGGCACAGGTCTGCTCGCAACGTCGGAAATATGCTCCCCGGCTGGCATCAACTCGGTCATGTGCTCTCGGATCAGGCCCCGTTGCGGCGCAGATTTGGCGCGCACCCGTATCTACCCACCATGCGACGTGCCCCCCGCCATTGCGGGCAAACGCAGCGGTGCTTTCAGCTACGTTAGTTGTCCTGAGAAGTGAGTCAATCTCCCCGCGCTCCCCGCGGAAACGGCCGCGGATGGGCATTGCCGGCCCTGGCCGACAGGGGCATCCGGGAAATTCCGTCTTGGCAGTTTCGACGGAATGGTTTTATCAATCTTTGAGGTGCAAACTGGCGCGGCCCCGATCGGTGAGGTCGCTTTTTTGAACTGGAAACGCGAGCAGTCAAGGCCACGCCCGGCCCATCTTGCGATGGCGGTTCTGGCCGCGCTGAGCGCGGCGGCAGGTCATGCCGGCGCCACGGAGCGCCGCGGCGACCGCGCGGTCGAGTCGATCGAATCGCGCGCGGCCGGCGAGCCGGTGCTGGCGATCGTTTCGCTGCAGAGCCAGCGGATCACCGTCTATGACGCCAATGGCTGGATCCTGCGGGCGCCGGTGTCGAGCGGCCAAAGGGGACGCGAGACGCCCGCCGGGATTTTCAGCGTGATCCAGAAGGACGCGGATCACCACTCGAACCTGTACGACGATGCGTTCATGCCGCACATGCAACGCCTGACCTGGTCGGGCATCGCGCTCCACGGCGGCGCGCTGCCGGGATATCCGGCGTCGCATGGCTGCGTCCGGATGCCGTTCGACTTCGCCGAACGCCTGTTCGACGTGACCAAAATGGGCTTGCGGGTGATCGTGGCACCGACCGATGCGGCGCCTGTCGAGATCGCCCATCCGGTTCTGTTTCAGCCGAAGCCCGGGGCCGGCGCGCTGGCCGCCGCGCGGATGGCGGAGGCGGATGAGGCGGCCAAAAAGGCGGAACAGGCCAGGCGCGCCGCCTGGGCCGCGATCCGGGAGTCCGCGCTGGCGACGGTGCCGGTGCGTGTGGCGGAAAACCAGAAGCGAAGAGCCGAGGCGCTAGTGGCAACCGCCGAGGCCGCGCTCGGCGCCGCCATCCCGGGCGAGGCCAGGGAGCGGGCTGAAAGCGACAAGGCGCAGGCCGCAGCCAGGGTTGTCGAGTTGCAGACGCAACTGGACGCCGCCAAGACCGAGCTGCAGCCGAAGCTCGACGCCGCGGCGGCGGCGCGGGAAGCCGCTGCCGGCGCGGAGACGGCGCGGGCCGCGGCGGCCGAGGCGGCGCGTCTGGTGATGCGCGAGCTCGAGCCGGTATCGGTGCTGATCAGCCGCAAGACCCAGCGGCTGTATGTCCGGCAAGGTTTTGAGCCGGTGCTGGATGTGCCGGTGACGATTGTGGATCCCGATCGTCCGATCGGCACGCATGTCTTTACCGCGATGGAACGCACCGGCGGCGAGGCCAGGCTGCGATGGAGCGTCGTCTCGCTGGAAGGTTCGCGTTCGCAAGTCGGGGCACGTGGCCACGACGCCGAGTCGACGCCACCGGCCAGCGCCAGCGGCGCGCTCGAGCGGATTGTCATTCCGCCGGATGCACTGGATCGCATCGCGGGGATCGCGCCGCGGTCTTCGCTGATCGTCACCGACGAGGCCGTGAGTTCGGAGACCGGCAAGGGCACCGATTTCGTGGTGCTGCTGAGCGGTGAGCCGCAAGGCGGCATCAAGATCCGGCGACGCGATCCGGAGGCCGAATTCAGTTACGCGCGCCCGCGCGATGGGCGATCGCCATTCGGCGGTTCTTTTTTCACCCGGTGAATCTGTTCGTTGTCGCTGTCGGCACCAGGCTGACATAGCCGTTGGATTTTTCGTTTTATTGATCGCCAATGTGGTTAGATGGCAGCGGCTGTCCGCTACGGCGTGATGGAAGCGACCGGCCGCAAGCAAAAAGGGTACGGCTCGATCTCCGGGGCGGCAGGATTTCTACCTCTCGTGAGTAAATGGTCATTTTCGGAAGCTGACATCATGCGAAACGAGTATTGCTTCGTAGCAGCCGTAACAGCGCTCGCTTTGCTTGCATCGCCCACGAGAGCCGCGAACCAGCGAGACGTCCGGGATTGCGAACAAGGATCTGATCCCGACCGCTCGATTGCCGGTTGCACCCGCGCGCTCACCAGTGGAGGAATTCGATCGCCTGCCGCCGCCTTCTACAACCGGGGCATCGCTTGGGCTGACAAGGGCGAGTTCGAGCGCGCCATCGCCGATTACAATGAGGCAATCCGGATCGATCCAAAATACGCGAGCGCTTACCATAACCGAGCCAATGCGTGGAAGGAAATAGGCGAGTACGATCGCGGCATCGAGGACCTTGATGAAGCAATCCGGCTCCACCCGGACGCCCTGGGCTATAATAACCGCGGATTCATTTGGACGAAAAAGGGCGAATACGACCGCGCTATCGCCGATTTCACTGACGCGATCCGGCTCGACCCCAGATTTGCCAACTCTTATGCCAATCGCGGCGCGGCTTGGCGGTTAAAGGGAGATCTCGATCGCGCGCTGCTCGATCAGGACCGCGCGATCGCGTTGGATCCGAAGAGCATGATCGTCAATGTCGAACGCGGCGATACGCTTCGTTACAAGGGGGATTTTGCGCGCGCGATAGCGGATTACGAGCGGGCGCTGCGTGTGCGGCCGGACTACATTCCGGCATTCACCGGACTCGGACTGACCTATGAAAAGATGGGCGACGTTGCGAGCGCTCGCGTCAAATTCGAGCAGGCGACGACCTCCCGATACCCCTATCGGTTTGCCGATGCGCCAAGATCAGCTCTGGAAACCGCCCACGCACGTCTGGCTGCCCTCGACTCCGGCATTGCTCAACCGTCCATTCCGAACTCATTGCCAAAGGCAACTTCCGCCACATCGATCCCGACACCGGCTATCGCCGCCCCAACTGTTGCCCCCGCAACCATCAAAACGACTGTCGCCAGACAAGGCCGCCGCGTCGCGCTGGTGATCGGCAATTCCGCCTACAAGAATGTGCCTGCTCTCGTGAATCCGCAGAAGGATGCCGCGGCGATCGCAGCATCGTTGCGCAATATTGGATTCGAGTCGGTGACGCTTGCCAATGACGCCACGCGCGAGAAGCTTGTCGACAGCCTGCGTGCCTTCGCCGACGAGGCCGAAAAGGCCGACTGGGCCATGGTATACTATGCCGGGCACGGCCTGGAGGTCGGTGGCGTCAACTATCTCGTGCCTACGGACGCACGGCTGGCGGTGGATCGCGACATCCAGTTCGAGGCCGTGCCGCTGGATCAGGTGCTCGCTGCGGTCGACACCGCCAACCGGCTCAAGCTCGTGGTGCTCGATGCCTGCCGTGACAATCCGTTTTCGCCGCGCAAGACCGAAGCGCCGGCGAGCGCCGCGGCCACGCCGACAGGCGGCGCAAAGATATCCTCGCGCTCGATCGGCCGGGGACTTGCCGAGGTCAAGACGAGTGGCGGAACGCTGGTGGTGTTCGCCGCGAAAAACGGACAGGTCGCGCTCGATGGCGAGGGCGACAATTCGCCGTTTGCGGTGGCCGTGTTGCAGCGGGTCGCCACCCCTGGGGTCGAAATCAACAAGCTGTTTCGCCTGGTGCGCGACGACGTGATGGAAGCCACCGCCGGGCGGCAGGAGCCCTACACTTACGGATCGCTCCCCGGCAAGGAGGATTTTTTCTTCGTTGAAAAGTAGGCGCTTTTTCGCCGAAGGCGGCGCTTCCAGCCGGCGAGGCATTGAGTTCGGAGACCGGCAAGGGCACCGGTTTCGTGGTGCTCCTGAGCGGCGAGCCGCAAGGCGGCATCAAGATCCGGCGCCGCGATCCGGAGGCCGAATTCAGTTACGCGCGCCCACGCGATTTTCGATCGCCGTTCGGCGGTTCTTTCTCCACCTGGTAAACCCGTTCGTTGCCGCTGTCGGCACCAGGCTGCCTAGCCGTCGCCCTGATCAATATCTGCTGTTGAGGGACGAACGGACATCGATCATTCGCTGGTTGAGGTCGCACTCTGACCCTTAACGAAGGTGGGACAAACACACTTTGTGACTGGCCGCGCTGGCCTTCATTCGTAGGGTAACAGGCTGCGAAGCGTGCTCCTGAAGCAATCTCGTAGCAAACGCGGATTGCTTCCTGACACCCTCTTTCTCCGATGACGACTTCAACGAACGGGAACTTTCCCAAGGCTGCCAATCGGGTCGCGCAAACAAATCGCAGGAACTTCCGCCGCGATGCGCGCGTTCATTTTGGGACAGTGGAGGTCAACATGCCGTTCTCTTTGGGTTCGTATCTGATCGGAGTTGGAACCGTGGTCGGCACGCTTGTCTTCGGTTTCGGAGGCGGCGTGCTCCTGACACACACCGCGATGAAAGACAGCCCTGCCGGGCAAACAAGGGTTGAGCGGTTTGCCCGTGCAGAACCGGAGACGCCGGTCACCCCGCAAGCTCTGGCCGCGCAAGTCACTCCGACGCCCAACCACGCTGCCGTGACTCCGAACCAAGTTACCACTCCTGATCAGGACCGTCCCGCATCAGTCGCCGCCATAAAGCACGATGCGGTACCGGTGGAACAGTCTGCCGCTGTTCCTCCCGATCAGGTAGCGGCTGCTCAAGCCGCGACGCCGAAACCCGATGCTGCGCGCAAACCAGAACCGGAAACGCCAAGGCAAATTCAAGCGGCCAGGGATCCACAGCCGATGAATCAAGCGGCGAGGGAGCCGCAGCCGCCGAAGCAGGTCGAACAAACCGAACGAACGGAAGCAAAGCCCTTCGAATCGAGAGAAACAGATCGCAGGGCCGAGCGCTCGAAGCGGTATGCCGAGCGAAGGCTGCTAGACATCG
>NZ_JBEKCZ010000275.1:0-5817 GCF_050014615.1 Bradyrhizobium sp. | reverse complement strand
CGCCGGGCCAGAAGGTCAAGGTCGGATCGATGGGCCGGCCGCTGCCGGGCTATAGCGTCCGCATCACCGATATCGATGGCCATGAGACCAAAGAGGGCGAAGTCACGCTGCTGCTCGGCGATGCCAGGCCAGCAGGGCTGATGCAGGGCTATCAGGGCGACGACGGTAAACTGAGCGGGGCGGACGGCGAACTCTATCGTAGCGGCGACGTGGTGTTTGCCGACGAGGAGGGCTATCTCACCTTCGTCGGCCGCTCCGACGACGTCTTCAAGTCGTCGGATTACCGGATCAGCCCGTTCGAACTCGAGAGCATCCTGCTGGAGCATGAAAAGGTCGCTGAGGCCGCGGTCGTTCCCAGCCCCGATCCGATCAGGCTTGCGGTTCCGAAGGCCTATGTGCTGTTGGTTGCGGGTGCCGAGCGTTCGGGCGAAACCGCGCTGTCGATCTTCAGGCATCTGCATGCGCGCCTCGCGCCGTTCAAGCGCATCCGTCGTATCGAACTGGTGACCGAGCTGCCGAAGACGATTTCCGGAAAGATCCGCCGCGTGCAGCTGCGCCGGCTCGAGCATGACAACGACCGTAACGACCCGTTGCGGGGCCAGGAGTTTAGCGAGGGGGATTTCCCGGAGCTGCAGAAGGTGCGGTCGGCGGGAAGCTAGTGCCGCCGATTTGAAGTTCCTGCAGTGGTGCCGCAAGTTCATCCCAGGAACTTCAAATCGATAAGCGGCACTAGAATGGTTATATTGACAGTGTCCCTTTGTTTCCGAAGTTCGTGTCGGGGGCGCCGCGAGAGTTCACGAACTTCGGAAACGGGACACTGTGGAGAATTGATCGATGAATGAAGTCTGGAAGAAGCCGCCGATTTCGCTCGAGGCCTATCAGAGCATGGTCGGCCATGAAGTAGGCGTGTCGTCCTGGCATCTGGTCGATCAGAACCGGATCGACGTCTATGCCGACGTGATCGAGGATCGCCAGTTCATCCACATCGACCCCGAGCGCGCCAAAAAGGAAACCCCGTTCGGGTCAACGGTGGCACATGGCTTTCTGACGATGTCGCTGATGAGCATCATGTCCTACGAGGTGATGCCGGTGATCTCGGGCACCACCATGGGAGTCAATTACGGGTTTGACAAATTGCGCTTCATCTCGCCGGTGCGCGCGGGCTCGCGCGTCCGCGGCCGCTTCATGTTGGCGGAAGCCAAATTGCGCAAGCCGACGGAATTGCTGTCGCGCACCAATGTCACGGTCGAAATCGAGGGCGAGGAAAAGCCCGCACTGGTCGCCGACTGGATCGGTTTGATCTTTTTTGCTTAGTATTGGCCGTCATGGCCGGGCTTGTCCCGGCCATCCACGTCTTTCTATGCGGCGACCAAGAGACGTGGATGCCCGGCACAAGGCCGGGCATGACGAAAAGAGGAAAGTCTGGGAACGGTAAATCATGACAATCAGGTTTGACGGACGCGTCGCCATCGTCACCGGCGCGGGCAATGGGCTTGGACGCGCGCACGCGCTGGGACTGGCGAGCCGTGGCGCCAAGGTCGTGGTCAACGATTTCGGCGGCGCCCGCGACGGCACCGGCGGATCGCTGACCCCGGCTGAAACCGTGGTCGAGGAAATCCGAAAAGCGGGAGGCGAGGCGATGGCCGATGGCGCCGATGTCTCGAACTACGAGCAGGTCAAGGCGATGGTCGCCAAGGCCACGGAGAAATGGGGCAGCGTCGATCTGCTCTGCGCCAATGCCGGCATTTTGCGCGACAAGTCGTTTGCGAAGATGGAAGTCGCCGACTTTGCAAAAGTGCTGGATGTGCATCTCAACGGCACGTTCTATTGCTGCAAAGCGGTGTGGGACCGCATGCGCGAGCGCAATTACGGCCGCATCGTCGTCACCACCTCGTCGTCGGGCCTGTTCGGCAATTTCGGCCAGGCTAATTACGGCGCGGCAAAGACCGGCATGGTCGGCTTGATGAACGTGCTGGCCGAGGAAGGCCGCAAGAACAACATCAAGGTCAACATGATCTCGCCGACGGCGGCGACGCGGATGACGGAGGAGCTGCTGCCGCCGCAGGCATTGGCGCTGATGAAACCGGAATCGATCACGCCCGCGGTGCTTTATCTGCTCGGTGAAGACGCACCGACCCGCACCATCATGGGGGCCGGCGCGGGTTCCTTCGCGGTGATCAAGATCATGGAAACCGAAGGCATCAACTTAGCCGAGTCCGACTGGACCCCCGATGCCATTGCCGCGCATTTCGCCGAGATCAGCGACATGTCGAGCGCAAAGGCGCTGGAAGGGGCGTTCCAGCAGACCCAGAAATACGTCGCGCAGGCCGCGGCGCGGGCGGGCGTGAAGCTGTAGAAGTTGACCTGTCATTCCGGGGCGATGCGAAGCATCGAACCTCAGATGTGCAATTGCACATCGGGGAATCTCGAGATTCCGGGTCCACGCGAAGACGCGTGTCCCGGAATGACGGCTTGGGTAACGCGTTGAAATCCGCCATATGCTGTGTCGGTGAAGCACATCTCTAAAACCCAAATCGCCATCATCGGCGCCGGCCCCGCCGGGCTGATGGCGGCTGAGGTCGCGGCACAGGGCGGCGCTCACGTCACGGTCTATGACGCGATGCCATCAGCCGGCCGCAAGTTTCTGATGGCGGGGCGTGGCGGTCTTAACCTGACACATAGCGAGGCGCTGCCGGCCTTTCTCACGCGCTACGGCGCGGCAACGCCGCGGCTCGCGGCCGCGATCACGGCATTTTCACCCGATGTTTTGCGTGAATGGAGCGCGGCATTGGGGCAGCCGACCTTTGTCGGTTCCAGCGGCCGGGTTTTTCCGCAAGCGTTCAAGGCCTCGCCATTGCTGCGGGCCTGGTTGCGGCGGCTGGATGCGATGGGCGTGCAATTCGCGCTGCGCCACCGCTGGACCGGTTGGGACGACGACGGTCGGTTGTCGTTCGCCACTTCAGACGGAAAGCACCTGGTCGAGGTGCGTGCGACCGTGCTGGCGCTCGGCGGCGCCAGCTGGCCGCGGCTCGGGTCCGACGCTGGATGGGTCGACACGCTTGCTGCCAGAGAAGTCGCGATCTCACCTCTAAGACCAGCCAATTGCGGATTCACGGTCGCCTGGTCCGACATCTTCCGCGACCGATTCGAAGGCCATCCGCTCAAGGGCATCGCGCTGTCGTTTGGCCCGCACACGCGGCGCGGCGAAGCCATGATCACGCGCGCGGGTCTGGAGGGTGGCGCGATCTATGCGTTGTCGGCGGACTTGCGTGAGGCCATCATCCGGTCTGGCAAAGCGACGCTGCGCATGGCGTTACGGCCTGATCTCGAAACCAGCGAGCTCGTCGCGCGGCTGTCGGCGCCGCGCGGCAAACAGTCTTTAGCCAACTGGCTGCGCAAAGCGGCGCATCTTTCGCCGGTCGGCATCGGCCTGTTGCAGGAGGCGGCGATGCGATCGGGCGTTTCACTGTCCTCGCTGCCGGCCGAAAACCTCGCCGGATTGATTAACGCCGCGCCGGTTGAGCTCAACGGCATCGCGCCGGTCGCGCGCGCGATTTCGACCGCGGGCGGCATTTCCTTCGGGGAAATCGACGCCGATTTCATGATCCGCCGCCTGCCGGGCGTATTTGCCGCCGGCGAGATGCTGGATTGGGAAGCACCGACCGGCGGCTATCTGCTGCAGGCTTCGTTCGCGACCGGAGCGGCGGCGGGGAGGGGCGTGTTGAGGTGGCTGGAGGGCCAGGACCCCACTCATCAATCGGTTTGAATGGTGCGGATCAGGCATGCGTAACGTAACGACGTTGAAGCAGGCGGTCGGCCGAGTTCGGATCATGGGTCGGCAAGTAAACCGTGGGGATTATCCGCGTGAACTTGGCGATGCGTGCGAGCGTCTCGAGTTCAGCGTCCTCGTCCGCGCCGACGCCGTCGATGCGACCCTCCAGCATTTGCGCCTCGCTGTAGGAAGCGTCGCCCGCAAGCATGATCGCCGTCTCGCCTTCCATGACGATCACAGAAAGGTGGTGGCTGGTGTGCCCTGGTGTCGGGACGGCTATGACATCCCCTGCCTCGGTCAAGCAGCGGCTGCGCGGGAAGGGCCCGAATGGCGACACCGCGAAATCCAGAGCCTTCGGATCGAAGCCTTTGGGCCAACGTTCCGGCAGGTACCCCATTAAGCGCCCGCGGAGGCCGGATGCGTTGTCCACTTCACCACGACTGGCGTAAATCGCACTGCCGACGACATCGTGAAGTCCCGCGTCGTGGTCGATATGGAGATGGGTCAGAACGACTTTGCGCACATCGCGCACGCCGATGCCAAGTTTGCGCAACTGTGGTCCCAACTCCTGTTCGCGCTGAATGTCGAAGCGGACCGCAAGCTGGAAATACGGGTGCCAGCTCGGCAGCGACAAGAGATGCTCGGCCGCTCCGGTATCGACGACGATCACCCCCTCGGCATGGTCGATGACCCACGCGTAAGTAGGCAACCAATCGGCCCACTCGGACTCGATCAGTGGAGCCGCGAGGCGCGCCAATCCATGCCGTGTCGGGGCGATCTGTGCCCGCTTGACTCGAACGCGACCGGTCTGGACAGCATGAATTTTGACCTTCGGCGGTCCCAGGGGAAAGGTTGCCGAAAGTGCGCCATGCCCGGTTGCTATCACGGCGCTTGCGGCTACGGCTGAGGTTACGAAAGTTCGGCGGTCGATCGACATGGCGTCATCTCCTCCTTGAGACACCACTTCAGAATTGAGCAAAAGCCGTACTATGCCAATTGTCTAACTGCGAACCTCTGTTATACGCTGGCGTATGAGCAAGCGCGCCCTGGGCTGGTCCCTGCAACAAACGTTCATAGAGGTCATGCGTGACCGCAGCCTCTCGGGAGCCGCTCGACGTTTGGCCCTCACCCAACCGACGGTCGGCCGCCAGATCGATGCGCTGGAGGCACAGCTTGGGCAGGTACTATTCAAGCGATCGCGGCGCGGTCTGACGCCGACAGCACTGGCGATGGAACTGCTCACGCATGCCGAGGCGATGGCCGCAGCGCAGGAAGCCTTCCTAAGAGCGGCGTCGGGCGCCGCCAGGGGTGAGGAAGGCGTGGTTCGATTGACGGCCTCGGAGATGATCGGCTGCGAGGTGCTGCCGCCAATTCTTGCAACATTCCGCCAGCAACACCCCGGCGTTACCTTGGAACTTGTCGTCTCCAACCGCGTGCAAAACCTTCAACGGAATGACGCGGACATAGCCGTCCGTATGGTGCGGCCGAGCCAAACGACGCTTATCGCGCGCCATGTCGGCGACACGCATATCGGCTTGTTCGCCCATCGCGACTATCTCAAGGTGCAGGGGACGCCGATGGCGCTCGATCAGTTGGCTGGCCATGCTCTAATTGGGTTCGATCGAGACGACAGCGCCTACAGGGGCCTAAGGAGGTCGGGGTTCGACGCGTCCCGCGACACTTTCAATTTTCGAACCGACAGCGACTACGCGCAGTTCGCTGCCCTGCGCGCCGGCCTCGGTATAGGCGGGTGCCAGATCGCTATCGCGGCCAGATATCCAGAGCTAATCCAGCTTCCGATCAAGGCTATGATGCTCAAGCTGGAGATTTGGCTCGCAATGCACGAGGCGATCAAGTCCACACGCCGAGTGAGATTACTATTCGACCATTTGAACAAGCATCTGTCCGATTACACAAAGCAGGACAAAGTGTTGAGGCGCCGATAAAACGCGCGTAGCAGAGTCCGCCATGCCGCCGAAAGCGCAAATCGATTCTGAACGCTACCGCAGCTTCCCCCGTGCCCCGACCGGCAACACCCCGATGAT
>NZ_JBEKCZ010000274.1:0-5849 GCF_050014615.1 Bradyrhizobium sp. | reverse complement strand
GCCGGCGGCACCGTGCGCCGGGCCGACGGCGCGGTGATCGGCTCGACCGCGATCGGCCTGATCGGCCAGTTCAAGGTCGACTATGCCATCATCGGCGCCTCCGCGATCGACGAGGAGGGCGCACTGCTGGATTTCGATTATCGCGAGGTGCAGGCGGCGCAGGCCATCATCGCCAACGCCCGCAGCGTGATGCTGGTGGCGGACAGTACCAAACTGCGGCGCAGCGCGCCGGTTCGCATCGCCGACATCAGCCAGATCCATACCTTTGTGACCGACGTCGCGCTGCCGGCCAAGCTGGCCGACATTTGCCATACCAGAGGCATCCAGGTGATCGAGGCGCTGCCGAAGGCGGCAGACGATGTCGATGAAGCGGGGGCGGAGCCTGCTGCGACCGTGACGCGCTTGCGGTAAAGATTTTAAGATCGTGCACGACCAGCTTTTTCGTCATGGCCGGGCTTGTCCCGGCCATCCACGTCTTTCTTGACTTAAGTGCGGTAAGACGTGGATGCCCGGCACAAGGCCGGGCATGACGAGCTTGGCCGCTTGGCCGCGTCTCGAAGCATGACCGTGCCGAACTATTCCCCAGTTCCCCTTTTTCGGTTGCTTTCACATTTGGTTGTGATTTAATCCAAACCGAAAGTAAAATCGCCAATGTGAATAGGCGAGCGCCGGGGAAGCGTCTTTGGATCGGATTTTCGACCTCGCAATCATAGGGGGCGGCGTCAACGGCTGCGGCATCGCGCGCGATGCGGCCGGACGCGGAAATTCAGTTTTCCTTTGTGAAATGAATGACTTGGCCAGCGGAACGTCGTCGTGGTCGACCAAGCTCGTGCATGGCGGCCTGCGCTATCTGGAATATTACGAATTCCGGCTGGTCCGCGAGGCGCTGATCGAGCGCGAAATCCTCTGGCAGATCGCCCCGCACATCATTCGCCCGCTTCGATTCGTGCTGCCGCACCATGACGGGCTGCGCCCGGCGTGGCTGCTGCGGCTTGGCCTGTTTCTGTACGATCATATCGGCGGCCGGCACCTGCTGCCGCCGACCCGTTCGGTCGATCTGGCGCATGACGAGGTCGGGCAGCCGCTGATTCCCAAGCGCTACACCAAGGGCTTCGAATATTCGGATTGCTTCGTCGACGACGCCCGCCTCGTGGTTCTCACCGCGCGCGATGCGGCGGACCGCGGCGCCGAAATCCGCACCCGTACCCGCGCGGTGGAAATTCGCCAGCTCGATGGAAGCTGGCAGGTCACGGTCGAAAATACCGTCAGCGGCGAGCGCAGTACGATCAAGGCCCGGGTGCTGGTCAATGCCGGCGGCCCATGGGTCGAGGACGTGCTGGCGTCGGGGGCCGGCGTCAATGCCAGGGCCAAGGTGCGGCTGGTGCAGGGTTCGCATATTGTGGTGCGAAAACTGTATGCGCATGATCGCGCCTACATGTTTCAGAACAGCGACGGCCGGATTGTTTTCGTAATTCCGTATCAGGACGATTTCACGCTGATCGGCACCACCGATCGCGATTACCATGGCGACCCCGCCAAGGTGAAAGCCTCGGTCGAGGAAATCAATTATCTCTGCGACTCCGTCAGCGAATATCTGGCAAAGCCGGTCAGGCCGGAGGATGTGGTCTGGACCTATGCCGGCGTTCGCCCGCTCTATGATGACGGCGCCAGCGAAGCCAAGGCCGCGACCCGCGACTATGTTTTCGAACTCGATACCCCCGGCGGCGCGCCGTTGCTGTCGATCTATGGCGGCAAGATCACCACCTATCGCCGCCTCGCCGAGGAGGCGCTCGAACGTCTCGAACCTTATTTGCGCAGCTCCAAGGCCCGCGAAGGCTGGACCGCGAAATCGCCGCTGCCCGGCGGCGACCTCGATGTCTCCGCGATCGCTGCATTGACGGCGGAATTGCAGCGCAACTATCCGTTTCTCGGGCCGGCGCATGCCAACCGGCTGGCGCATGCCTACGGCACGCGCGCCAGCAAGCTGCTCGGCGCCGCGAAATCCCTTGGCGATCTCGGCCAGTCGTTCGGCGCTACCTTGACGGAGAGCGAAGTCCGGTACCTGATGTCGTCGGAGTGGGCCCGCACCGCTGAAGACATCGTGTGGCGGCGATCAAAGCTTGGATTGCGATTGTCGCCTGCCGAGATTGCCGCCATCGACGACTGGATTGCCGCGCACCGGGTTCTGCCTGAAAGTTCCTTGCTTGAGGCGGGAGGGCGGCGATGACCGTTACGCTCGAGGGCGTCACGCGCACGGTGGACGGCATTCCGGCGATTCGGAATGTCTCGCTGACGCTTGAGCGCGGCACCCTCAGCGTGCTGCTGGGTCCGACGCTGTCGGGTAAGACGTCGATCATGCGGCTGCTCGCCGGCCTCGACAAACCGACCACCGGCCGCGTCCTGGTCGACGGCAAGGATGTCACCGGCGCCGATGTGCGGCAGCGTTCGGTGGCGATGGTCTATCAGCAGTTCATCAATTATCCCTCGCTGACCGTTTACGAAAACATTGCCTCGCCGTTGCGCGTGCAAGGCAAGCCGCGCGCGGAAATCGAAAGCCGCGTCCAGGAGGCCGCACGTCTCCTCAAGCTCGAGCCCTATCTGAACCGCACGCCGCTGCAACTATCCGGTGGCCAGCAGCAGCGCACGGCGATTGCGCGGGCGCTGGTGAAGGGCGCCGATCTGGTATTGCTGGACGAGCCGCTCGCCAATCTCGATTACAAGCTGCGCGAGGAATTGCGCACCGAATTGCCGCGCATCTTCGAGGCGTCCGGCGCGATCTTCGTCTATGCGACGACGGAGCCTTCCGAAGCCTTGCTGCTGGGCGGCCGCACCATCTGCATGTGGGAGGGCGAAATATTGCAGACCGGGGAGACGCCGAAGGTCTATCGCCATCCCGATACGCTGCGCGTCGCCCAGGTGTTTTCCGATCCCCCGCTCAACATCGTCGGGATCGAGAAGAGCAACGGCTCGGTACAATATGCCGGCGGCGTGCAGGCGCCCGCGACCGGACTCTACGCCAGCCTGGGCGACGGCGCCTATCGGGTCGGTTTCCGCGCCCACCAGCTGGAGGTGGCCAATGGCATCGCCGGCCGCCACGCCTTTTCCGCCACGGTGACGGTGACCGAAATCACCGGTTCGGAAAGCTTCGTGCATCTCAATCGCGACGCGTCCAACTGGGTCGCGGTGCTGCAGGGCGTGCACGAATATCCGCCCGGGCATGTGCTCGACGCGGTGCTCGATCCCGACAATCTATTTGTGTTCGACGCGGCCGGCCGTCTGGTCGCTTCCCCCGGCGCGATGTGAGGGAGATGCCGCATGGCCCGCATTGACCTCGTCGATCTCGCGCATTCCTACGGCGGCAACGCCGCCGATCCGCAGTCGTTTGCGCTCAAGCCGGTCACGATGACCTGGCGGCAGGGCGGCGCCTATGCGCTGCTCGGGCCATCGGGCTGCGGCAAGACCACGCTGCTCAATTTGATCTCGGGCATCGTCACGCCGTCGCGCGGCAAGATCCTGTTCGACGGTGTCGACATCACACCGCTGTCAACCCAGAAGCGCAATATCGCGCAGGTGTTCCAGTTTCCGGTGATCTACGACACCATGACGGTCGGACAAAACCTGGCATTCCCGCTGCGCAATCGCGGCGTTCCGAAAGCCGAGATCGACGCGCGGGTCGCACAGATCGCCCATCTGCTCGACCTTACGCCCGACCTCGACCGCAAGGCGACGCGGCTGACCGCCGACGCCAAGCAGAAAATCTCGCTCGGCCGCGGACTGGTCCGCTCCGACGTCGCGGCCGTACTGTTCGACGAGCCGCTGACGGTGATCGATCCCGAATTGAAATGGCAGTTGCGCTCGAAGCTCAAGGCGCTGCATCGCGATCTCGATCTGACGATGATCTATGTCACCCATGACCAGACCGAGGCGCTGACATTCGCCGACACCGTGGTGGTGATGCATGACGGCCGCGTGGTGCAGAGCGGAACGCCGGCGGAACTGTTCGACAAGCCGGCGCATACCTTCGTCGGCTATTTCATCGGTTCGCCCGGCATGAACATCGTGCCGGCCGAGGTCAGGGGACGCGAGGCCCGGATCGACGGTCACGTCATCGCCCTCGACCGCAATTACGACGGCTTGCCGTCCGGTGCGAAGATCGAGATCGGGGTGCGGCCGGAATTCGTCGATGTCGCGCCTTCCGCGCCGGGGCTTCTGTCGGCCAATATTGAGCGGATCGACGACCTCGGCCGCGTCCGTTTTGCGCGGGTGCGGATCGGCGACGCCAAATTCGCCGCGCGGGTCCCGCCGGGATTTTCAATTCCGGGCAATACCGCCGGACTCAAATTCGATCCGTCGCATGTTCACGTCTATGCCGACAGCCTTCTGGTCGAGGGGACGGCCTGATGGACAAGACCGTCAACCAGAAGGCCTGGTTCCTGGTGCTGCCGGTGTTTCTGGTAGTGGCGTTCTCGGCGATCCTGCCGCTGATGACGGTGGTGAACTATTCGATGCAGGACACCTTCGGCAACAACCAGTTTTTCTGGAACGGCGTCGGCTGGTTCAAGGAATTGCTCGATCCCTCGACCGATCTCGGCGAACGGTTTTTCGCGTCATTGTGGCGCAATCTGTTCTTCTCGGCGGTGATCCTCGCGATCGAGGTGCCGCTGGGCATCGTGGTCGCCTTGTCGATGCCGCGCGACGGCTGGCGCGTCGCCGCCTGCCTCGTGATCCTGGCGCTGCCGCTGCTGATTCCATGGAACGTGGTCGGAACCATCTGGCAGATTTTCGGGCGGCCCGATATCGGCCTGCTCGGCTATGTCCTGAATACTATCGGCATCAACTACAATTACGTCTCCAACGACTTCGATGCCTGGGCCACCGTCATTGTGATGGATGTCTGGCACTGGACCAGCCTGGTCGCGCTGTTGTGTTACGCCGGACTGAAGTCGATTCCCGACGCCTATTATCAGGCAGCGCAGATCGACGGCGCGTCGCGCTGGGCGGTGTTCACCGCCATCCAGCTGCCGAAGATGAACCGCGTGCTGCTGATCGCGGTGCTGCTGCGCTTCATGGACAGCTTCATGATCTATACCGAGCCGTTCGTCGTGACCGGCGGCGGCCCGGGCAATTCGACGACCTTCGTTTCCATCGAACTCGTCAAGATCGCGCTCGGCCAGTTCGATCTCGGCAAGGCCGCGGCATTGTCGCTGGTCTATAATCTGATCATCATCATCGTGTGCTGGATATTCTACACCGTCATGACCAACGCCGGCGCCGAGCGGCGGCCCAACAAGGGAGTCGCATGATGCATTCGATTCCCGGCCGTCGCGTCATCCTCTCGCTATTTCTGATCTTCCTGCTGCTGCCGATCTACTGGCTGGTCAATATGAGCTTCAAGACCAACGACGAGATCGTCTCGACCATGACGCTGTGGCCGCATCAGCCGACCATCGCCCATTACATGCGCATCTTCACCGACGAAAGCTGGTATTCCGGCTACATCAATTCGCTGAAATATGTGGTCATCAACACCGTGATCTCGATTTCGGTGGCATTGCCCGCCGCCTACGCATTTTCGCGGTATCGCTTCCTCGGCGACAAGCATCTGTTCTTCTGGCTGTTGTCGAACCGGATGGCGCCGGCCGCGGTCTATGCGCTGCCGTTCTTCAATCTGTACTCGGCGATCGATCTGTTCGATACGCCGTGGGCGGTGGCGCTGGCGCATTGCATCTTCAACGTTCCCCTGGCGGTATGGATCCTGGAAGGTTTCGTGTCCGGCGTGCCGCGCGAGATCGACGAGACCGCGTTTCTGGACGGCTATTCGTTCCCGCGATTCTTCATCAAGATACTGG
>NZ_JBEKCZ010000273.1:0-5952 GCF_050014615.1 Bradyrhizobium sp. | reverse complement strand
GATGTGCAATTGCACATCGTAGTTCGATGCTTCGCATCGCCCCGGAATGACGGACGTAGTCCTCGCCATGACGAGACACGCGTGGAGGCCAGATGCAAGCCGAGATGCAGGCCGAGTTGGACAGGGTTATCAGGGCGCTCGGGGAGTTCTACGCGCGCGAGACCTATCTGTTCGAGAAGGATCTCGGCGAGCGCACGCTGACGCACCGGCTGGCGGTGTATCTCGAAAGGCAATTCCCCGGCTGGCAGGTCGATTGCGATTACGACCGTCTGGGCGAGCGCACGCTGCGGATGCCGAAGGGCAGCATCGTCTCGACCGACGATCATCTCGGAAAATCCGTTTATCCCGATATCGTCGTGCACCGGCGCGCCGTTCCCGACAATTTGCTCGCGATCGAAGTGCGCAAGGCCAGCAATCATCAGCCGCCCGAACATGACCGGCAAAAGCTGTGCGCGCTGACCGATCCGTATCTGTGGTTCGCCTATGGAATGGGGGTTTCTCTGACGCTTGCGAAAACGAGTGTCACATCGGACGTGTATATCGGCGGGGCGCGCAACCAGCCCTTGTCCGACTGGTTGTCCGAGCGGCTG
Organism: Bradyrhizobium sp.; assembly: GCF_050014615.1. Lineage (GTDB taxonomy): Bacteria > Pseudomonadota > Alphaproteobacteria > Rhizobiales > Xanthobacteraceae > Bradyrhizobium. Next base: position 5,362 of record NZ_JBEKCZ010000273.1, on the reverse strand, counting down.
AAGGGCGCGGGCCTTAGTTGAATCTTGGGTGAATCTTGGGTGAATGACGGCGCCTTTATCGGCAAAAGATTAAAGGAAAGTTTAGTTCTCGCACCGTAAATTTGGACAGCAATCTGTTGAAACATTGGATCTGGGTGATGGCCGACGACCTCTTCGGTGACATGGATGTGGAATATGCGACGACCGTTGCCGATCGGGCTATTCGGTCGATGTCGCAGCAATCCGTGCCGGTCACGCCGGGCAATTTCTCGGTCTGGTTCGACTATGCGATGGGCACGTCGCCGGCGCTGCGCAAGACCATCGATATCCTGATCGGCAACAAGCGCAAATTCGATGCCTCGATCAATCGCGAACTCTATGCGACGTTCGTCAAGCCCCAGTCCGATGCTGAAGTTGACCTTCCGGAACAACTGCAAAACCTGATATCCAACGCCCGGGAATTTCTCGCCACCGCGATCTCCGATAATCGTAGCCAGATCGAGACACTCGGAGAGGTCACGTCACAGGCTCAGACCAGCAGCGATCCGAGATCGATCATCGAGAAGCTGGTGGATGAACTCGCCAGGGCGAACGCGCGGGCCGCGGCGCTGGAAACCAATTTCATCGCGAGCACGGAAGAGCTCGACAGAATCCGCGACTCGCTGAAAGCCGCCGAGGAGCGTTCCAACACCGATCCGCTCACCGGGCTGGCGAACCGGCGCTCGATGGACGCGTTCTTCCGTTCGGCGCAGATCGCCGCGATGGAAGGCGACGAGCCGCTCAGCATCCTGATGATCGACATCGATCACTTCAAGAAGTTCAACGACACCTATGGCCATCAGGTCGGAGATCAGGTGCTTCGGCTGGTGGCCAAGGTGTTGCAGGAAAACGTGCGCGACAGCGATTTTGCGGCCCGCTATGGCGGCGAAGAGCTGATCGCCGTGCTGCGCGGTACCGATCTCGCGGCTTGCGTGGAGGTCGCCGAACGGATTCGCCTTCGCATTGCCGAAGCGCGCCTGACCCGGCGCACCACGGGCCAGGCGATATCGAGCATCACGGTTTCAATCGGCGTCGCGCAATTCCGGCTGGCGGAATCCGCCGAGGCGATGATCGATCGCTGCGATCGCGGCCTCTATGAGGCGAAGCGGCTGGGGCGCAACCGGACGGTCACGGAAAACGACATCGAAGGCGAGACCGCCGCCGCCTGATTCGATTGGTCACGTGACAGTAGGCGCGGTGCTGGTTCCCGCCAACACCGGCTCAGCCCGCGCCCCTGAGCTTGCACGACGTGTAACAGGTGATGTCATTGCCGGTCATGCAGGTCTTGCAGACATCGACGCACTGATCGAGTTTCTTGGCGTCGAAATAGCCATAGCGGCGGGCGATGCACGCCCGTTGCTGGTCGGTGTACTCGACCTCCCGCGAACAGGCCGCAAGGCTGGCCGTTATCGCCACCTGGACAATGAGGCTTCGCAACTGCATGGCGCGGTCTCCGGCCAAGGAATGCACAACGCGCTGGGGCCGCCAAATGTTCCCCCAAGACTTGCCCTTCGTTCGTCCGCGTCGTTCTTCCATGGCGTTCATCCACGTCGCTCATCCCCGCCGATCAACGGCGCGGTATCCAACGGACGGACCGGACGTTCGTCGATCGTGCCCGGAACAGGTGGGCAGTCAAGAAAAATCCGGCGCTTGCATCCGGTCCGTCAGCCGCCGCATGTGAGGCTGCGACCGGGCCGGCTCTGATGCCGCCGGCAACCCGGCCAACCGACGCCGCAAATCACACGCCGATAACCAGTTGGTGTCTTCAAACCAACGTGTACCGGCAGCCGCGCCGGATCACGTTCAATTCAGCCGAATGAAATCCAATTTAATGGCCGCGGTGGAAAGAGACTCCTACACCCGCGTCGTTCGCGTCGGCGCTCAGCCGACAACACGGAGAAAATCAAATGACCAACATCAAGACACTCAGCGCTGCGATAATTTTTTGCGCTACCGTCGCCACGCCGGTGTTCGCCCAGGATGCGGATGCCATCGCGCCGAAAGCCGCGACGACCCATCATGTCCGGGTCCATGTCCGGAATTATCGAGGCGCGTATAATCAGGTGAATGAGCCCGCCTACGCCGCTCCACGATCGAACACGGACAACTTTGGCTTTGGTGGAAGGGACCCGTCGCGCGTCGGCGGCATGGATCCGGATCTCAACCCGCCGAGCTGATTCACGCGACCGGGACATGGAGAACATATCCAGGGATATGTTCTCATGTCCCGCCGGGGGAAAGTAAAAGTGGGTCGAGGTAAAAGGGCTTCGACCATGAGCGCCGGTCAGAGCCGTCTGCCGGAAGAATCCGGCGCTCACATCCAGTCGATCACATCCAGCGTGTGCGGCTCTGATGGCAGATAGGCGAGCCCTGTTGCCAGCAGCAGCGAGACCAGCAAGCCGACGCCGCAAAACAGGGCAATCGTCTTGAAAATATCGAGATCGGGCGAGTCCGCGTAAATCACGTTCACCAACAAGGCTTTTGCAATTGCAGTCATTGTGCGCTCCCTGACCGGTCGATAGCGCCGTCAATACCAGCATTGGGTTTCGTTGCGATTGTGTGGCCCGTGAAAACAGTTTCGTTCTCGTTTCAAAACTGTTTCGTGGCGCCTTAGAGCATGATCCGGAAAAGTGGAAACCGGTTTTCCCTCGCGACAAACGCCAGAGGCGTTTGCGCGGAGATCATGCTCTAAGCGAATCAGAAAAGCGCGCGTCCGGTTCGTGTTTCCGCACCCGGCAGTTCACGGATCACGCCCGCTTGAAGTGTTTCGTTCTCCGATCACACCCGGTTGAAGTCTCTAACATCGAATTTAATGGTGACTGTGAAATGAAGTTCTATGTTTGCTTCGTCATCACGATAGCAACAGGATCAAATCAATGACCAAGTTTAAAACATTAAGTGCTGTAATGATTCTTTCCGCCGCAATTGCCACGCCGGTGTTCGCCCAGGACGCGGACGTGCAGCAGCCCAGCCCGGCTACTCATGTCCGATCCCATGATCGGTCGAACTATCGCAGCGCGTACAATCAGTCGAATGCGGCCGTCTATGCTGCCCCGCGCCGGGACGCCGACACCGAGGATTTCGGCTTTAGCGGACGGGATCCGTCCAGAGTGGGTGGCGAAGATCCGGATCTGCGTCCCGCCGGAAACTAATGCAAGCCATCGGAACGACGGAACATATCCAAAGGTATGTTCCGTTTGCCCCGCGATATGGTCCCGGGACATTTCCAATGTCCCGGGAATATTTATCTGGATTGATTGCGCGATTGCACGGACCACGACCGTGGTGACAGTGCAGCTGATGTCGCCGACTATGGCAGCGTAGCCTTTTCATGATCCCGATGCGGGATCGCTCTCAACACAAGAACTTCTACCTCGCGGCCGTGCGTCCTGGGCAACCCGGCACTGGCTTGGCCGAGGTCTTCTTTTGTTATTTGCATTTCATCGTGAATATCTTTTGCGGACTGCACAATCGCAGGGTGTCACGCCCGCGTGATGTTTCTAAATTGGAATTTAGCCGGGGATACCGGAACATGCTTCGTAACCGCGGGTTTTCTCCATGAACTACCAGAACGACAGCCCAACCAACGGAGAAACCCGATGACCAGCCTCAAAACACTCAGTGCAATTGTTGTTCTTTCCGCCGCCATCGCGACCCCGGCGTTCGCTCAGGACGCGGGCATGCGCGGGGACCGAACTCAAAGTGAATGGAATTTTCGCCAGGCGCATAATCAGTCGATGACGCCCTATTTAACCAGTGACGAATATCGGAACCTGGAGAACTTCGGCTTCAGCGGACGGGACCCGTCGAGGGTAGGCGGCGAAAGCCCGAGCCTCAATCCCGCGAACTGATGTGCTGCGAGCTATGTCTTGATCGGCTGCTTCCGGGACAACCCGGAAGCAGCCATCCATCGGCCAGCCCGGCAAACCCGATTTTTTGCGCTCTTTAAAATGCAGCACCACCTCCATCCCGAGAAGGGTTGGGGGTGGTGCCGCATTGTGATTCCGGGAGCCAACCAACGAAGGCGGGTTTGCCAGTCACGGTCGGTTGAGGTTTCTAATGTGGAATTTAGGCGCTGATTCCGGAACGCCTTCACTGAAACCGGGTTTGCTCCTGACAACAGGAGGAAACCAAATGTTAAAATTCAGAATCGTGAGCGCGGCTTTATTTGTTGCCGCTGTAATCGCCAGCCCGGCCTTGGCCGCCGGTGACGAGGGTGGCGGTCCGATCGGGCCGGGAAGCCGCAACGGTTTGACGCCACAGCCCGGCGTCACCCGCCACCATGTCCTGGCCCATCATCGACACGGTTTTCGCGGAGCCTACAACCGATGGAACGGGCACTACGATCCCGAGTTTCAACGCAATCGGGAGGACTTCGGCTTCAGTGGCCGCGATCGCTCGCGGGTCGGCGGCGAAACCCCGTCGGTTCATCCGGGAGACTAGAGCATGATCCGGAAAAGTGGAAACCGGTTTTCCGAAAAGATCATGCTCAAACAATTAGATGGGCGACGAGCATGATTCAACCCAGTTGAATCATGCTCCAGCTTCCAGGCGGTGGAAGTCGGGCCGCCGCTTCCACCGCCACAGCTCCATCGCTACAAATGTGAGAAAACCGCCCATGACGAAAATGGTAACGCTCGGCACAATACTGGTTGTTGTCGCCATCGCTGCTCCGGCATTGGCTCAGGATGATGACGCCCTGGGGCCGGGCAACCGCTACGCCTACGGTTTGAAACCGCAGCGGCCGCATTACAGCACCAGCTGCCTTCAAGGTCCGGGGTTCGGGCAGCCCTGCCCGGGACCGCTTTATGGCTGGAGCGTCGGCAGGGACCGGTCGAGGGTCGGAGGCGTGGCGCCGTCGCTGCGGCCGTCGGGAAGCTGATTCAAACCAGGCTCTAATGCGCGATGCCTTCGCGATCAAACAGCGCCATCAAGGTGCCGGTCATGGTCGCGACCAGTTTCTCCTTGCCTTCCTCCACCGCGAATGCCTGCGCGTCACAGACGGTGATGGTTCGGCCGGGCTTGACGACGCGCGCCCGAAACAGAAAATAATCGCCCCGCGCCGGGGCGATGAGGTTGGTCTTGAATTCGACGGTCAGCACCGCCGCGTCGTTCGGCATCAGCGAGAAAGCGGCATAGCCGCAGGCGGTATCGAGCGCGGTCGTGATGATACCCGCGTGGATAAAACCATGCTGTTGCGTATACGCGGCGGCGTACGGCATTCTCAATTCGACCTCGCCGGCCTTCAGGCCGGTAATTTCAATGCCCAGCGTCGCCATGGCGGTCTGGCGCGCGAAGCTGGTGCGGACCCGCGCCTCGAAATTGGCATCCTTCGGATCGAATT
>NZ_JBEKCZ010000272.1:0-6112 GCF_050014615.1 Bradyrhizobium sp. | reverse complement strand
CTGGACTCCCGGCGCGGCCATGGGCAACGCCCTGATCAAGCGACTGGTCGATCACGCCGGCCTGACATTCGAGATCGAGAAGTAGATCGTACTCACACCGCGCGGGGATCGTAGGCGTACATCCAGTCCATCCCTCTGGCTGTGACCGGAAGCAGCAGTTTCAGCATCCGGTCGCGGATCCAGGCGCCAGTAGCGCTGAATTCGCGCTTGCTGTTGCCGTTGCGGCGGGCGAGCGCCACGACGCGCTCCGCGCGCGAACGGCGTTCGTTTTCGAACGCCTCGAACGTCACGCCAAGCTCCTGTTCGCTCTGCATCAGCCGGCCGAGCCGCATGGCGTCCTCCAGCGCGAGCGAGGCGCCCTGGCCCGCATGCGGACTGGTGGCGTGCGCAGCATCTCCGATCAGCAATGTTCGCTTGCGCGACCAGGTCGGCAGCGTCGCGACGTCGAGCGTTGCCGTGACAACGATGTTTTCAGCGGCTTCCAGCAATCGCGGGATCGGATCGTGCCAACCGGCGTGGAAATTGAGAAGGTGCCGTTTGATCGCATCCTGGCTCATGGCGCGGAACGTCGCGGCAGCGACGCCGTGGGCCGGCTGGGTGCTCCACCACATTACCCCGTCGCGGGAATCGGAACTACAAAAGCCGTAACCGAAAAAGCCGCTCTGCCCGAACGTCGTCTCGACGCGCTGTCCGATCGAGCTATTCTCGATCAGCGACCGCGGCACAAAGCCACCGAAGCCGATCAGGCCGGTATCGAACGGTTGGGGGCCATCGGGAATGACATGCTGGCGCACCGCGGAGTGCACGCCGTCCGCGCCGATCAGAAAGTCGCCCTCGGCGCTGGTACCATCGGCGAAGTGCGCAATGACAGGCTGATCCGCCCGATCCTCGATACTGACAAGCCGTTTCTCGAACGCGAGTTCGACATTGTCGCACCATGCCTTGTTCAGGATCGCTTCGTTCAGCGTGGCGCGGCACATGTTCACCGCCGGCTGACCAAAACGCGCCTTCATGTTCTGATTGACCGAGCCGAGGCGAACGCCGGACTGCGAATAGAAATCGAATGACTCGGCGATGGAACCGCGGCGGATCATCTCGTCGGCAAGGCCGATCTCGGCCAGGACATGCATGCCGTTGGGTGCGATCTGCAGGCCGCCGCCGATGCCAGTCGAGTGCGGCCACGCTTCGAATAACTGCACGTCGATGCCGGCCTTCTTGAGGAAGATGGCGGTGACCGGACCGGCAATGCCGGCGCCGATGATGAGGGCTTTGCGGGGGCGTTGGGTCATGTCTTGCTCCGTGCATCCGTTAGGTGGTAGGAACGTACAGTCCCTAATTATCTTACTATCTAAGATATCATCGAACTAAGATAAGAGATCGGCTTTGTCAAGACCAAAAACGCGCGCGGCGCTGATGCAGGAACTGGAACACGCCATGCGGCGCTCTTCCGCCCAGGGCGTGCTGTTCGGGCAAACCGTCGCCAACCGCGTCGGCCTCTCAAATTCCGACATGGAATGTCTCGATTTTGTCATTCTGGAAGGTCGCGCGACCGCGGGGCGGCTGGCCGAGGTCACCGGTTTGACCACGGGGGCGATCACCGGTGTGGTGGACCGGCTGGAGCAGGCCGGGCTGGTACGCCGTGAACGCGACGACCATGATCGCCGCAAGGTGTTCATCGCCGCCGTCCCGGAGAACACCGCGAAGATCGGTAAATTCTACGAGCACTTGCAGCGGGCGATGCTGAAGGTATGGGACAGCTATTCGGACGCGGAGCTGCGGCTATTGCTCCGGTTCGCCATGCAAGGCTACGAGACGATGCTGGCGGCGACCGAGGAACTCAAGACGATGATCGAAGATCCGAAGGGCAAGCGCGCCGGCGCTAAGAAGCCTGCCCGGGTGCCATGATCGCCCGATCGGCGCCCGCTTTGTAGGGCTGTGCGGCGGCAAACATGCCCCACATCGCGCCCAGCATCATCCAGAAATGCCGCCAGTGGTCGGTGTCGATGACGAAACTCTCGCCGACCGTCCCCAGGAACGCCGCGAAGATCGCGAGATAGGCGCGTTGCCAGGGCACCGGCACGAAGACATGCCGGAATCCGAAGATGACCGTAATAAACACCAGCGCCGGATAGCAGACGCCGGAGATCCAGCCGCCCGACATGAAGGCGTTCAGATAGGAGTTGTGGGTGTCTTCCGGGAAATAGTTATGGAACTGCAGCGGACCGATGCCGAAGGGCAGGTCGAGCGCCATGTCCGCGCCGAGGATGTGCCGTCCGAACCGGCCGAAGCGGCCCTCGTCATAGCTCTGATCGAAGCTCGCGCGCTGCTGGAACATTTCCCTGATCGAGTCGAACGACAGCAGCACCGCGATCAGCAGCACCACGACGACGGCCGCGACAATCGACATCACGATGATGCGTGAGCGTTGCGCGCGCGACTGGCTGGTCAGTACCATCAGCGCCAGCATGAAGGCCGAGGTGATGGCGAGCCCGCCCCAGGCCGCGCGCGAAAATGCCAGCAGGATCGCCAACGCCATGATCGCGAGCGCAATCGTGCTGCGGAACGATTTTCGAAAACCATCGGACACGACGCTTTGCAGGACGAACAACGAAGGAAGGATCAGGAATGCGCCGAGCACGTTCGGATCCTTGAAGGTGCCGCGGGCGCGCTCATACAGCGTCAGCAGGTCGTGACCGCCGGGAACGAGGTTGAGATAGCCGGCAATGCCGGCCATCGCCGCAATCAAGGCCCCGACGATCAGGCCGCGGCGAAGCATGTCGAGCCGGGCCGCAGTGTCTTCGGACACCACCATCGCGAAGAAGATGACCGTGATCGCCATATACCAGGATGTCGCGATCCAGTTGGCGACTTCAGACTTGTCCAGAAAGGGGATGGCGCCGATGGTGTAGCCGACGTTGAGCAGGAAAAGCAGCAGCAGCAGCGGCATGAAAACCAGCCGCAGCCGCAGGCCCGTCGCAAAGAAGATGACGGTGGCGGCAAGCGTCATCAGCTCGTAGGGGCTGGGTTCGATGAAAACGATCGCGCCGCTCGCTCCGACCAGCCACACCAGCGCCCGTTGCAGCGCGATCACGCGCGGCGCCGGTGTCACGGATGGAGGAAAACTCTCGGCCGTCGCCGTATACGACATCATGCGCTCGCAAACCTGGACAAACCCGACGCCCGAACGGCGTCTAGTAGGCGTTTTCGTTCTTCGTCATCAGCGCCAGCGGCGTCTTGAGAAGAATGAAGAGATCGAACAGCACCGACCAGTTTTCGATGTAATAGAGGTCGAATTCGACGCGTTTCTGGATCTTCTCTTCACTGTCGACTTCGCCACGCCAGCCGTTGATCTGCGCCCAGCCGGTAATGCCGGGCTTGACGCGGTGACGTGCGAAATATCCGTCCACCGCCTCGTCGAACAACCGGCTCTGCAACTTGCCCTGCACCGCGTGCGGGCGCGGGCCGACCAGCGAGAGATTGCTCTTGAACACGACGTTGAAGAGCTGCGGCAATTCGTCGAGGCTGCTCTTGCGGATGAACCGTCCGACGCGGGTGACGCGGCTGTCGTTCTTGGTCACGACCTTGGTGGCCAGCGGATCGGCTTGATCGTGGTACAGCGAGCGAAATTTGAAAACGTCGATGCGCTCATTATTGAACCCGAAGCGCTTCTGGCGGAACAGCACCGGGCCGGGGCTATCGAGCTTGATCGCGAGCGCGACGATGGCCATCAGCGGCATGGCCAGCAGCAGGATGAGGGCGCCAACGATATGGTCGAACAGCCACTTCATCACCAGATCCCAGTCGGTGATCGGCGCCTCGAAGACGTCGAGGGTCGGAACCTTGCCGATATAGGAATAGGAGCGGGGACGGAAGCGCAGCTTGTTGGTATGGGCGGAAAGCCGGATGTCCACCGGCAACACCCATAATTTTTTCAGCATCTCGAGGATTCGCGTCTCCGCCGAAATCGGAAGCGCGAACAGCACGAGATCGATCCGGGTGCGCCGGGCGAATTCGACGATGTCGTCGACCTTGCCGAGTTTTGCGCTGCCTGCGCAGCTATCGAGCGCACGATCGTCGTTGCGGTCGTCGAACACGCCGAGGATATCGATATCGGAATCCGGCTGGGTCTTGAGCGCCGCGATCAGCTGTTCGCCATTCTGGTCCGAGCCGACCACGATGGTGCGGCGGTCGAGCCGGCCCTGGCGGGCCCAGCTGCGCACCATCGCGCGCAGGAACAGGCGTCCGGCGACAAGTACGGCCAAACCGACGATGAAAAATGCCGAAAGCCAGAGTCGTGATATTTCGCTGCCGAGTTTTGCGAAGAACGACGCGCCGATGAACAACAGGAACACAAATGCCCAGGATGAGATCATCCGCGTCATCTGCCGCAGCTGGCCGCGAAACACCTGTACCTGGTAAATGTCGGAAGCCTGAAAGCAGACCACCGCGGTCGCGGTCATTCCGCAAATGGCCGCGACATATTCCCAGTGAAAGCCCGTCAGAGGCACCATATATCCGAGATAGAGCGCGATGCCGACGAAACTCAGCAATACGAAATCGGCGACTCTAACCGCCCCCGCGATGACGACCGGAGAATAGGCCGGACGCACCTTCTGGTTGGTGACGGCAAGGGCGGCCTGCGACAGCCGGCGGCGCCGTTCGATCGGAGGGCGTTCCGCGGCGGTGGCGGTTGTCGCGGCCGCAGCCGCGGCATCTAGCATGGAGCGAGCGTTGATCGGTTCCACTGTATCCAAATCCGTTCTTGCACGGGCAGATAGCTACGCGCGCGCCGATGCGGAATTCCCCGCCTCACGGCTTATCGGACAAATCGGAAGAAACAGTTATCGTCGGTAAAGAACGGTTAACGTTCCGCAAATGCGTCGCGGTAGCCCGCCAGCACCCCTTCGACCATCGCCTTCTGCGAAAAATGCATGAAGATTCTTTCGCGCAGGGATTTTGCGCGCGCCAACGCGGCGGCGGGATCATCGAGCGCGGTTTTGATAGCGTCAGCCATGGCGCCGACACTGCTGGGAGCAAACAGCGCGTCGGTATGGGTTTCGAAAATCTCGGGGATGCCGCCGACATTGGCGGCGACCATTGGAACTCCCGCGGCTGCCGCCTCGATGACAACGTAGGGCATCGAATCCCCGCGAGAAGGAACGACCAGCAGTCTGCCCTTGGAAAAGCCATATCGCGCCTTGACGTGGCCGATGAACCGCACCGCCCCGGTGAGGCCCTGTCGCTGGATTTGAGTCCTGAGAGACTCGATTTCCTCGCCGTCCCCGGCCAGCGTCAACGTGACTGGTTTGCCGTCGGCGCGCAGCCGAGCGACGGCATCGATCAGCAGGTCTGCCCCCTTGATGTGCCTGAACTCACCGACATAGGCGATATCGGTGGCGTCATCGGCCGTCGCGACCGGGTCGAACTCGTCAGCGGTTACGCCATTGAACACGCAACGTACCAGCCCTGCGGTCGGCGTACCAACGGTGCGCTGATAGGTATCGCGCGCAAAGGCACTTTCGAACAGGAACAGATCGGTACTGTTCATCAGCATCCGTTCGACGCGACCGTAGATGGCGCCCTTCCATGTATTCAGCGGATAATGCAGCGAGCCGCCATGCGGGGTATAGACGCGGATAGAGCGTTTTGAACGGGCTCTCAAGCGGATGAAGGTGCCGGCTTTGGCGCCGTGTCCATGCAGGACGTCCGGTCTCAGCCGCCAGATCAGATATTTGAAATGCGCCCATACCAGAATATCCGCGGGGTGGGGTTGGCGGTGAATGGCAAGACGCCGAACGCCGAGCTTGAGGCGGGGCGCGATCTCGGCCAGCGCCGCGTCGGCGCGTTCGCCGCCGGTGAGGCTGTCCGCGATGATGCCGACATGGTGGCCGCGATCGGCCTGACCATTGGCAACGTCCAGGATGTGACGGAAGATTCCGCCGACCGGCGCGCGCACCGCGTGCAGGATACGAAGTGGCTGATCTGGTTTGTCGGACATCGTCAGAACCAGCGTTCGCCGACGAGGACGGTATCGCCGGGGCTCAGGGAAGTACCGAGCGGCACGATGTAGCGCGACGAACCCGAACTGTCGCTGTGGGTCAGCGTCACGCGG
>NZ_JBEKCZ010000271.1:0-11423 GCF_050014615.1 Bradyrhizobium sp. | reverse complement strand
AGTACGTCCAGGAAAAAAGCCAGCCCGCCGTCGATGTCGCCGGCCGCGATCTTTTCGGCGGCCGTCGCGAACCTCGCGGCGAGCGGCGAGGGTCCGCCAACCGCCGCCGGATCGAGCGTGGCGTCGAGCTCGCCGCCGGGCTCGGCCAGGATCAGCCGTCGTAATAGATCAGGCCGCCGCTGCGCGAGACGAAACGAGATATGCCCGCCACGCGAATGCCCCAACAGGTCCACCGGCCCTGCGTTGAGCTGCTCGATGAAAGCGATCAAGTCATCGACATGCTGGGCGATCGAATAGGTATCGCCGACACCATCCCAGTGTTCGGGAAAGAAATGCCGCAACGACACCGCGATCACCCGATGGTGTTGCGTCAGGGGACCGAGCACCACCGACCAGATCCGGAAATCACACAGCGAACCGTGCACGCAGACCAGCGGCGGCTGGTTATCCCTTGCCTGGCCGACCTCGAGATAGGCCATGTCGTATCCGTTGACGCGCAGGGTCTGCATGGGGGGCTCGTGGGGTGGCGGGGCAGGAATGTGGGTTGGCGGATGAGTCAATCATTCCACGAAAGCTGGGGCAATGCCCATTCTCCGACGTGCGGCAAGGGATGCGCCTGCGCCGAAAGGCCAATGCGCATGGTTCCCGTTCCCGGGAACGACACGGTGGATGCTTCGGATTTCGGGTGGCAAGCAATAATCTCCAAGCCCATATTGCTGGCAGGCATCAAGCTCAGGGAATGACAGGATCGGAGCCAGCCATGACCGGCTATTGTTTTGCGATATTCGACACCGCGATCGGCCGCTGCGGCGTTGCATGGGGGCCGCGCGGCATCAATGCGGTACAGTTGCCGATGGGCAGTGAAGACAAGACCCGCGGGCGCATCCGCCAGCGCTACGGCGACATCGCCGAGGCCCCACCGCCGGCCGAGGTGCAAAGCGCGATCGAGGGGATCGTCGAATTGCTCGCCGGCAAGCCGAACGATCTCGCCGACATCGTGCTCGATCTGGAAGACGTTCCGGAATTCCACCGCGGCGTCTACGACATCGCCCGCACCATCCCGCCGGGTCAGACGCTGACCTATGGCGATATCGCCAAACGGCTGGGCGGCGTCGAGCTGTCGCGCGATGTCGGCCAGGCGCTCGGGCGCAATCCCTGCCCGATCGTGGTGCCGTGCCACCGTGTGCTGGCTGCCGGCGGCAAGCCCGGCGGATTTTCCGCCAATGGCGGCGTCGTCACCAAGCTGAAAATGCTGGCCATCGAAGGCGCGGTGGTCAATCACACGCCCAGTTTGTTCGACTGAGCTCCCGGCTTAATCCGCCGCAACCGCTTCGCAGCTAAATCCATCGCCCCGGCGCCGGATTTTCCCGGCCGATGGCGAGGGAAAATGCGCAGTACAGCACAGTGTCTCGGTGTCGCAATAGCGTTCCAGGAAACGTCGCCGCGTCAATGCCGCCTGCGCCTGGTCGACATCGAACTTCACCGACAATTCAGGATAGCGTGTCTGCAGCGGCGAATGCATCAAATCTCCGCTGCACACCGCCTCGTCCCTGCCGCGGCCAAAGGTGAAGGCGGCATGGCCCGGGGTGTGGCCCGGCGTCGGCAGGATCCGCACGTGGTCGCCGATCCCATAATCATTGCCCACGATCTCGGCCCGGTTGGCTTCGACAACGGGTAACACGCTGTCGCCGAAGGCCGGCACGGGGGTCCTGGCGTTTTGCTCGGTCCAGTAATCGAACTCGTCCTTGCCGAAGATGTAGCGCGCATTGGGAAACGTCGGCACCCAGCGATCGCCTTGCAGCCGCGTGTTCCATCCGACGTGATCGACATGCAAATGCGTGCACATCACGAAATCGATGTCCTCGACCGCAAAACCCGCGGTCGCGAGCATCCGCATATAGGTATGGTCGGTCTTCATGTTCCATTTCGGGCGCAGCGGCCGCGGCTTGTCGTTGCCGATGCAGCTGTCGATCAGAATGGTGTGATGCGGTGTCTTCACGATGTAGGACTGGAAGCACAGGATCAGCACGTCGTTGGCGTCGAGGGCGCCGGCCTCCTGCATCCAAGCCCTGTTGTCTGCGAGCAGATCCGGCGTCAGGGCAGGCAATAGCTCCAGCGCCGGCAGGAAGGTGGTCTCCTGCTCGATGATACGATGGATGGTGAGATCGCCGGCGGTAAACCTGAGACTCATGGCAACTTTCCTTGGCAACTTCCCTCACGTCACGCCGGCGGCGGCACCGAGATCTTGACCGACGGCCGGCTCAGCATTTTTTCATTGAAGACATCGAGATTCGGATAGGCTTTGCGCCAGCCGCAATCGGTAAAGCGGAAATCGGCATAGCCGAGCACGCAGACCAGCGCGATCTGCACGATATCCAGCGGGCGCGACAGCACGTCCGCCTGCTGCTCGAAGCGCGCCATGCCTTGCCATGCCCGGTTCCAGTGATCGTCGGACCATGCCTGCCACTGCAACCCCTGCGGCCGCACCATTCGCTCGTAGCGGCACAGCAGCATGGAATCGAGCATGCCCTGCAGCAGCGAGTGATCGCTCTTGACCTTCCACCGTGTCGGTCCGGACGCCGGGATCAGTTTTCCGCCGCCCGCGAGCTCGTCGAGATATTCGACGATGACATAGGAATCCAGGATGACATCGCCATTGTCCGCGATCAGCACCGGCAGCTTCTTCAAGGGATTGATTTGCGCATATTCATCGTTGGGCTTGGCCGGGGCCACCGCGGTCGGGACGAATTCTATTCGGTCGATCAGGCCAAGTTCGATCGCGGCAATGCGCACCTTGCGGGCGAACGGCGAGGCGGGAGAGTAGGTGAGTTTCATGGGGTGATCCCTTGGGAGTACTGTGATGGTAACCGCCGTCATTGCGAGCGAAGCGAAGCAATCCATAGTCACGGTTGGAATGGATTGCTTCGTCGCTTGCGCTCCTCGCAATGACGAGGGTTCTGCTTGTTACGCCTCAACGATTTCCTGCCGCTGTTCGCCGAGCCCTTCGATGCCGAGCGTGACCACATCGCCGACATTGAGGAATTGCGGCGGCTTCATGCCGAGGCCGACGCCGGGCGGCGTGCCTGTGGTGACGACGTCGCCGGGCAGCAGCGTCATGAAGTGCGACAGATAGGAGATGCACTTTGCCATGGTGAAGATCATGGTCGTGGTCGATCCGGTCTGGCGGCGCTGGCCGTTGACGTCGAGCCACATCGACAGGTTCTGCACATCCGGTATCTCGTCCTTGGTGACGAGCCACGGGCCGAGCGGGCCGAAGGTGTCGTGCGACTTGCCCTTGGTCCATTGGCCCAGGCGTTCGATCTGGAAATTACGCTCGGACACGTCGTTGCAGACGCAATAGCCGGCGATGTGGTTGAGCGCATCGCTCTCGGAGACATATTTGGCGCGGGTGCCGATGATGGCGGCGATTTCGACTTCCCAGTCGAGTTTGGTCGAGCCGCGCGGCTTCTCCACCGGATCGTTCGGGCCGCTGAGCGCGGTGTTGGCTTTCAGGAAGAAAATCGGTTCCGCCGGTATCGGGTTTCCGGTCTCCTTGGCATGGTCGGTATAATTCAGCCCGATCGCGGCGAATTTCGAGATGCCGGTCACGGGCGCGCCGAGCCGCGGCTTGCCGTCGACGGCGGGAAGCTTGGCGGGGTCGAGCGCGGCGAGCTTGGCCAGCGAGGCCGGGGCATAGGCCGCGCCATCGAGATCCCTGACATGGCCTGAGAGATCGCGCAATTGGCCCGATTTATCGATCAGACCGGGCTTTTCCTGGCCAATGGTTCCGTAACGAACGAGCTTCATGTCTCTCTACTCCCTGGGGTGGTCTGTTTGCTTGGCTGTTTCATGGAACAGCGTGGGCTGAAATTCAATGGCTGACTGCGCGCCGCATGGCTGCCTCTTGTCTCCCGTGGCATCGCCCTTGCGATCGCCCTAGACGATGAATTTGAAGGCATCGCCTTCACGCTTGATATGGCCGGCATCGAAATGCCCGCCGATCACCAGCGTCGGCGTGTCGGCAAAGCGCGAGAACAATTCGCGCCGCGTCACGATCGATTGGACGGGATCGGAATCGGCGGTCGATGACCAGTCGAGATGCGCCATCTGGCAGGGATGGTGAGCGACATCGCCGGTGAGCAGGCCTTCTTCGCCGGCAGATCTGATGTGGAGGCTCATATGGCCGGGACTGTGGCCGGGCGTCGGGATCAGGCTGATTTCATCACCGAGCCTGGCATCGCTGGCGACGAGATCGGCCTTGCCGGCTTCCATGATCGGCTTCACGGAGTCGTGAAATACCGCCGTTTTGTCGGGCTCCGTGCTGTGGTCGCGCCAGTGCTCATATTCGGTTTTTCCGAACACATAACGGGCATTGGCGAAGGTCGGCACCCATTGGCCGCCGGCGAGCTTTGTGTTCCAGCCGACATGGTCGACATGCAAATGGGTGCACAGCACGGTGTCGATGCTGTCGGGCGGGAAGCCCGCCGCGGTCATGGTTTCAAGGAAGGGCGTGGTCCGGTGATTCCAGGTCGGCACGTTGCGGCCTTCCTTGTCATTGCCGAGCCCGGTATCGACCACGATCCGGCGCGATGATGTCTCGACCACCAGCGAATGGATCGACATCTTGAGCCGGCCTTCCTCCGTCGCGAAATGCGGAATGAGCCAGGGCAATTTCCGGACTTCGTCGTTGCTGGCCAAGGGCAGGATGAATCGTGTGCTGCCGGTGGTCTCGAGCTCGACGATTTTGGTGATCCTGACCTTGCCGACAGTCCATTGCATGCGTTGTCTCCCCCTTTGATCGCACAAACCGGCGCCGGATTGATCGACGGCGCCGGTGGCTTTGATCTTGAGCTACAGCGTGCCGGGGAATGCGCCGCCGTCGAGCAGGATGTTCTGTCCGGTGATGAAGCCGGCCTTGGCGCTGCACAGAAACGCGCAAGCCTGGCCGAATTCGTCGGGCTCGCCGAAGCGACCGGCGGGATTGAGTCTGGCCCGCTCGGCCAGCATCGCGTCAACGCTGACACCGCGCTTTTCCGCTTCCGCCTTGGCGACCGCGCCGCGCAGCCGGTCGGTATTGAACGGGCCGGGCAGCAAGCCGTTGATGGTGACGTTGTTGATCACGGTCTTGCGCGCAATTCCGGCGACAAAGCCGGTGAGGCCGGCGCGCGTCGATCGGGGTCAGCATGTTGGCGTCGATCGCCTTGATCCAGTCGTCGCGGACCCAGTTGCGGAAATCGCCGGGCGGCGGGCCGCCGGCATTATTGATCAGGATATCCGGATCCGGGCAGGCCTTCAGCGCGGCCTCGCGGCCTTCAGGCGTGGTGATGTCGCCGACGACTTCCGTCACCGTGACGCCGGGGCTCAATTGACGTATTTCGGCGGCGGTTTTCGCCAGCGCTTCGGCGCCGCGCGCGGTCAGCGTGACATGCACGCCTTCGGCGGCGAGCGCCATCGCGCAGGCGCGTCCCAAACCCTTGCTGGATGCGCACACGATGGCGCGGCGGCCTTTGATCCCAAGATCCACTGTCTCACTCCCGTCGGTTCAGATGATTTTCTGTAGCCTGATAAGGCCATCGTAGCCAAGCCCGGGGGCGCTGATAAGGGACCGCGGCACGGCCGAAATGCATATCAGGGAAGGCGCGCCGGTCGGCTGTTCGAACCCTTATATCCGCCGATCTCTCTTCAGTCGATCGATATAGGCGACGACATCCGGTGGCAGGGATCTGAAACCTCTTTGACCAACCTGCGACAGCAGCGGCCGCAGCTGCGAACCGTTGAGGAATGCCGGCTGGCGGTCGGCTGGCACCAACTGATCGAAAACCATTACCAGCGTGATCGCGACAAGGCCCACGCGCACAATGCCAAGCGCCGCACCCGCGAGGCGATCTCCGATACCGGCACTGGGCCCAATCATGTCGTCGACCGCCATCCGCATGAATTTTCCGAGCACCAGGCCAACCACCAGGAAAATTCCGAAGAACAGGGGTGAATTCTGCGCCAGGTCGAGTTCGCTGCTGCCGATCCGGCGAGACAGCAGCGACATCGCCCAGACCGCGATCGGCATCGCGATCAGATAGGCCAGTATCGTGACCCCGCTGCGCAGCAATCCGGAATTGAAACCGGTGATCACGGCAACAGCCAATCCGATATAGATCGCGGCATCGAAATTGTTCATGGCTGACCTTGCCTGTTTGGGGGCGGGGTTGTTGGTCAACAAATCGGGTTTGTGATCGTGAAAATCGTCTGTATCAATGAACGACTGTCATCTCCGGGGAACTGGCCATGTCTGATCTATTCGACGTCAGTAAAGAAATCATTCTCGTCACTGGCGCTTCCCAGGGCCTGGGGCGGCAATTCGCGCGCGTGCTGTCCGCGCATGGCGCCGCGGTCGTGCTGGCGGCGCGCCAGACCGCCAAGCTGAAAAGCCTCGAGGATGAAATCCGCGGGCAGGGCGGCCGCGCCGTCGCGGTGCAGATGGACGTGACCGACACCGCCTCGATCGGAACGGCGATCGACAGCGCCGAGGCCGCACTCGGCCCGGTCAGTGTGCTCATCAACAATGCCGGCATTGCGGTCGAGAAGCTCGCGGTCGATCAGACCGAGGCGGATTGGGATTCCGTCATCAACGCCAACCTCAAGGGCGCGTATTTCACGGCCACCGAAATGGCGCGGCGGATGATCGCGCGCCGGCAGGAAGGCAATATCGTCAATATCGCCTCGGTGCTCGGCGTTGGCGTGATGAAATTTCTCGCGCCCTATACGATCTCCAAGGCGGGGATCATCCAGGCCACCAAGGCGATGGCGCTGGAACTGGCCGGCAGCCGGATCCGCGTCAATGCGCTGGCGCCAGGCTATATCGATACCGAGATGAACCACGATTTCTGGTCGACGCCCGCGGGCGAGAGGCTGACAAAGCGGATTCCGCAGCGAAGGACCGGCGCCGAATCCGATCTCGACGGCGCCATCCTGCTGCTGGCCTCCGGCGCCTCGCGCTACATGACCGGCAGCGTCGTCACCGTGGACGGCGGGTTTTTGCTGACGTGAGGGCCGTCCGGGTCGATCCCGGATTCGCGTCAAAGATGTATTTCGGATTTTAGTCAATCCGACTGCCCTTCCTTAAAATCCCTCCGATATTGAGTTGTTGGCAGATCATCGGAAGGCATCACCATGAAAATTTTGACCTGTTTGGGATTTCTCCTGGCCGCAACGGCCGCTAACGCGCATCCCTATGTGACCGCGGTAGATCGCGATGCGAACACGCCCGCCTTCACGGGACCCGCCGCCGCGGCCGTCGGTCCAGCCGCGCGTCCAACAGCCAGGTCGATCGAAACCACGACGGTCGCCCGCTATCAACCGACAGGCTCCAGCGGCTATCATCCGACGGGTTCGGGTGGTTATCATCCGAACGGCGCCGGCGGCTACCATCCGACCGGACGTTAACGCAGCTCCGCCTTGATCATGTCGGCGGCTTTCTCGCCGATCATGATGGTCGGCGCATTGGTGTTGCCGCCGATCAGGGTCGGCATGATGGAAGCATCGACCACGCGCAGACCTTCGAGCCCGTATACCCTGAGTTTCGGATCGACCACTGCCAGGGGATCGTTGACACCCATCTTGCAGGTGCCGACCGGGTGATAGACGGTGTCGACATATTGGCGCAACACCTTGCGAATGTCGTCGTCGGTCTCGACGCCTGCCGTGAACACGTCGGAGGTTTGCAGCGCCTTCAGCGCGGGCGCGTCCAATAGCCGCCTGGTCATCTTGAACCCCGCGACCATGGCCTCGAGGTCGGAATCCTCGCCGAGAAAATTCGGATCGATCGCCGGCGCCGCCAATGGATCGGCGCTTTGCAGCGCGACGCTGCCGCGGCTGGCGGGGCGCAGCAGGCAGACGTGGCACGAGAAGCCGGTGCCCCAGCGTGGCTTGCGGCCGTGATCGGCCACCATCGCCATGCAGAAATGCAGCTGGATGTCGGGCACATCGAGGTCGGGGCGGGTTTTGAGAAAGCCGCCGCATTCGGCGACGTTCGACGTCATCGGCCCGCGCCGCTCGCGCCGGTATTGCGCGATGCCCTTGAAGATTCGCGCGATGCCGCCGAACGACAGGCCCGCGAAGTGCGGCGCGTCCGAGGTAAAGCCGAAGACGAAGTCCGGATGATCCTGCAGGTTCTGTCCGACACCCGGCAGATGATGCGTTGATGCGATACCGTGTTTGGCCAGCGCGGCGCCGTCGCCGACCCCTGACAGCATCAGCAGTTGCGGGGTCTGGAACGCGCCGGAGCAAACGATCACCTCGCGGCGGGCGCGGATTTGCTTGATATCCTTGCCCTGCCGGTATTCGACGCCGACCGCGCGTTGGCCCTCGAACAGGATGCGGGTCGCGTGCGCATCGGTCTCGACGCGCAGATTGGCGCGGGTGGCCATGAAGGGGTGAATGTAGCCGCGGGCCGCGCTCCAGCGCTCGCCGTTCTTCTGCGTCAGCTGGTAGGCGCCGAGGCCTTCCTGCTCCTCGGCGTTGAAATCCTCGCGGATGCGGAACTGCGCCTCGCGCGCGGCCTGCAGATAGATCTCGCGCACCGGATTGTCGGTCCGCGACCCCGTGACATGGAGCGGTCCGCCCTTGCCATGATATTCGCCGTCGAGTTCGGAATTGTTTTCCGAGCGTTTGAAAAAAGGCAGCACATCGGCATAGGACCAGCCGGTGTTGCCGAGCGAGGCCCATCGGTCGTAGTCGCTGCGATGGCCGCGGATATAGACCATCGCATTGATCGCGGACGAGCCGCCGAGCCCCTTGCCGCGCGGCTGATAGCCGATGCGGCCGTTGAGGCCCGCTTGCGGCACGGTATCGAACGCCCAGTTGTTGACCTTGCCGGAGACCATCAGGATCAGCGCGCCCGGCGTGGTGACCACCCAATTGTCATCCTTGCCGCCGGCCTCCAGCAGCGCCACCGAGGTTGAGGGATCCTCGGAGAGCCGGCTTGCCACCGCACACCCGCCGGAGCCGCCGCCCACCACGACAAAATCAAAGGTATCCGTCACGCGCAGTCCCCCCAAGCGTTTGTTATTTCCGTCATTGCGAGGAGCGAAGCGACGAAGCAATCCATTGGTCCTGCATTTGCCGCTGGATTGCTTCGTCGCAAGTGCTCCTCGCAATGACGGCTTTAAACCGGTTGCATTTCCGGCGCTGCGCCATCCGCTACGACATCAATCGCAGCAGTTTCTCCAGCCGCGCGATCTTGGCGCCATAGGGCGGATAGAGATCGGCCAGCCGGTTGAGCGGCGAGCGATAGAACACCGGCTTCAATTTGCTTAAGGCTTTGAAACCCCATTCGCCGTGATAGGCGCCGGTGCCCGACGCGCCGATGCCGCCCATCGGCTGATTGATCTGGGTAAAGTGAAACAGGCAATCATTGACGGTGACGCCGCCGGACACGGTGCGCGCCAGCACCTCGTCGCGCGCCGCGTGATCCTTGCCGAACCAATACAGCGCCAGCGGCCTGTCGTGCCGGTTGATATAGGATACCGGCTCCGTTGCATCCTGATAACCGATGACCGGCAGCAGCGGTCCGAAGATTTCCTCCTGCATGATCGTCATGTCTGACGTGACGCCGACGACGATGGTCGGCGGAAACTTGCGCTTCGATTTCCAGGCGGGGTCGTCGGGCGTCGCCGCCTGCATGATGCGCGCGCCCTTGGCGGCGGCGTCGGCCACCAGGCCCTGCAGGCGCGCATAATGCCGGTCGGAGACGATCGAGGTGTAATCCTTGTTGTCGGGATTGGTGCCGAACATGCGCCGCATATGGCCCTGCACTTTTTCGGCGAAATCCTGCAACGAGGATTCCGGCACCAGCACATAGTCCGGCGCGATGCAGGTCTGGCCGGCGTTGACCAGTTTGGCATAGGCGATGCGCTCGGCGGCTTGCGCCAGATCGGCGGAGCGGTCGATGATGGCGGGCGATTTGCCGCCGAGTTCGAGTGTGACCGGCGTCAGGTTGCGCCCCGCCGCCTCCGCGACCAGACGGCCGACGCGGGTCGAGCCTGTGAAGATCAGATGGTCGAACGGCAGCGCGGCGAAGGCTTTGGCGATATCGTCGTCGATGCCGGTCACCAGCATCTCGGTGGCGTCGAATTTTGCGGCGATCAATTCCCTTAGCAAGGCTGAAAAGCGCGGCACCAGCTCGCTCGGCTTGATCATGACGCGATTACCCGCGGCGATGGCACCCACCGCCGGCGCCAGCGTCAGCTGCAGCGGATAATTCCACGGCGCGATGATGCCGACGACGCCGAGCGGCTGCGGCATCAGCCGGTTTTTGGCGGGCATGAATTGCAGCGCGGTCGCGACGCGCTGCGGCGCCATCCATTTCTTCAGGTGTTTGGCGGCGTGCCTGATCTCGCCAAGCACCAAGATGGTTTCCGCGATCGCGGTCTCGGTGGTGCTGCGATGGCCGAAATCCGCCGAGATGGCCTGCTCGAAACGGGGCTCGTTGTCCGAGATGATGGCGCGCAGCCGCGCCAGCCGGTCCAGTCGTTCGGCCAGATCAGGCGCGGGCCTGGTCCGCGACAGCTCGAACATGGCGTGAAAGGCGTCGTCCAGGGCATTCTGGCCCGGGCTTTTCAGTGGCTGGTCCATGGCGTTTCCCTCGAATGGCGTTTCCCTTGAGGTCCTGTTATCGGCCCCAATTTTTGGCCCAAGGCTGAGCTTTTGCGGAACTTCTGGCAAGAGCGCTCTCACCGGGCCGGTTTGGCCCGGAATCGGGTATTTTAGCCGTCATAAAAACCGGAAAAGGTGGCTGATGGGCCTTTCCAAAGCAGGTCCGCGTTGGTACATACCGCTCGCACCCAGGGGCATTGCCCGGGGTCGCCTTCTCAGGAAGCCTCCGGACGGGATCGATCGGCGCCTTCGGGCGTTGGCCAGATTCGTTTCGGAAATCGGTTTTTGAGGGGGCAGGCAAAGGTTTATCGCGGGGTGGAGCAGCCCGGTAGCTCGTCAGGCTCATAACCTGAAGGTCATAGGTTCAAATCCTATCCCCGCAACCAAGCTAAAAGCCCCGGCAGTCCTGATGGATTGCCGGGGATTTTTTATGCCGGTATGCGTCTGGGCGGCTAGTTTAGTGCACCGTAATTCGTGTCACCGTAATTCGCACCTCTGGCGCCCTGCCGCTTTGGGCTGCGCCTTCCAGCGGCAGCAGGGCAGGACGTCGTCTTGCGGCAGCCTGACTTCCTCCTAAGTTAGGAGAGTATTCAACTCACCAATTCGTCACGACGAATATTTCTATGGAGATTTTATTTTTGCCGCTTTTTCCAAAACCGCATTCACCCGAATGGTTCACCGCGCTAGAGGCTTTCAACCCACAGCAGGCCGCGCACACGCGCCAAATAATCAAGATGGCGAACAGCAACGACGTGTGCAGCATTTGCGGCGAC
>NZ_JBEKCZ010000270.1:0-9457 GCF_050014615.1 Bradyrhizobium sp. | reverse complement strand
CGCCCTGATGATGACGTTCGACCGTCACCTGTCGCATCAGGGTCGGTAGAGATATCTGGAAAGACCGGCGGCGTCTCGGTCAGCGTTTGGCCGGCATCGGCTCGGTCTGCACCTTGCAGTTCGATGCGGCGAGAGACGCCTGGGCCTGCGGCATCAGGCCTGGTTCCGGCGCCAGCGCCTTCAGCACGATCAGTCCCGCCGCGGTTGGAGAATCGATGATCAACCGGTCGGCCGCGGTCACATCCTCATCCTCCGGCAGCTCGGCGTGCTGGGCCTCGGTCATGAGATCGAGTTCGATCACCTTGCGTCCGGCGGATCGGTCGTTGATGGCGTAATAGGCCACTTCGTTGCGGGTATAGAACGACACCGAGGTATAGGCCTGACTGACGGGAACCGTGAGCTTGATCGGTCCGCCGGACAGGTCGTAGCGGCAGATCGCGGTCGCGAACGCTGGATCCATGAACGGCATCGGGGCGTTGTTCGGGTCCGCCTGCGGGAGCGGACTGACGGCGTTGAGTTTGGTCAGCGGCGTCAGGCGCGAATAGGCATCCTGGGTCGCAATGCGCGGCAGCGCCAGCACGCTGACGAGATGCACGACGCCGCCGAGCAGCACGCCTGCGATGATGGTGAACACCAGACGGATCATGGGCACCCCACGGTCGCGATCGAGGGCATCGGCGCGTCACGCTGGGTCCGCGTCGCCACGCCCACCGGCGTGTCATACAGCCGAAGCATCAGCGCGTAACGCTCGATTCCCCCGGTGGGCAGCCAGTTTCCCGCGCGCGATCGCGACGCCACCCGCACCTCGAACGCGCCGTCGGCGCCGCGGATGATTTCCTGGCTGGTGAAGCCGTAACGTTGCAGCGAATTCGCAACCAGGCGTCCCTTGCTGTCGTACAGCGTCAAGGTCCAAAACCGTGCCGCGGGCGTGACGCCGCTGACGATCACGTCGCAGCGGCCATCGAGCGGCCGCTTGCGATCGTCCGTCGTCGCCGAGAATGCCACGCCGTCGCCGGTGCCGATGGGCAGCTCGCCGCTGCGCGCGATGGAGGCGCGTGAATAGGGGTCGACGTCGGCGGTGCCGGTTTTGGGGCGGGCGGTCCAGGCGCCGATCCGCAGCGTGCCGAGATCGGTGCCGCGCGTCGCCGTCAGCCACGTCGCGCCGAGGCCGACGACGGTGGCGAGGATCAGCGCCAGTAACGTGATGAATATCAGCCGCACGGTCAGTTCTTGCGCGGAGCTGACGTAGCTGGGTCGCCCGGCGCCGCCGCTGCAAAGCTTTCAGGGAACGCGAGCGAGCTGGACGACACCGGCTTGCTAGGCTTTGCGGGTTCGCCAGGCGAGCTGTTTCCGGCGGTCTGCGCCGCGTCGTCGAGCATTTTTTCAACCCGCACCAGGATGTCGGCGCCGCGTTTGGTGAGGATCGGGGGCGGCCTGATCTCCGCGGGCTTCGGTGCGCCGTTGGCCGCGACAGTGGCGGAGGCAACCGGCGGCGGCAATTTCGTGCCGGCTCCGATGCCCGCAATCTCCTTGATCTCGACGCCCTGATGGGCCGCGACCATGATGTCGTGCCAGGTCTGCGCGGGCAGCGAGCCGCCGGTCATGCGGTTGGTTGGCGAGTAATCGTCGTTGCCATACCACACCGCGCAGGTGAAATTGCCGGTATATCCGACGAACCAGGCGTCGCGATAGGCGTTGGTGGTGCCGGTCTTGCCGGCGGTCGGGATGCCATCGAGCGCGGCGCGCCGGGCGGTACCTTCGCTGACGACGTGGCTCATCATGCCCGCCATGTCGGCGGCCACCGAGGCCGGGATCGCCTGAAGCGGCTTCTTGCCGTCACGATCGAAACGCCAGACCAGATCGCCGGCGCCGGTGCGGACTTCCAGCACCGCGTGCGGGGTGACCGATCTGCCCTTGTTGGGGAACGTCGCATAGGCCACGGCATGTTCGAGCACCGTTACTTCATCGGCGCCGATCGGCAGCGACGGGGTATCCGGCAGCGGTGCCTTGATGCCGAAGCGGCGCGCGACCTCCACGATCTTGGCGCGGCCGGCCTTCGGGCCGCCCTTGCCACCGATCGCAATCGACAGTTTCACGGGAACGACGTTGATCGAGCGGGTGATCGCCTGCGTCAGCGTCACCGCGCCGGAATAGGAGTGACCGTAATTCTGCGGACACCAATTGCCGATGCAGACCGGGCCGTCGACCACGATCGAGGTCGGCTTGAAGCCGTTGAGCAACGCCGTGGTATAGACATAGGGCTTGAACGACGAACCGGGTTGCCGGTAGGCGTCGACGGCACGGTTGAACTGGCTGGCGCCGTAGTCGCGGCCCCCGACCATCGCGCGCACGCCGCCGTCGAGATCGGCGACCACGGTGGCGGCCTGGGTGGCGTGATAGTCGCGGCCGAACTGGCGCAGCTGGTTCTCGATGGCGTCTTCCGCGGCGCGCTGCACGTTCATGTCGATCGCGGTGCGGACCACGAAGACGCGCTCGTTGTAGGATTTCGGAAACGTATCGACCAGCTTGCGCATCTCGTCGAAGGCCCAGTCGAGATAATAGTTCGGCGAATTCTCGTCGCGGCGATCGACCGCGGTGGCCGGATTGCGCCTCGCACCGAACACCTGGCCTTCGGTCATGAAGCCGGCGTCGACCAGATTATCCAGCACCACGTTGGCGCGGGCGCGCGCCGCGGGCAGGTTGATGTGCGGCGCATATTTGGTGGGAGCCTTGAACAGCCCGGCCAGCATCGCGGCTTCCGCAAGATTGACGTCGCGCGCCGACTTGTTGAAATAGAAATGCGCGGCGCCGTCGACGCCGAAGGTGCCGCCGCCCATATAGGCGCGATCGAGATAGAGTTTCAGAATCTCGTTCTTGGTGAGCCGCGTCTCCAGCCAGATCGCGAGGAACGCCTCGTTCACCTTGCGCTCGATGGTGCGCTCGTTGCTCAGGAACAGGTTCTTGGCGAGCTGCTGGGTGATCGATGAACCGCCCTGGCGCACCCCGCCGGCCTGCGCGTTGGTCAACAGCGCGCGCGCGGTGCCGGCGATGTCGATGCCGAAATGGTCGTAGAAGCGGCGGTCTTCGGTCGCCAGCGTCGCCTTGATCAGATTGTCCGGAAAATCCTCGAGCGGAATCGAGTCATTGTGCTTGATGCCGCGGCTGCCGATCGGCGTGCCGTTGCCGTAGCGATCGAGGAAGGTCACCGCGAGATCGGATTTCTTCAGCCAGTCTTCGTCGGCGGTCTCGCGAAACGCCGGCACCGCCAGCGCCAGCATCAGGATCAGGCCGCCGAGCCCGAGGGTGGCGGCTTCGGACAGGGGTTCGATGAAGACCCAGCGTTTCCAGCGACCGACATAGAAGTGGTCCATGAAGGTCGAGAACCGCTCATAGAGTTCGCGGGCGCCCTTGCCGGAAGAGAACAGCGTTGAATCGATGCGCGCGTCGAGATCCAGCATCCAGTGCCGGATCTTCTTCTTCCATTCCGTTGGTACGATCTTGGGCACCAGGACCCTTGGTCAGTTTGCAGCGCTCAAGCACCCGGCGGGGGTACCGTTGAGACGTCTTGCGGGAATGTTGCGGCGAACCCAAGGCGCTGCCAGCGCCGCTGGGGACTCGGTCTTTATCTATCTGAGCGGGGGCCATAAACCAATGGTCCTGCTGCCATTTCGATCGGCAGGGCTAACGCTGTCCCGGCTTTTGTGGCGCCGTCCAAGCATCCCGCTTGCACCCGTGCCGTCGCAGCCCCTAGAAGGGCTTTCTCCCGTTGTCGCCCGGAAACCCCTGGGGATCCATGACCGCTCCGCCCAAGCCGCCCTCTAGTCAAGAGGGATTCTTCTGGAAAACCAAGACGTTGGAACAGATGTCCAGCGTCGAATGGGAAAGCCTGTGCGACGGCTGCGCGCGGTGCTGCCTCGAGAAGCTCGAGGACGAGGATACCGGCAAGATCTATTTCACCCACGTTTCCTGCAAATTGCTCGATGCCGGGCTGTGCGCCTGCAAGGATTATGCGAACCGGTCCGACCTGGTTCCAGACTGTGTCAGGCTGACGCCGGCGAATGTCCGCACCCTGAACTGGCTGCCGCCGAGTTGCGGTTACAAACTGGTGGCGGAGGGCCGCGATCTCTATTGGTGGCATCCGCTGATTTCGGGCGATCCCGACACCGTGCATGAAGCCGGCGTTTCCGTGCGCGGGCGGGTGCAGGGAACCGAAAACGAGATCGCGGACGCCGACCTTGAGGATCACATCGTGCAATGGCCGGCGCTGTTGCCGAAACGGGCGCGACTGAAAAAGCGGCCACAATCCTGAACCCGGGCGGCGCGCGACCGCGTTGGTCCTCTCGCGGGACACACCCATGCGCTCAACCCTCTGCCACAACACCGGTTTGCCGCTTAAATTGCGCTGTATAAGATGATTCCCGCGGCCGCCGGCCGCGCACGCCAGACCAACACAATTCAGCATGAACAAGTTCGAACGGCAGAGCCGTCACCCGGCTGACCAACAGACATTGCCCGAAGCCGTCGCCGGCGGGCTGTCGCAATTGCCTGCCGGGATCATCGATATCAGCGACGCGCCGCCGATCGCGCCACCGGCGCCGCTGACGCCAGGCGAAGTCCACACCATCCTGATCAGCCTGATGCTGACGATGTTTCTGGCCGCGCTCGATCAGACCATCGTCGCTACCGCGCTGCCGACCATCGGGCGGCAATTCCACGACGTCTCCAGCCTGTCATGGGTCATCACGGCCTATCTGCTGGCGTCGACCGCGGTCGCGCCGGTGTTCGGCACGCTGAGCGACATCTACGGCCGCCGCGCCATGATCATCACCGCGATGAGCCTGTTCATCGCGGGCTCGATCCTGTGCGCGGTGGCGCCGAACATGCCGGTGCTGATCCTGGCGCGCGGCCTGCAGGGACTCGGCGGCGGCGGCATCCTGCCGATCGTGCAGACCGTGATTGCGGATGTGGTGACGCCACGCGAGCGCGGCCAGTACCAGGCCTATTTCAGCGGCGTGTGGATGGCGGCCGGTATCGGCGGACCGATTCTCGGCGGCGTGTTCGCCGAACATCTGCATTGGTCGATGATTTTCTGGATCAACGTGCCGCTCGGGCTGATGTCGCTGGCCATGCTGCTGCCGAAAATGGGCAAGATCCCGGTGTTCCATCGCAGGCGCAAGGTCGACTGGCTCGGCGGCGTGCTGTTGATGGCTTCCGCCGTGGTGTTCATGCTGGTGCTGACCTGGGGCGGCAATCGCTATCTCTGGCTGTCGCCTGTGATCATGGCGATGGTCGGTGCGTCGGTCGCGCTGGCGCTGGCGTTTGTGTGGCATGTCCGAAATACCGAGGAGCCTTTCCTGCCGCTGCCGCTGATGGGCGGAACGGTGGTGCCCTACGCGATGGCGTGCGGCGGCCTGGCGATGGGCGCGATGCTGGGGCTGACCGTGCATCTGCCGCTCTATTACGAGGTGGTCTATCATCTCAGTGCCAGCGAGGCAGGGCTTGCGCTGATTCCGCTGGCGGCGGTTTCAACCGGCGGTGCCGCGATTGCCGGCCGAGCCATGGCGCGCACAAAACATTACAAGCACGTCGCCATCATCGGCACCTTGTGCGCGGCGCTGGCGGCAGGCGCGCTGGCGCTGACGTCCCTGCCGCTGTGGGTGCTGCTGGTGCTGTTGTCGGTGTTCGCGCTGGGCCTTGGCACCGCGTTTCCGGTCAGCACGGTTTCGGCGCAGAATTCGGTGGCGCGCTCGCAGGTCGGCACCATTACCGGGGCGACCAACTTCTTCCGTGCGTTGATGGCCTCGTTTACGGTGGCCGTGTTCTCGGCGATCCTGCTGATGGCGCTGGGTGCGGATATTTCGCTCAGCGGCGAGCATCGCGGCCCGGTGAGTTCGATTCCGGCCGCCGATATGATCACGGCCTTCCATTATGTGTTCGGCGCCGCCGCGGCCATGCTCGCCGGGGCCTCGCTGTTTATGGTCCTGATGGAAGAAAAGCCGCTGGCCGGGCCGGCTACGCCGGTCGGGATGGCAGAGTAGGGCGCCTGACCCCTGCGGCAGTTGTCTTGCCGCGATGTCGATGACTTCTTCTATCCCTGCGCTGCGATTTGATCTAACAGCGGCGCCAGCAACCAACCCAATTCCGACAAGGAGCCGGCCATGAGCAAACCCACCGTCGAGCAGGCCCGGATGGGCACCGAAGGCATCGCCTTCTGTATCGCGCGGACCCTGATCGAGCGTGACCCCTCGTTGAAGGCGCCGATGCGCGCCAACCTGCGCAAGATGTGGGAGCTTCTGGAGGAGCGGGAAGACCACGGCGCCGCCGACATGGTGGACACCATGATCAAGGCGCTCAACGATCCCGCGTTCTTCAAGCCCTGAGTTCGCGGTTCAGTGCGTCTGCATCAATGCCGTGCAGGGATACCGTGTATGAATGCCGCTGCGACCACGGATACCCGAATTACGATCCATTCGCTTAACCCATCGTTTAGCGAGTTTGTCAACGTAACTGCAACCAATGCTACCTAGATTTCGGCGTGGTCGAGCCCGCACCGTCAAACGGGAGCTTTGAATGCGTCAGCTAATTTCAAGATTCCTGGGCAACGAATCCGGCGCGACCGCGATTGAATATTGCCTGATCGCAATGGGAATCAGCATCGTGATCGTGGCCGCCGTCAACAGCCTCGGCAGCGGTCTCAACAGCCGCTTCACCTCGATCAGTTCGTCGCTGAAATAGCCGGTCGCGCCTGCGGGCGGAGCTCTGTTGCCGTTCCCGTCGCTTGCCTTGTGCCTTTTCTTTCAGCGCCCGCAACCATGGCGCGCCGCCGCACGCGCTTTGGCGCTATCCCGCCTTCTTGGATCGGACGGGGGCGCGCACCGGTTTTTCGGACTTTTTCGGCGCCTGCACTTTTGGTTCTTCCTTGGCCGCGCGCTTGCCGCTGATCGGAAGCAGCATCTCGCGCTGGCCGGCGCTGGCT
The DNA here is from genome assembly GCF_050014615.1 of Bradyrhizobium sp. Classification (GTDB taxonomy): domain Bacteria; phylum Pseudomonadota; class Alphaproteobacteria; order Rhizobiales; family Xanthobacteraceae; genus Bradyrhizobium. The sequence continues at coordinate 2,481 of NZ_JBEKCZ010000270.1, read as the reverse complement.
ATGCGCGGTTTTTTGCCTTTGGCCTTTGGGGCAGGGACGGATTGTTTCTCACCTGCGAGGCTGCGCTTCAGCGCATCCATCAGATTGATGACGTTGCCGCTTGATTTGGGCGCCGCTTTCGCGGTGATGCTGATGCCGCTGCGTTTTTTGTTGATGAGATCGATCAGCGCGGATTCATAATGGTCCTCGAACCTGTCGGGCTCGAACGATCCGGACTTCTTTTCGACGATGTGCCTGGCGAGATCCAGCATATCCTTGGTGATTTTCACGTCCTGGATATCCGCGAAATATTCCTTCTCGCTGCGCACCTCGTACGGATAGCGCAGCAGCGTCCCCATCAGGCCCTTGTCGAGCGGTTCCAGCGCGATGATGTGCTCGCGGTTGGTCAGCACCACGCGCCCGATCGCGACCTTGTTCATGCCGCGGATGGTCTCGCGGATCACCGCGAAAGCATCGTGGCCGACCTTGCCATCGGGCACGAGGTAATAAGGGCGGATCAGATAGCGGTTGTCGATATCGGTTTTGGGCACAAACTCGTCGATCTCGATGGTGTGCGTCGACTCCAGCGCGATGTCGTCGAGTTCATCTTTCGACACCTCGATGTAGGTGTCGGTGTCGACCTTGTAGCCCTTCATGATGTCTTCGGCGGCGACTTCCTCGCCGGTGTCGGCATCGACCTTGGCATATTTGATGCGGTGGCCGGTCTTGCGGTTGATCTGGTTGAAGCTGACTTTTTCGGTATCCGACGTCGCCGGATACAGCGCGACCGGGCAGGTCACGAGTGAAAGGCGCAAAAAGCCCTTCCAGTTGGCACGGGGAGCCATGGGATACTCCGAAAACGCAACGAATATTCTGTAACCATACCACCAGGGAACCGAATTTCAAATAAGCTAGCACTTCTTTGGACTGGCGCTCAAAGTGAGGATCCCCGTGGATGCTTGATTCTACCCCTGCGCAGATCCGATCGGGTCGTTCGAGAGCGGTTCGGCTACACAAGATAGCTCTTGATAGCCTCAAGCACCTGGTGCCAGAGCTCGTGCTCGGCTTCCGATCGATAAAGCCACGGATCAGGTCGCGGACCAATAGACCTTCGGACCGGTCGCCGCCGCCTGATGACGTCGCGCGCGCTGAGCTAGCCAGCCCGCGGTGGAACTATCTAGCGCACTTCAGAACGCCGCGCGAGTTTGCCTGACAACGCCAAATCGAGTTGCGTAACGAAGCTAATGCCCGCCGGCACCTTGTGTTTGGGCAATGCTGCTTCGGGTGGGCTGCAATTTCATAGAGCTCTACCCATCCGCCGTCGTCTTCAGGAATTCGGCTTGGTCCGGCGGAGCTGAACGGGTCCCGTGCCCAATTTGTCCTCCAACTGAGCCACCAGCACCGAGAAAAAACCGAGTCAAAGCAATCCACAAACAACAGGTCTTCGGGGAAGGGAAACGATAGTCCGGTTATGTACGGCAGCGATCCCCAGCATTTCCGACAATATCTTTAATTTACTATCTTTAATTTACTTCTGGCGCTTGCCTCTGAAAAATATTGAGAATAGTGCGCCAACTAGCAGAATGCCCGTAAGAGATGCTGCGAATGTCAATGCCCATGAGCGGATTTCTTCGCGCGCAAGGCCGCCGTTAACATGAGCGAAGTGCCGGATCGCGGCGGCTGTCACCAACGCTGCGACGACAATCGCAATCACTTGCCTGATCCGAAAGGCGGTTATCGGGTCCATGACCAACATTAATCCGGTAATATTGGCCAAACAAGGCGTTTTTGCTCTGGTCACGAGGTGGTTTCGCGCTCGCGGAGCCTATCGACGTCGAGCCTTTCGGTTCGCGGCCTGGTGAGGGCGCCGCGAAAATCGACGCAAGCAACATCCCCAGCTTAATTGGGGTGCCAAGCCTGCTCTTACGTGTTGCAAGCATCGATCCTAGCCGTCCGTGAGAATGCAGTTTTTGGTTCGATTGATGCGGCCGCACACCTCTGACCGAGGCCCGCGGGATTTCTTTGGCTTTTCACCGCCCAACTACCGGTACTTTGCAACGCGAGACGGACGGACTGACGAGCGGGGGGAGCGCCCCCGCCGGTCAAAAAGCCGAGCGGCGGCCGCGCACCAGGCAAACTGGGGGAGAGGTCGACTTCGGGACATGAAGACGGGCCAGCAATCATTCTTTGACGGCGGTCGGCCGCGGCTCAATGGCGGTGGGTTCTTGAGCCGTATGCCTCGCCATGTCTCCTGGCGCCAGGCGAGACGGCACGGGCCGACGGTTCCTACTTCAGATCTCTCCTATAATGATTTCGTTCTGCCAGCTCCCGGCGGCGAAAAGTGTTTCGCGAGCAGCCGGTGATCAATGGTCCTTAACTCAAGTTTACGAATTGCTCATCATCTGAAAGGATTCTTGAGGCTCGTTTACCAGCTACAGGATCGGTTTGGTGTTAATTGATTAAAGATGACGGAGCTTTTAGGTCGTTGTTATGCCAGGAAAC
>NZ_JBEKCZ010000269.1:0-6291 GCF_050014615.1 Bradyrhizobium sp. | reverse complement strand
TCGAGATGTCCGGGCGGATGGGCGAGAACAGCATCGAGAAGCTGTCGCACTCGAAGTCCGGCCAGGTGATTTCCTGGTGTCCGAGCTGCTACGTCCAGTTCACGGAAACGACGTTGCCGACGGTCGAGCGCCAGCGCGGCTCGCGCCCGTTCGAGATGACGCCGTTCATCCGGTTCCTCGACGGCCGTCTGGCGCAACTGAAGCCGCATTTGCGACGACCGGTCGAGATGCGGGTCGCGCTGCATCGGCATCCCGGCATTTCCGGGGCCGTGGAAGCCGCCATTGAAATCCTCCAAGCCATCCCCGGCATCGAGCTGGTCGACCTGAAACAGCCATCGGTGGGCCTGCAGAGCTTCAGCCTCGCCGTGCTTCCGGCATACAAGCGCGAGCTGCAGCTCAACGAGCTCGAGGCGGCGCGCGAGGCGAGCGTCGATGCGCTGGTGACGGTCTATCATTCCGAGCATCGCGAGCTGTGCGCGCATGAGCGCGACTGGCCGTTCCGGATCGTCAACATCCTCGAACTGGTCGGCGAGAGCATGGGGCTCAAGCGCGAGGATCGCTACAAGCAGCTCAAGATGCTGCAGGATGCCGACCAGATCATCAGCGAATGCAGCGACCTGGTCGCGCGTCACGCGCTCGACCCCGTCAAGGCCCGCGACGTCGTGGTGAAGGGGATGCTTGGCGACCAGCCGCTTCCGCTGGCAGGTGCCCACGGCTAATTTTTCTCGCGACGAAGCGCTTACCGGTCCGGCCGCGAACAGGCATCTCCGGTTACGCCGACAATGTCGCCGTAACCGGATCGCACCCACAGTTCACGCGGCGAGGGAGATCAGTTCGCTGCGAACCGTGGTGAGGTGCAGCCGCCGCACACCCAGGGCCATGACCAGTCGGCGACCTTGCCCTTGTTGGCCTCGACATAGGGGCTCCATGCCTTCGGCGGCAACGCCTTGCTCTTGTGAACGATACTGAATTGGCCGTCGGCCTGGATCTCGCCGATCATGACCGGCTTGGCCATGTGGTGATTGCTGCCCATTATCACTTCAAAGCCCGACGGCGATTTGACCTTCTGGCCGATCATCGCCTGGCGAACCGCCTCGACATCGGTCGTGCCGGCCTGTTGCACGGCCTGTACCCACATGTGGAACAGGATATAGGCCGACTCCATGGGATCGTTGGTGACGCGTTTGGGGTTCTGGGTGTAGGCGCGCCACTTTGCGATGAACGCCTTGTTCTCCGGCGTATTCACCGACTGGAAGTAGCTCCAGGCCGCAAGATGCCCGACCAGCGGTTTGGTGTCGACACCAGCGAGTTCTTCCTCGCCGACCGAGAACGCAATCACCGGAATGTCGGTGGCTTTGACGCCCTGATTGCCGAGTTCCTTGTAGAACGGCACATTGGCGTCGCCATTGATGGTCGAAACCACCGCCGTCTTCTTGCCGGCCGAACCGAACTTCTTGATCGCCGCGACTTCAGTTTGCCAGTCGGAGAAGCCGAACGGCGTGTAGTTCTCCAGGATGTCTTCGTCCTTGACACCCTTGGTCTTGAGGAAGGCGCGGATGATCTTGTTGCTGGTGCGGGGATAGACGTAATCCGTGCCCTCAAGCACGAAGCGCTTAACGTCGCCGCCTTCCTTGCTCATGAGATATTCGACAGCGGGAACCGCCTTGTTGTCGGGCACGGAGCTGCCGTAGAAGATATTGTAGGACGCTTCCTCGCCTTCATATTCGAGCGGGTAGAACAGCAGGCCGTTGAGTTCCTCGAATACCGGCAACACCGACTTGCGGGACACCGACGTCCAGCAGCCGAACACGGCGGCGACCTTGTCCTTTGTCAGCAATTCGCGGGCCTTCTCGGCAAACAGCGGCCAGTTCGATGCGGGGTCGACGACCACGGGCTCGATCTTCTTTCCGAGCAGACCGCCCTTGGCGTTGACGTCAGCGACTTCCATCAGCATCAAATCCTTCAGGATCGTTTCGCTGATCGCCATGGTGCCCGACAGCGAGTGAAGGATTCCGATCTTGATGGTATCTTCGGCTCTTGCGCTATTCGAGCCACTGCCAAAGATGGCGAGAATGGCGGCCGCAGCCGATAGCCAGCGAATTCGTGCGGTACTCATGGGATCTCCTTTGGGTTCGAATTGCCGGGAGCATCGCGGCGCGGCTCTCGCGGTCAGTGCGGCAACGCTCGCACGAAGCAACAAACGGCCATGAGAGCCGCCGGCGGAAAATGCGATGGCTCCATTGGTTGGCTGAGTGTTAGGCGCGGGATTTCCCGGCTTGCCCAGGAGATAGACGACGCTGCAGGGTTTCGGGCAGAAGCTGCATGAGGCCTGGGCAACTCACGCGGCGACCGGGCCCAATGAGTCCAGTTGCTGCTAAACCGAGGGAGCCAGTCCAATTTGGTCAACAAACTGGCTGACATCGAAGGAAATCCCGTCAAAATCGACAGACTGGACTCATAACTGGTCCGGTCCTTGCTCCGGGAATGGACAGAGGAAGCCCACCAGGACGACGGCTGATATGCAGATTTCCGTTCTACTGGACAGGTCCCGGCCGGAAGCGTTGACGACGCAGATGGTGGACCAAATTCGCGAAGCGATCCGCTGCGCGCGGCTTGTTCCCGGGACGCGCCTGCCATCGTCACGCCGGCTTTCCGAGCAACTGGCGATCTCCCGCAACACCGTTGTTCGCGCCTATGACCTGCTGTTGATGGAAGGGATCGTCGAGTCGCGGCCGGCCTCGGGAATCTATGTCGTGGAACAGTCTCCGCGTAACAGCGCGGCGATCCCGTCGATGGCTGATCCGCGTGACTACGTCTTGCAGTCACGCATGCCCATGCCGCTGCGCCAGGGGCGGGCGCAGACCTTGCCACCTGTGCTCCGCAATCGCTTGCTCTACGATTTCTTTCCAGGTCGTCCCGGTGCCGAACTGTTTCCGCTGAAAACCTGGCGCCGATTGCTGCAGAGGAATCTGTCGCATGGCGGCGGAGCGGGCCTGACACAGTACGGAGATCCCGCCGGATTCCCGGCGCTGCGCACGGCGATCGCCAACCATCTGGCAGTGGCGCGCGGTATCGTCGCCGATCCAAGCCGTATCGTGATCGTCTCCGGAATCCAGGAAGGATTGACGCTTGCAGCGCGGCTGTATCTGGCACGCGGCGCGCTCAGTGTGGTCGAGGACCCCTGCTATCAGGGCGCCGCGCTTGTCTTCGAAGCCGCGGGCGCCGAGGTTGTCAGCGTGGCCGTCGATCAGGACGGGTTGATCCCCGATTATCTGCCACAGCGCCCGGCATCGCTGCTTTATCTGACGCCCTCGCATCAGTATCCGACCGGCGCAACATTATCGGCGGAAAGGCGCAGCGAGGTCATCGCTTGGGCCCGCCGATACGGCTGCTACATCATCGAAGACGACTATGATTGCGATATCCGCTACCACGGATCGCATCTTCCGCCATTGGCCGCGCTCGCACCCGACTGCACCATCCACATCGGGACGTTTTCCAAGTCACTCGGTGCGGGATTGCGCCTCGGCTATATGGTGGTACCGGAAAATATTGCCGAAGCCGTCTGCAACGAGAAACGTCTGCTCAACAACGGCAATCCCTGGCTGGAGCAGGCCACGCTGGCCGACTTCATGCACAGCGGCGGTTATGCCACGCACCTTCTTCGCGTGCGCTCCCATTACAAGCACAACCGTGACTGCCTTGTCGGCGCGCTGCAGCGCAACTTCGGCGATGTTCTGGTCGACGGCGAAAGCAGCGGCCTGCATGTTCTCTGGCATCTGCCGCCGGGTATCCCGGATGCCGTCACGGTCGAAGCGCTCGCGCTGCGTGCGCGGGTGGGCGTCTATTCGCTGTCATCGGCAAGGGTGCATCTCCAGCGACAAACCGCCCTGACCAGCCGGGCCATCATTCTCGGCTATGCCGCGCTGTCGCCGAAGCAGATCGAGAAGGGTGTGGCGCGACTGTCGGACGCCATCGACGACGCCATCGATGATCCGGCAACGGACATGACCGCATTATTCTCGGACCAGTTTGCGTTGCCCCGGGTGCTCTCGCCTGCGAAGCATCATCTGGCTCCACGACTTCGGCAACAACCGGCTCTACGCAATCCGCCATCCCGTCGTGCATTTTCGGGCAAGATCGTCGCACGACAAGGTGGCGCGCCAATGCCCGTTCTGAAGAATATCTATCGGTATCCGATCAAGGGCTTGAGCGCGCAGCCGCTGCTGCGGGTCGAATTGCAGGCCAAGAAGCCGTTTCCGCACGATCGCGTGTTTGCGCTGGTGCGTCCCGGGGCCCCGTTCGATACCAGCCATCCCAAATGGGGCAAAAAGGGACTGTTCGTGATGCTGATGCTCGAAGAGGCATTGGCGCGGGTCCACACCACCCTGGATGTCGAAACCCTGCAGCTGACGATCACGCAGGACAATCACCAGCTCATTGTTGCCGACCTCAACGACGAACAGGCGCGCGCCAGGGTCGAGGAGATCGTCTGGCAGCTGGTTCCCGCCTTGCGCAGCGCGCCGACGCTGGTTCGCTCGCACGACGGCCACTTCATGGACAAGCCGGACAATGTCATATCGCTGATCAATCTGGCGACCGTGCGCAGCCTCGAGGAGCAGTGGGGGATCAAGATCGATCCGCTGCGGTTCCGGGCGAATTTCTACATCGACGGCGCACGACCGTGGGAGGAATTCGATTGGGTCGGCGGCGACATCAGGATCGGCGAAGGGCTGTTTCGCGTCGACCGGCGTAACGGCCGATGTGGCGCCACCAACGTCAACCCTGAAACCGGCCGCCGCGATCTCGATCTGCCCGGCTCATTGCGTGCCGCTTTCGGGCACAAGGAATTAGGTATCTATCTTGTCGCCAGGGAAGGCGGCAGCGTGAGTGTGGGAGATTCCGTCGCCACGCCGGTGCCATCAGGTGCGAGCCATATGGCACGACCGCTCGCCGGCATGCGGCGATCGGGTCGCCAGCTTTTCATGTGCGGCGGCTGCTATTTCATCTACGACCAGTCCACCGGAATTCCTGACCAGTCGATCCCGTCCGGCACCCCCTTCGCCGCCATCCCCGCCACCTGGAGATGTCCGGATTGCGGAACCGACAAATCGACCTTCCGTCCCCACGTCGAGACGTCGCGTACGCCTGCCGCGATTTAGTTCATGCGATGCGTATTGTTGATGTTTCGTAACTGGTGATCCGACTTCGGTCGTTAGCGCTCTGTCGAGGTCAATGAGCGACCAACGCCGCAAGCCGCCGTCGCAAAACCTAGAAACTGTCAGGGGGGCTGGCTTCACTGGTGGGTGCCGGGCATCGCGATCCTGGCGATTCTATTTTGGACTTGGCTCTCGCTCAAAAAGAGCGAGTAGAAATGAATAAGGAAGGCGCCCGGGCGGGATCACGGCAGGGCGATCAGGTCTTTCGGTCGGCCCGGAAAGTGTGTATTGTTCACGATACAGTCCGAGGTTGATGCGGGGTAAACTCGGGTAGGGTGTCCAAAGCGGGGGATCGCTATGGATTCAAAAAGCAGCCGAGAAGCATTTCCGTTGTCAGCAGTCGCGTCAACGTTGGTCGTCCTTGCTCTTCTCTATTTTGGACTCATACTTCGCAACTGGCGTTACATCGAAGACATTAGGGCCATGGTTGCGCAGCTCGTTATGTTCGGGCTGTTCTCAGGTGCACTACTTTCCGTTCTGCCGTGGATGCGGTCGCGGAGCGCAATTACCGTTTTTGTCTTGGCTGCGTGTATCTCTTCAATCGCGATTATCATACATATCATCTTGATCCATGAGGTCGGGTTCGCTCCCGTACAAGGAGTCAGCAACCCGATTTCGGAGACGTTCTACAAACTGTTTGCCGGGGCGTCCGTTGGCCTCTTTGGGTTCACTGTGCTCTGTGGTTTCCATGCCTCAATTGCGTTGAGTGAGATAGTTATTACACGGTTGAACAATGATTCTTTGGAGAAAATTCAAAATGAACTGATGGTCAAAGGCGTCACTGCAATCGTCGGCTTGATTGGTGCAGTCCTCACCGCTCTTCTCGGTGGAAAAGGCGCCTAACAAGGGCTCTCGGATTCGCAACGATCTAAGAACCGCGAACAACCGGAGATTTGCCATTGCCGCGAAGGCAAGAGACCCGTTGGTGCTCAAGCCGTATCGCTATCCCAGCCGTCAGTTCAGACGGCTCCAGGTCTGGCCGCCGCAGAACATGCCGCCAAAGGCGCAGCCCTGGACGCGCAGGCTATCGGGGCCTTTCAACGCGATCGTGGAATCATAGGTGCTGCCGGTG
>NZ_JBEKCZ010000268.1:0-6876 GCF_050014615.1 Bradyrhizobium sp. | reverse complement strand
TCACCAGCGAGGCGAAAGCAAGGCCGATCATGACCGCCTTGACCAGGATATCCGCCGACAGGAACATCGACCACGGCGACAATTCGCGCAGCGCCACACCCGTCGATTTCAGCGATCGGCCGTTGTCGGCCGACGTTACGGTGGCTGGCGTTGCACTCGTGTCGGCGGCTGCGGCCGGCGCGGGCGGAACGGCCGCCGCGGGCTCAACCGCCGCCGCGGGCGCCGGAGCCGGCACAATGGATGGCTGAGTTGACCCAGCCTGCTGTGGAGGCGACGCGGTTTTCTGTTGTGCGAATGAAGGCTGCGCCAGCGACAGCATCGCCAACGCGAACAGCACGCGATAGGTCGCTTGAATGGGTGAAGTGTTCATACTGCCGGTTCCGGCTTTCCTGGAGAGTTGTCGAGCAGATTTACAGCGACGATTAGCTGCGGCCAATTTGTGCATCTCATATCTTTTTCGACAGACCGAGGAAGAAGCCACGGCGCGGCCCGAACTGCGGCGCGAACACGCCGATGCCGGTTCCATCCCTGAGTTCGTAGATGGTGTCGAACAGGTTGACGACATCGAAGCGAACCGTCATCGGAGCAGGAATTCGCGCTTGATGCCGATATTGACCTGGGTGTAGGCCGGCAATGCGCCGATATTGTCGTCGCCGTTGCGCAGGCCGCTGCCGTAGATCATGTCGGCGCTCAGCTTGATTCCGCACCACGATAGTCCGTTATCGCCAAACGCTTCCGCCGCGGTGGCAAGCCGGCCGCAGAATTGATAGATGGCACCCGCCGACGCGGTGACGAACTGATTGTGATCGGTATAGAGAAAGTGTGTCTGAGCGTACTGCAGCGCGGTCAAGCCGCCGAGGTCCGCCAGCGGCGTGGTGTTGTCGAACAGATATTGGTTCGTCACCGGGTCGCTCGCTCTCTGCTGCGCCACGGAGACGTTGCCATAGGCCTGGAAGTTGCCGCTGTTGTACTTGGCGTGGAATTCGATGCCTTCGTTGTATCCGCGGGCATAATTGAAGGCGCTGAGCACCAGGGCCTGGCCGAATAGACCGTTGTCGATCAGATCCGTCGCGATCTTGTAGTAGGCATCGACGCCGAGATCGAGATTGGAACAGGTTTTCCCGTCTGCGGCGCATCCGAATTTGATCTTCTGATCGACGCCGGCATCGAAATAGTTCGAACGCTCCGGCAACACCGGATCGCTCTGGCCGGACAATGCGCCTGTGGTGTTGTTGAACAAGGCGATGTTGGGCGGGGCCGCTTCCGCCAGCACCGGCGGCGTGAAGTAGCGCGCATAGCCGGCATGGAAAGTGGTGTTGTCGAACGGCTTGTAGGTGAAGCTCAAGCGCGGGCTGAGCTGGTTGGCATCGACATATTGATACATCTGGTCGAAGCGCAAGCCATAGTTCATGGTCAACTGGTTGGTGAGTTTCCACTCGTCCTGAACATAGACCCCCATCAGCACGCCCAGTTTCGAAACGTTGTTGGTGATCGTCTCCGGCGCGCCGTTGTCGGAGCCGTCGCACAGCGTGCAGGGCTCGACCAGCGACGAATTGCCGACGAATGACTGCTCGCCGCTGACGGTAAAGCCGGTGCGAAGCGTATGGGCCGAATTGAGCTGATACGAGGCGTCGCCCTGGATGCCATTGGTATAGGTGTTGCGGGTGACGGTCGAGGCGATGCCATTGATCAGGAGGTCGCCGATCGGGTCCGGCGTGAACTTCAGGTTGTTGTAGCGGGTGAAATAGGACAATTGCCCGTCGAAGCCCTCGTAGGATTTCTGCACCGTCAGCACGGCAAATTGGGTGGACTCGGTCTGGTTTTCGTTGAGCTGCGCTGAGTTGAAACTGGTCGCACCGAATGCGTTGGTGACCGGCACTGCGCTCTGTCCGATCGGCGCACCGGGAACATTTGGAATCTGAAAGTTGTTGGTTGCAGTCCCCGCGATCAGGCTGACCCGGGTGGTCGGGTCGACGAACGCGGACATATAGGCGAAGCCTTTATCCTGCTGGGTGAAATCGTGGATCGCATTGTAGGCGGACGTCGGATTTTCAATCCCTACCGTGTTCTGCAGATAACGGCCGGTGAAGTAATACTGCACGCCGGCGAAGCAATCGGTGGAGGCCGGTGTCGCCTTGACGTAGCCCGGCGTGGTCGTCGTGGTCGTGGGGCAGGTGCTGCCGAATGTGCCGCCATATTCGATGCTCGGCGCGACGGTGCCATGGCTGCCGCCATACATGCCGACGCTGCCGCTGTTGTTGAAAAGATCGGTGCGGGTCGTGATGTCGACGAGGCCCGTCGTGCGCAGTCCGTATTCGGCCGGCAGGGCGCCGGTCACGAGTGCGATACTGCCGATAAAGCTGGTGTCGAAGATGCTGCCGAAGCCGGTGACGCCATCGGGCAGCAGTATCCCGTTGATCCGGTATTGAAGGTTGGCGTGATCGTTGCGAACATGAAGTGAGCCGCTGGCCGCGGAATCCTGCGAGACCCCGGGGGCCTGCAGCAGCACTTGCTCCACGGTCTGGTTGGTGCCCCCCGGCAGATCCTGGATGGTGTCATGGCTGATGGTGCTGGAGGCCGTGCCGATGGTCGTAAAGATATTGCCGCGGGCCTGATCGAAGACGCTGCCCTTGGCGGCCAGTTGCTCGGCCGGCGAGAGCGTTTTCGGCGGCGCGGTCGGCGGAGTGACGACGTGCCGGGCAATGGCAGGCGTCTTCGGTCTCTCTTTCTGCTTTCCTGCGGTTTGCTTTGGGGCCTCGACCACGATGTCGGGAAGCGCCGTGGTGCCGTTTCCCGCAGGCGCGGGCGTTTGTGATAGCGCGGTACCGCCGAGGCTGCCGAGCAGCAGCGAGGCTGCTCCAGAGGCCATCAAAATTGGTTTCGAAAACGCTGACATGGTCTCAATCCCGATAGAGCCTCGACTGGATTCGTCGTCTGCGAATTCCGGAAGGGCCTGCCGTCGACATGCGACGGACTGATTTTCGATTCATTCCGTGGATCTGCCGCACGTCGCGCGGCGAACCCCCGGGGGGCTAACAATCGAGATCAGGAGGCGGGAGGGGCGCGGGGCTGAAACGCGACGCGCGCGGAGTCGGGATCAACGAACCCGGCATCGGTGGTCAGGTAGCGGAATTCCACGGCTTGCGGCAGCGGCAGCGCCGGGGGCGCCGCGAACAATGCCGCGTTCGCCATCGCGACAACGGCGCAGATCGCGCAGACATCGTTCGGGTGCTGGTCGGAATCGTGATCGGATGCCGGTTGCTGCGTGGACTTGCTGATGACGTCCAGCGCGGGGAGGTTGCCGGTGTAAGCAACATCAGACTGGGCAGCGCCGGCTTGAATCGCGGGCGCCGCCTGCGCGGCGATGGCGTGGAAATGTCCGAACGACAGCACAAACTGAACGGCCAACGCCAACAGCGCCAGACGCGAGCCATGTTTGATGTTCGAGCGGAACCAGTTCATGCCATAGGCCTTGCGCCGGAAGGCGAGGGTATCTCGGCCACCCCGACGTTATAATGTAACATCGCAAGAACGGGCGGAGTGTGTCAACCGTAGTCCATCCGCGTCCGGCGAGAATTCAGGGCCTGTGTGATTCACGCAACGGCGTTGCCTGAATTGTGATCAGCGTCCTTCGCGCAGCCAGGTGGCCGCGAATCCGCCGAGCAGCAGCAAGAGCCCGATCAGTCCGGCGAACACCGGCAGCACGCCGACGCCTCTGACGACACTGGCGTCGCGCATCCGAACGCCCATCCAGCCGTCACCGTGAAACACGCTGGAGGCGCGCACCGCCACAATGCGTGGAAGATCGATGCTTGAGCCATCGACGACGCGGCGTGTGTCGCCGCCGCTGGCCTGCGTCAGCGGTCTGAGCATGTCGGTGGTGGAGGTGACTTCCGAAAATTCCTTCGGGTTGGTCGGGCCGACATTGATCAGGGCTTTCAGCGTGCCGTCGGTGGCCTGCCACAGGCCGAGTTCGCTGGCGGGGATTGTGGTACGCCATGTGCCGGGTTCGCTGGCGCTGAGCGTCAGTTCGCGCGTGGTGCCTGACGGCGACGTCACCGTCACCGGCGTGACGCTGTCCGCCATGGTCTGGCGCAGCACCACCAGATCCTTGCCCTGGACCTGCAGCCGCAGCGCTTCTTCGTCCAGATCCGGCTGCTTCATCAGCCAATGCGACATCCGCCGCAGCAGATCGAGATGCGGGCCGCCGCCCTCATAGCCGCGCGCCCACAGCCAGATATGATCGGACAATAGCAGCGCGACGCGGCCCTCGCCGAACCGCGACAGCAGCAGCAGCGGCTTGCCGTCGGCGCCCGTCATGACCGGCGGGCTGGTGGCGTTGCGGGTCTCGACCGCGCGAAAGAACCGGCTCCAGTGCGGCGGATCGCTGGCTGAGCCTTCCAGCCCGCGCGTCACCGGATGGCGTTTGCCGGCGTCGCTGAGCTGCGCGTAGAACGGCTTCTCGGTGACGCCGACCGGCTCGGCCGGCAGCACCGAATCCAGCGGCGTGCGCCAGATACTGGTGGTCGATGCGTAGTCGGGGCCGGCCGACACCAGCACAGCGCCGCCGCCGCGCACATAGCGCGCGATATTGTCGAAGTAAGCCACCGGCAGCACGCCCTGGCGGGCGTAGCGATCGAAGATGATCAACTGGAATTCGTTGATCTTCTGCTGGAACAGTTCGCGGGTCGGAAACGCGATCAGCGACAATTCGTTGATCGGTGTGCCGTCCTGCTTTTCGGGCGGCCGCAGAATCGTGAAATGCACGAGATCGACGCTGGCGTCGGATTTCAGCAAATTGCGCCAGGTACGCTCCCCCGAATGCGGCTCGCCCGAGACCAGCAGCACGCGCAATTTGTCGCGCACCCCGTCGATCGCCACCACCGCGCGGTTGTTGACCAGCGTCAGTTCATTGTCGAGCGGCGATGCCTCGATCTCGACGATGTTCTGTCCGGCGTGCTTGATCTCGATCTCGACATTGACGGTCTGGCCGCTGAGCACGGTGCGCTCGTTGATCACCTCGCCGTCGCAGCGCACGACAACCCGCGCGCGCTCGCCGCTGACGCCCTGATCGTCGAGCCGGTAGGTGATGGTCTGGACCTGGCCGACGATGCCAAACCGCGGTGCGGCGGAGATCGCAACGCGGCGGTCGCGCTCGTCCTTGCGGCCGGTGATCAAAGCATGCACCGGCGCCTGGAATCCGAGCGCGGTCGCATTGGCGGGAATGTCATGCACCCGCCCGTCGGTGATCAGGAAGGCGCCGGCGACGCGATCGACCGGAACGTCCGACAGCGCCGATGACAGCGCGCCGAACAATCTTGTGCCGTCGGTTTCGCCGTCGGCCTGGCCGGCTTCGACGACCCGTACTTCGAGCCCGTTGATCTTTTTGAGGCTGTCAACCAGCGCTTCCCTGGCCTTCTCGGTTTCCCGGGTTCGGTCGCCGAAATTCTGGCTCGGGCTCTTGTCGATCACGACCGCGGCCACCGACGACAGGGGTTCGCGGTCCTCGCGGGTGAAGGATGGATTGGCCAGCGCCAGCAAAATAAGCGCCAGCGCCGCCACGCGCACCGCGGCCCCCCGGGCCCGCCCCAGCAGCAGCAATCCGGCAATCGCAACGATGGCGGCGAGCGCAAGCCAAAGCACCAGGGTCGGGACCAGCGGCGTAAACGCGATGCCGTATTGCATGCCGCGCTCCTACTGGCCCAGCCGTTCGATCAGCGCCGGCGCATGAACCTGGTCGGCCTTGTAGTTTCCGGTCAGCGTGTACATCACGATGTTGACGCCGGCACGGAAGGCGAATTCGCGCTGCCGGGGTTCGCCCGGCGTCAGCGGCAGCATCGGCTGGCCATCCGGCCGGATCGCCCAGGCACCGGCGAGATCGTTGGAGGTGATGATGATCGGCGAGACGCCGTCGCCGCCACGGGCCGGATGCGACGCGGCTTCGTCATCCTCATCGCGCGGCAAGGTCTCGACCCAGGTTTGCCCTGAGTCAAACCGGCCGGGAAAGTCGCGCAACAGATAGAAGGTCTTGGTCAGCACGTGTTCGCGCGGAACCGGCTCAAGCTCGGGCACGTCAAGCGAGGAAAGGATGCCGCGCAAGGTCAGCATGCCCGGCGTCTGCGATGCGCCGCTTTCGCCCGGCGGCGCCTCGATGGCGTCGCGGGTATCGAACAGCACGGTGCCGCCCTGTTTCATGTAGGCGTCGATGCGGTTGATGGCGTCCTGCGGCGGCTTCGGAGCGCCGGGCACGATCGGCCAGTAAATCAGCGGGAAGAACGCCAGTTCGTCATGCGCCGGGTCGATGCCGACGGGATCGCCGGCTTCCAGCGCCGTGCGCTGCGCCAGAAACAAGGTCAGCCCGGCCATCCCCGCCTTGACGATGGAATCGACGTCGGCATTGCCGGTGACGACATAAGCGAGCCGGGTTTGCGACGTGGCCTTGAGCGCGAATTCATCGGCGCTATCGGCGCGGACCGGCGACGGCGCAGCCATCAAGGGTAACAGGATCAAAGCGAGCGCCAAGGCCGCTGGCGCCGCGCGCCGCCTCAGCAGTGCCGCGATGCCGGCGCCGAGCACGGCGACGATGACGGCGTCGATCAAAAACAGCGCCAGCGCCGACGACAGCAGGATTCCGCGCAGGTCCTTGGGTTCGGAATTGGTGTAGCTGGCGCGGCGTGCCCGCAAGGCCGAGGTGTCGAGCGGCGCGATGCGGTCGGCTGCGGCCAGCGTATTCACCGCGAGAGGACCGTCGGCGGGGCCATAGAATCCGGGCGGATGATCCGAGGTCGCGCGATCCCGGAAGTCGGCGGAGAGCGGCTTGGCGGTCGAGGGCGGCGGCCCGAATGCGCCAAAACCATCCAGCGTGCGCAGCGGCGC
>NZ_JBEKCZ010000267.1:0-6327 GCF_050014615.1 Bradyrhizobium sp. | reverse complement strand
CCGCAATTCGCGGCAACTCGCACTGGCGAACCGGCGTGTTCTCGAGCTGGCACAGACCGACATTCTGACCGGGCTTCCGAACCGGGCGTTCTTTCTGGAACAATTGGATGAGGCCGGCTCGCACGAGCAGTGGAACAGGAACGCATTTTCAATCCTGATGCTCGATCTTGATCGCTTCAAGAACGTCAATGATTCGCTGGGTCACGCCGCCGGTGATGGTTTACTCCGGCAGGTGGCAGTTCGCCTGAAATCCGCGCTCCGCAATACCGATGTGCTGGCGCGGCTGGGGGGCGACGAATTCGCGATTATCCAGGCGGGCTGCCCCGATCAGCGGGCCGGGTCGATCGATTTGGCGACCCGAATTTCGAAACTCATCGCCGAGCCGTTCCAGCTGCCGGGCCATCAGGTCGAGATCGGCACAAGCATCGGGATCGCGTTTGCGCCGGAGCACGGTGATCAGGAGCAGTTGCTGAAAAAAGCCGACCTCGCGCTGTATCGATCGAAATCGGCGGGCCGCAACTGCTTTACGCTCTATGATGAAGCGATGTCCGCGGAACTTGAAGCGCGCAACACGCTTGAGGGCGACCTGCGATATGCCATCGCCTGCTGTCAGTTCGAGGTGCATTATCAGCCATTCTTTGACGTCCAGACCGGCCGCCGCCGCGGTCTCGAAGCGCTTGTGCGCTGGCGTCATCCGACCAGAGGGCTGATACCGCCTGACCAGTTCATTCCGCTGGCGGAGGAGACCGGCCTCATCATCCCGCTTGGCGAATGGATCATCAGGCAGGCGTGCGACGACGCGACATCGTGGCCGGCGGATACCAGGGTCGCGGTGAACCTGTCGCCGGTCCAGTTCAAGCAGGCTGAATTATTCGACATCATCGAGTCGGCGTTACAGAAATCAGGCTTGCCGCCGGAGCGGCTTGAAATCGAACTCACTGAATCCGTCCTGCTGGAACGAGCGGTCGAAAATCATGCCTTTATGGAAAAGCTGAGGAGCATCGGGGTTTCGCTTGCCCTTGACGATTTCGGCACCGGATATTCATCCCTGAGCTGCCTGACCACGTTTCCGTTCGACAAGATCAAGATCGATAAATCGTTCATCGGCAATCTGTCGAAGCGTCACACCAGTTCGGCGATCATATCGTCAATCGTGACGCTGGCGCGGGGGCTGGACATGTCGGTCACGGCCGAGGGCGTGGAAACCCCTGAGCAGCTCGAGAGGCTGCGAACGCTCGGGGTGAATTTCGCGCAAGGCTACCTGCTCGGTCGCCCGGTCCCGATCGGCGAACTCGCAGGTCAGCCTCAGGCCCATCGTTCGGGTCTGGATGCGGCCTAGCGCCGGGCGAACGGATCAGCGTCGGATCGCGAACAGAGATACCAAAAGAAAATGGCCCCGGTCAGGGGGCCATTCGTCTCACATGCCTTCTTTCATCATCTTTTTCATGTAGTGATGATGATGGTGATGATGATAATGATGATGCATCATGGGCTTAGCCGTGTATTCCTTCGCCATCGGCTTGTCTTCGGCGCTTGCGATTGACGGCACGGCGATAGCGATCGCGGCCAGAGCCGCCAAAACGTAAGAAATTTTCGTCATTTATCCCTCCTGGAGATCAAGTAACGTCCATCTAACACCAAACAGCCAAAATTGTTCCACGCGTGGAACCAAATTGGTCTTGCGGCTTTATCAGGGCGGTGGTGAGCCGATGAAGCCGCGATTTTGCACGTCTCCTGTTGGTGTGACCGACGCCGTTGAAACCGCCTGGCGCACCTATGCGATGCTTTACGACAGGCCGGACGGGCCGACCAAGCTCGCGCTTGAAGCCTATGTCCGCGGACTGATTATCAAGGGCGAACGCAATCAGGATCAGCTGACGGTGAAGGCGCTCCTCTATTTGAAGAAGCGCGAGGGCAAGGTCAGCCCCGGTCGATGACGGCGCCGAGCCGTCAAGATGTTGGATCCAAAGCATTCGAGACACCGCGATTACGCCGGCTCATGCGGCCTCGGCCTTGTAGTCCGGAGTCGAGGCCAGGAAACGCGCATAGGCGTCGGCATCGGGCGGGGTAAATTTCTCCGCCAGCGCGCCGCGCCGGCGTATTTTCGCACCCATATCGGCCAGCAATTCGTCGAAATGTTTGAAGTGGTAGGGCGCGACGCATAGTCCGCCGTAAACGCCCGCGGCTGGCCGCTCGACGCGCTTGAAATGCAGCATCATGTCCATGTTCTTATAGATCTCGGCTGTGGTCGGTTGATTGACCAACTGACCGTCGCAATAGCGCACCAGCCAGTTGGCGGCCATCTCCGCGCACAGCACGGTGCAGAAGCTCGAATTGAACCCGACAAAACCCATATCGGGAAGATCGGGATTGGCAATCACGCGGTACAGCCGGTATTGCCCGTCAGGCTCCACGAGTTTGTTGCGGTAGGCTTCCGGCAGAAAGGGAACGCCGAGCTTGAAGCCGATCGCGAGGATGGCGATATCGGCGTCAACCTTTTCGCCGCCGGTCATGACAATGGTCTTGCCGTCATAATGGTCGAACGTGCCGCGAATGGCCTTGATCCGGCCATCGGCCACCATCGGAAAGAAATCCGGCGTGGCGATCGGCACCGAGCAGTTGATGCCGTCCTCGATCCGCTGTTCGGGGACCATGTCGCATTTCTTCAGCTTCAACTGCATCTTGAGCATGCTTTCCAGTCCGCGCCAGTTCGCCCAGATGAACGGTTTGGCGATGGCGTGGGAAATACGGGACATCGCGCTGAGGCCCCAGCCGCGAAACATTTCCTCCTGCGCGCGGATGTAGAGAATGCGCTTGAAGTTGAGCAGCCCGCCGATGAAGTAGGGGATACGCCAGACCGGTTCGCGATAGACGATCGTCACGCTGCTGGCGCCGGCATTGACGGAGTTGACCGCGATATCGGTCGCGGATTTCGAGCCGCCGAGCACCACGACCTTCCTGCCTTTGACCGTGGCGGGATCGGTGTGCTCAGCCGAATGCAGGATCTTTCCGCCCGCCGCCTTGAAGGCATCTTCACCGGGGTGGCTGATGGTCTGACGTTCATTGAACTGGCCGGTGCAGACCGCAACGAAGTCAAATTCTTCCTTGCTGGCGCTGCCATCCGGATTGCTGATGTCGAGGGTCCAGCCCGGCAGGCCCGAACTGCGGCGGGTCATGCCGGTCACGGCGGTGTTGAGCCGCAGCAACTGCGTCAGGCCGTGCTCCCTGGCATAGTCGCTCAGATAGGCATGAACCTGCGGTCCCTTGGGCCATTCCGGATAGGAATCCGGCATCGGCTTGTCGGTATAGCGATAGAGATCCTTGGGGCTTTGGGTCTGAACGTTGGGATAGGATCGCGCCGGCTCCCAGACCCCGCCGAGATCGCCGCTGCGCTCGACGATGGTCACTCTGTGTCCGCGCGCGCCGAAGGTTTTGGCTGCGACCAGCCCGGAGACGCCTGCACCGATCACACATACATTCTTCTGCTTGACCATGGACCAACCTCCTGGTTCGAATTTGCGAAGCGGATCGCCGCGGGCTAGCGCAGGCAAATGGAGTTCCGGCGTGCCCGCGGACTTGCGCGGGCACCATCGAAGGCCAACGGTAGATTGTCGTTATTGAAGCTTGCAGGAATCCAGCTTGCAGGAATCCGACGACGTCACTCGTTGGCCTCGGGCGGCAGGAAGTTGACTTCGTGCTCAGCGGAGATGCGGACGATTTCGGCGACATCGGTCAGATTGTGCAGCTGATTGAACAGCGCTTCGAGTTTCTGCGTCGGCGACACCCAGAACAGCGCCCGTGCGGGCTTGTCGGATTTGTTGAAGTAGCCGTGCGGAATACCGCGGGGTAGCCGAACCAGGTCGCCGATCTTGGCCTGCACCCAGACGCCGTCCAGTTTCAGGTCCAGCATGCCGTCCTGGATCAGGATGAATTCGTCCTGGGTCGGATGGATATGGACCGGGACAAACTGGCCGGGATCGCTGTTGGTCTCGAACGCAAAGGTGGAGTCGGTCACTGCCTTCGGGAAATAAACCTGCCCAAGGATATTCCAGGTCTTGCCGGAATAGCCTGTGCCGTTCTGCGTGATGCCTTTTTCGAGCGCTGCCATGGCGGTGATCCCTCTCGCGTTGCCTCAGACGACACGCAGCCTGCTACGTCCGGCGGCGTCCGTCTAGCCGCTGGACGAATCTCGCTGTCCGTCTGGCGAAACCGGAAAGTCGGGGCGGGCAGCCAAGGTCGTTGTTGGGCTCGGGCCGGCCCATTGCCTACCCCGTGAGCGCAAATGGCCGCAATTAGGTCATCGCAACGGCTTTCCAAACCGCGAAGTCGGGATATTATAGGGTTCAAATAATTCAGGCGATCGGGCCATGGACGCAGCCGCTTCCGGTATCGACCGTGCCTCCGCCGGCGCAAGGCTGGCGGCCTATTCGCGTGTTCGGACCGCCGATGTCGACGAGGCGGCAGAGTCGATCGGACGCATATTCTGTCCGCATGCCCTCGACCCCTTGCGGCATTCATGGCCCGATTTTCATGCGCTGCACAACTGCGCCGCGTTCGATGGCTTTTCGGTCAATTACGTCGCTTACGGCGGATCGGTATCGATCGATCCGGGCTGCCTCGATCGCTTCTTTCTGTTGCAGGTACCGATCCGCGGCCGGGCGCATGTCAGGACCGGAAGCCGCGAAATAGACACCGCGCCCGGTGTGATGGCGTCGTTGCTGTCGCCGACATTGCCGACGCGAATGATCTGGCAGGACGATTGCGCGCAACTCATTCTGCTGGTGGATCGGCATCGGGTCGAAAGCCGCGCCGCTGCGCTCGCGGAAAGGCCGACCGGCCCGGTAGAGTTCGAACCGCATATCGATCTCAGTACGCCCTTCGGCCGTGCCCTTCGGTTCCAGATTGAATATCTGGTCGATCTCGCCGAGCACGGCGGGCCAGCTTCGGATTTGTCGCCGGCCGCTGCCGCAACCCTGCGCGAGTCCATCGTCGGGCTGCTTCTCACCGGTCAGCGCCATAATCTCAGCGATGCGATCAACCGGTCGGCGCCGCAGCGCAATACGCTGCCCGCCGTGTTCAGGCGGGCGCGGGAAAGTCTGGAGGCGCATGCCGCCGAACCGCTTGATCTGGAACAACTGGCGCGACAGTCCGGTATCGGTGTCAGATCGTTGCAGCTGGGCTTCAAGCGTCATTTCGGCGTCTCCATTTCCGGCATTCTTCAGGACATCCGCCTGCAACAATTGAATGCACGGCTTTCGAAGGCGGGCCCGGGTGAACGGGTCATCGATATCGCTTTCGATCTCGGATTTACCCACCTCAGCCGCATGGCCAGTGTCTACCGCGCCAAATTCGGCGAAAGCCCCTCGGCGACGCTGAGAAAGAGCCGCTAATTTTTCTCAAAGCGACCTCGGACGCCGGCTTTCTTGCAAAAGCTTGAAGTCTAAAATATACGCAAGTACCTACATCCAAGTACCTGCATCGATGCCTTCTGCATCGATGAAACATCTCTGCGTCGATCAATTCATTCGGGGAGAGCTGCGCATGCCCGGACTGCCGCCTTCGCTGCATGCGCTCGTCACCGGCGGTGGACGGGGCATCGGCCGCGAGATCGCATCGGTGCTGGCGCATGCCGGAGCGACCGTCACGGTGCTCGGCCGCGACCGCGCCACGCTGGATGACGCCGTGGCCAGGGGCGCCGCGCACTTCGCGGCCGTGGCCGACGTCGCGGATCAGGCCGGCGTCAGTGCCGCGATTGCGCAAGCCGCGGCGCGGCAGCCGATCGATATTCTGGTGGCCAATGCGGGGATCGCGGAATCCGCGCCGTTCGCAAAATCCGATGCCGCGCTGTTCCGGCGCATGATGGACGTCAACTTCATGGGCGTGGTTCACAGCATTCAGGCCGTATTGCCGTCGATGCGGGAGCGTCGTTACGGCCGTATCGTCGCGGTCGCCTCGACCGCGGGGCTGAAGGGTTATGCCTATGTCAGCGCTTACAGTGCGGCAAAGCATGCGGTGGTCGGTCTGGTGCGTTCGCTGGCGCTGGAGCTGGCAACGACGCGCGTGACGGTCAATGCGGTGTGCCCGGGTTTTACCGATACCGATCTCGTGGCCGGCAGTATCGATACCATCATGAAAAAGACCGGCCGCAGCCATGAGCAGGCGGTGGCCGAACTCGCCAGGCACAATCCGCAGGGGCGTCTGGTGTCGCCGGCGGAAGTCGCCGATACCGTGTTGTGGCTGTGCGGCGAGGGCGCCGGCGCGATCACGGGGCAGGCGATTGCGGTGGCCGGCGGAGAGGTTTGAGGCGCGTATGGTGCGCACAATTGA
>NZ_JBEKCZ010000266.1:0-6765 GCF_050014615.1 Bradyrhizobium sp. | reverse complement strand
TCGGACATCGTCAGAACCAGCGTTCGCCGACGAGGACGGTATCGCCGGGGCTCAGGGAAGTACCGAGCGGCACGATGTAGCGCGACGAACCCGAACTGTCGCTGTGGGTCAGCGTCACGCGGTCGCGTTTGGCGCGGGGCGAGAAGCCGCCGGCGATCGCCACCGCGCTCTCGACGCTCATATTGGGCACGTAGGGATACTGCCCGGGGGCGGCGACTTCGCCGAGGATAAAGAACGGCCGGTAGGATTCGATCTCGACCGCTACTGAAGGCTCGCGGATATAGCCGTTGCGCAGTTTGCCGGTGATTTCGGCCGCCAGCCCCGCAGGCGTTCGTCCGCGCGCCGGTAGGCGACCGGTGTCGGCATCGGTGCTGCCGCATAGGCCGCCTGGGCCGGAGCGTAAGTACGCCGGGGGGGCGCGGCAAAACTGGCGCGAAGGGCGGCGATGGCGCCCCCGGAATTGGATGAGGGCGCGACGGCGGCCGCGGGGGCTGGATAGGAAGCAGGCCCGCCATAAGCCATGGTGTCGAGATCGCTTTGCGGCTGCGCGGTTGCGACCGGAGAGGTCGTGTGCATGCAGCCCGACAGCGCGAGCGCGGTCATGGCGGCAATGATCGGCAATCGAAACGCGCGCGCAACCCGCACCGGAGCCATCCCCTCAAGCGAGACAGCTTCAGTCTTGCACCGGTTATGGTTAACAAACGGTTTTTTTGCCGCCAGATGTCCAAAGCGAATCTGCAAAGTCCGCCGTGAAAGGCCGTCGCCGGCCTTTCACGCGCCCTTGCACATCATGATGCCAAGCGATCAGGCCGCGGTGACGCCAGCGCCGATCGGACACGACACGCCGGTGCCGCCAAGCCCGCAATAGCCGGCCGGGTTCTTGGCCAGATATTGCTGGTGATAGTCTTCGGCGAAATAGAATTCGCCCGACGGCGCGACCTCGGCGGTGATGGTGCCGAGCCCCTTGACGGACAGCGCCTTTTGATAGGCGGCCTTTGAGGCGTCCACCGCTTTGCGTTGGGCGTCGCTGAACGTGTAGATCGCGGAACGATACTGAGTGCCGACGTCATTGCCCTGACGCATGCCCTGGGTCGGGTTGTGGCTTTCCCAGAACGTCTTCAGGAGTTGGTCGTACGAGATCACCCGGGGATCGAACACCACCAGCACCGCTTCGGTATGACCGGTGCGGCCGGAACATACCTCCTCATAGGTGGGATTCCTGGTATGCCCGCCCGCATAGCCCACGGCGGTGGTGTAGATGCCGTCGCCGAGTTCCCAGAATTTGCGCTCCGCGCCCCAGAAGCAGCCGAGTCCGAACACCGCCTGCTCCAGACCCGCGGGATAGGGCGGCTGCAGCGGATGGCCGTTGACGAAATGGCGGACAGCGGTCGGGATCGGATCGGCGCGGCCGGGAAGCGCCTCGGCGGCACTCGGAAGTGCAGTGGTTTTGCGCATGAACAACATGGATGACCTCCCTGCGAGATGCACTCGAACTTACGTCAATAATGTGCGCGCTTGATATATGTCTTTACGCGGATAACGGCAGCCCCGTTACGCCAGGCAGCCGCACTTAGGCAACGCCGTCCCCGGTCAGTTCCGCGAATAGCCGATCAATGGCTTGCGCGGCCGGAACAGCAGCATCAGCAAAATGCCCAATACGCCCATCACGGCAAAAACCGGCTGGTCCAGGATCACCTTGACGATACTGTTCCAGAGCCAGGGCGCGTGTCCCTCGACCCAGGCCCGGAAGGCCTGCTGGCTGGATTGATGGATATCGTTCCAGAACTGGCCGAACCGGGTAAACCGCAGGGTCTGATCGGCGACCCAGCGGGCCCCGTCATAGACCATGAAGATAAATCCGCCGGCCAGCAGCAGCAGCCCCACAAGGCGGAAAAAACCGCGGATCATGCGTCACCTTATATCTATTGCATGTCTACTGCGCCGGAAAGCGCCGTCAGCCCTTAACGGGGCAGCTTGGGAAATTCAACCTCATCAGCACCTTATCGGCTTTTTCGCGGCCAGCCTTCCAGCCCCAAAGAGGCCGGAAGGCGTTGACGCTGCAAAGCGCGCCCTCTATAAGACCGCCAATGGCGGCGGGCGCAATCCCGCCGCCGCTGTTCTTTGAGCAATGTCGCCATGTGAGTACAGGCTCCGATTGAGCCATAGGCTCCGAGAGTGGCTTTCTCGCAGAACACCCGGAAATCATATCAGCGTCGATCACGTGGTTGAACTGTCGGCAAGCGCAAGCCTGACCACCCGCGATCGGTCACCGTCGAAGGACATTTGAGAACATGGCCAATACCACTTCCGCCAAGAAGGCGACCCGCAAGATTGCTCGCCGCACCATTATCAATAAGTCGCGCCGCACCCAGATGCGTGGCGCGGTTCGAAACGTCGAAGAAGCGATCAAGAGCGGCGACCGCGACGCGGCACTGAAGGCGATGGCGCATGCGGAACCCGAACTCATGCAGGCAGCGCAGCGCAACATCATTCACAAGAACAATGCGAGCCGGAAGGTTTCGCGGTTGGCGCATCAGATCGCCAAGCTCGCGAAATAAACTGATCGAACCAGACATTCGTCAAAAAGCCCGGCAGCGCCGGGCTTTTTTATTTCAGTATCATATTGCTCAGTAGATTGCGTTACTCTGCAGATTGCAGCGTACGGAAGAATTCCGTGGCATCCGTATTTTTACTGACGCCATGTCGCGATGCGGACTTAAGATGCCGATGATGGCCACGACGATATTTGCTGTTGGCCGCTGAGCGGCCACGCTTTTCAAATAGCAATCGCGACAACGTCGCTGCATTCAACAGCCCTGCAGGGTTACCCTGTATCGACGAGCAAAAAAAAACGCGCTTGCGTAGTCACTTATCGGCATAGCGGGGAGCAGTTGTTCGAAAATTCCGTTCTGCCGCACGCCAAAGTAAATATTTTATGAATTTATTTTGGGCAATCGCGAGAAATGTGACAGCGGCTCGTCATTTCGAATCTGTGCACAGATTCAAAACCTTGCCGCTTTGCGCGAAAAGCCGCTGCCTGATTTGGCGAACCGAAGTCGTTTTTACCGGCACCCGTGTTGAATCATTTTCGTTGCGGGAAACAGGGCATGATGTATCTCTTAGAACGTTCGCGGCGCCCACGGCTCTTGAGACCAGCGCGGTTTAAGGATCGGGGCGGACGTGCAAATCGGCGGCGGTGTGCGCGTTGGCGACGCTTTCCAAGCGATTGTCGGATAAAAACTCATAGCAATATGAGGATGGCGGGTCTGTGTCGAAATTTCTCAGGCGAGGCGCTTGCGCCTCGTTCGCTTTGAACAAGAGAGATACGCACCAGCCAGCCACGACGGCGCCGAAGGCGAGGCACGCGGGCGGGTTGGAATGAGCGGGCTGAGCGGAATGGCGTAGCGGCTGAACGATTTGAGTTTCAGGCGTCGCCGATCGAATTTTAAAACATCTGGAATGACAACTTGCCGTGGGCAACCACGGCAGGAGGGGGAGGTCGTATGCCTAACGGAATGATCGCGGTTTGCAGTCAAATGACATTTTCAAACGATTCTGTTCTGGACGCCTTGGATACTGCCTGTACGCGGCCTCCCGCGCGAACTCCTGACACGCCGTCGAGTACGCGCTGACCTCGCGGACGCTTCAATCTTTCAGCCGATGATTTGCCTGACGGCGCTTCGCCGAACGGCCGGTCTATGTCTGAGAGACGACGCCCCGCTTGAGGTCACCCCGCCGCGGAAATCCCGCGCGGAAGTTTCACCATCACCTTTACTCCTTCAGAGAAGTCGTCAGGCAATGAACAATATGGAACAGGATCGCTGGTCACGTGTGAAGGGTCGGTTGCGATCGAGTGTCGGAGAAGACGTCTATACGAGCTGGTTTGCGCGCATGGATCTGGAAAGCGTCCAGCCGGAAAGCGTCCACCTTTCGGTTCCGACGCGATTTCTCAAGAGCTGGATCCAGGCGCATTACGCCGAGCGCGTTCTGACCTGCTGGCAGGCCGAGATGCCCGAAGTGCACCGGATCGATCTCACTGTGCGCACCGCGATGCGCTGCGCGGCGCCGGCGAAGGAGGCTGCCACGCCGCTCGATCCGCGCCGTACGGAGCGGTCCGATGGCCGTCCCGCGCCCGAATTGCGCGCGACCGCGATCGCGCCGGTGTCCGCCAGTCATGACGCGCTCGGCGGCTCGCCGCTCGATCCGCGCCTGACATTCGGCAGCTTCGTCATCGGCCGCTCCAATACGCTGGCCCACGCTGCGGCGCGTCAGGTCGCGGAAGGTCGCCGCGGCGACAGCGTGATGTTCAATCCGCTCTACATCCACGCCGGCGTCGGCCTGGGCAAGACCCATCTGTTGCAGGCAGTGACCTGGGCCGGCAACTCCGGCAGCGAACGCAAGGTGCTGTATCTCACTGCGGAGAAATTCATGTACGGCTTCGTCGCAGCGCTGAAGACGCAGACGGCGCTGGCATTCAAAGAGGCGTTGCGTGGCATCGACGTGCTGGTGATCGACGACCTGCAATTCCTGCAGGGCAAATCGACCCAGGCCGAATTCTGTCACACCTTGAATGCGCTGATCGACGCCGGTCGCCAGGTGGTGATCGCGGCGGACCGTCCGCCCTCCGACCTCGAGAGCCTTGATGATCGCGTGCGTTCCCGGCTTGCCGGCGGCCTCGTGGTCGAGATGGGATCGCTCGGCGAAGAGTTGCGGCTTGGCATCCTCAAGTCGCGCGTCGCCGCCGCCCGCGCGCATCATGCGAGCTTCGACGTGCCGGCGCCGGTGCTGGATTATCTCGCCCGCACCATCACCCACAATGGCAGGGATCTCGAGGGCGCCATCAATCGCCTGCTGGCGCACAGCAAGCTCAACGCGCAGCCGGTCACCCTGGAAATGGCCGAGCGCGAAGTGCGCGACCTGGTCCGTCCGCAGGAACCCAAGCGCATCAAGATCGAGGACATTCAGCGGGTAGTGGCCCGGCAATACAATGTCAGCCGCTCCGACCTGTTGTCGTCGCGCCGTACCGCGAATGTGGTCCGCCCGCGCCAGGTCGCGATGTATCTGGCCAAGACCCTGACGCTGCGATCGCTGCCCGAAATCGGCCGCCGGTTCGGGGGACGGGACCACACCACGGTGCTGCATGCCGTGCGCAAGATCGAGGCGCTGGTGACCAAGGACGTCTCGTTGTCCGAAGAGGTCGAATCGCTCAAGCGTCAATTGCAGAGCGAGTGAGCGCAACTGCCTCGTTTGCGGGCGCAATCGACCCGTGATCCCGGCGGACGCCGGGATTTTGCGCCGCAGAGGCGCCTTTGGCCGCGGTCACCGAGACCTTCGGTACCAACCGACGCCCCGGGGGCAGCGGGTCCTGGCGCATGCCGGGACCAGAGCCGGTTTCCCAGCAAAACGTGGGGAACGGGATAACGCATCTCTTGCGCTTGCGGGCCATCCGCGCCACCTTGGGGTCCCCCCTTAGGGTTTGATCAAATCCAGCTTTGATCGGGCTTTTCGGGTTTCAAATGCCGCGGCGCGCCTTCGGGGCCGCCCGGCTTTTCCATCTTCGGATCAGGCGGGTATTGCAATGAAGGTTACCGTCGAACGCGCGCAACTCCTGAAATCGCTGGGTCACGTCCATCGCGTGGTCGAGCGCCGCAACACCATTCCGATCCTCGGCAACGTGCTGATCCGCGCCGAAAATGCGCGGCTGTCGCTCAAGGCCACCGACCTTGATCTCGAGGTCACCGAGACGCTGGCGGCGGAAACCGGAACCGCCGGCTCGACCACCGTGCCGGCGCATATGTTTTATGACATCGTGCGTAAATTGCCCGAAGGCGCGCAGATCGTGCTGGAAGGCGATGGCGACCGCTCGGTGCTGGCGATCCGCGCCGGCCGTTCGCGCTTCACGCTGCAGACCCTGCCGGAAAACGATTTCCCCGATCTTGCCGCCGGCGACATGACGCATTCGTTTACGCTCGCCGCCGCCGATATGAAGCGGTTGATCGATCGCACGCAATTTGCGATCTCGACCGAGGAAACCCGTTACTATCTCAATGGCATCTATCTGCACGCGGCCGGCAGCGCCAAGGCTGCGACCCTGCGCGCGGTCGCCACCGACGGACATCGCCTCGCCCAGATCGACCTGGCTTTGCCCAAGGGCGCCGCCGGCATGCCGGGCGTGATCGTGCCGCGCAAGACGGTCGGCGAAGTGCAGCGCCTGATCGAGGACAACGAGGCCGAGGTCGGCTTAGAACTTTCGCAAGGCAAGATCCGCTTTACCATCGGCAATGTGGTGCTGACCTCGAAACTGATCGACGGCACCTTTCCGGATTATGGCCGCGTGATCCCGCAGAACAACGACAAGGAACTGATCGTCGACAAGAAGGATTTCGAGGCTGCGGTGGACCGCGTCTCGACGATCTCGAGCGAGCGCGGCCGCGCGGTGAAGCTGGCGCTGTCCGCGGGCAAACTGGTGCTGTCGGTGACCAACCCGGATTCCGGCAGCGCGACCGAGGAACTTGAAGTCGAGTATGCTTCCGATCCGCTCGATATCGGATTTAATTCGCGCTATCTGCTGGACATCGCGGCCCAGATCGAAGGCGAGGTCGCGGTCTTGAGGCTGGCCGATCCCGGTTCGCCGACCCTGGTGCAGGACAAGGATTCCAAAGGCGCGCTCTACGTCCTGATGCCGATGCGGGTGTGATAACCACCTACCGTCATTGCCGGGCTTGACCCGGCAATCCATCAATCTTCGAAAAATGGCCTATTGGG
>NZ_JBEKCZ010000265.1:0-6420 GCF_050014615.1 Bradyrhizobium sp. | reverse complement strand
GCGTTGAGGATCGCGAACACCTTGGCCTTCGAGGCGCCCTCATCGCCGGAATACAGGGCCGCGAACGCGTTCGGATCGGAGAAGTCGTGCTGCTCCCAGCCATGCTGGCGCAGCATTTCCGCAAGCTGCTCGGATTTTTCGATCGAGGTCGAGCCGACCAGCACCGGCTGGCCGCGCGCTTTGCAGTCTTCGATCAGCGCGAGGATGGCGCGGAATTTTTCCGCCGACGTGCGATAGACCTCGTCATCGTCGTCGATCCGGACCATCGGCATGTTGGTCGGGATTTCGAGGACTTCCAGATTGTAGATGTCCATGAACTCGTCGGCCTCGGTCGCCGCCGTGCCGGTCATGCCGGCGAGCTTGTCGTACATGCGGAAGTAGTTCTGGAAGGTGATCGAGGCCAGCGTCTGGTTCTCGGGCTGGACCTGGACGTGCTCCTTGGCTTCCAGCGCCTGGTGCAGGCCTTCCGAGTAGCGGCGGCCCGGCATCATGCGGCCGGTGAACTCGTCGATGATGATCACCTCGTCGTCGCGGACGATGTAGTCCTTGTCACGGTTGAACAGCGAGTGCGCGCGCAGCGCCTGGTTGATGTGATGCACGACCGAGACGTTCTCGACGTCGTACAGCGATTCGCCCTTGAGCTGGTCGGCCTCGCGCAGCAGCGTCTCGATCTTCTCCATGCCGGCTTCGGTCAGCGCCACGGTGCGCTGCTTCTCGTCGACGTCGTAGTCGGACTTGTCGAGCCTCGGGATGAAGGTGTCGATGGTGTTGTAGAAGTCAGAGCGGTCGTCGAGCGGCCCGGAGATGATCAAGGGCGTGCGCGCCTCGTCGATCAGGATCGAATCGACTTCGTCGACGATCGCGAAGTAGTGACCGCGCTGGACCATGTCCTCGAGCCGGTACTTCATGTTGTCGCGCAGATAGTCGAAACCGTATTCGTTGTTGGTGCCGTAGGTGATGTCGCGCGCATAGGCCTCCTTGCGCTCGGAATCGTCGAGGCCGTGGACGATGACGCCGGTGGTCAGGCCGAGAAAACTGTAGACCTGTCCCATCCATTCGGAGTCGCGCCGGGCGAGATAGTCGTTGACGGTGACGACATGGACGCCCTTGCCGGCCAGCGCATTAAGGTAAACCGCCAGGGTTGCGACCAGCGTCTTGCCTTCGCCGGTCTTCATCTCGGCGATATCGCCTTCGTGCAGCACCATGCCGCCGATCAGCTGCACGTCGAAATGCCGCTGGCCGAGGGTGCGCTTGGCCGCCTCGCGCACGGTGGCGAAGGCCGGCACCAGAAGTTCGTCGAGGGTCTTGCCGCCGGCAAGAGCCTGGCGGAATTCGCCGGTGCGCGCTTTCAGCGCTTCGTCCGACAGGGCCGCGATCTCGGGCTCAAGGGCGTTGATGGCATCGACGCGGGACTGGTATCCCTTGATCCGCCGATCATTGGGAGAGCCGAAAAACTTGCGGGCGAGCGCGCCGATCATGCCAAATTCCTGCTTTTTCGGTTCGGCATTGCAGCCGTGAAGTGGTCCACCAGGTTGCCTATCAACTCATCGTGACGCATCGCGGGCCGGTCCCGAACCGGGAGCATCCGCCAAATGAGTGGGAATTCGGCAATCCAAGGTTCAACGGCCAAAAACGCAGCCAAATACGCGCCTTCGCCATTGCCCCGGCTGGGCAGAGATATGGCTGGGCCCGGGGCTTGTCAACGGCGGCCAGACCGCGGCCAAGGCTGCCGATTTGAAGCCCCGGCAGCGGTTGCAGCACGCTCAAAACAGGGGGCTCACATCGACAGGCGGTCCTGGGAACCGGCATTTTCAGGTGTACCTCGTATGTTTCCGAAAATTGGTGTCGGCGGGTGCCGCGAGGGATCGCGAACTTGCGAAACGGGGCACGCTACCTGTCAAGGATTTCATCATTTTGACAGACTTTTCGCGTTGCCAATCTCACATGATTGGGCGAGTGTCCCGCCGCCTCGAACAGCCTTGCTCGAACAGCCTTGGCACCGCCTTGGCACCCCAGATCGCCACACGACTTTGAAGATAAGGATTTTCCATGACCTCTTCGTCATCCGCAGCGAAATTCGGCCTTCGCGACCGCCTCGCCTACGCCGCCACCGGCTGTCTCGCCATGGTCTTGCTGGCCGGCCAGCCGGTCTGGGCTGAAGAAGCCAATCCGGTGCTCGCCAAGGTGAACGGCGCCGAAATCCGCCAGAGCGACGTCGCGCTGGCCGAGGAAGAACTCGGCCCCAGCCTCGCGCAGATGGATCCCGCGACCAAGAAGGACAATGTGCTGGCGTTCCTGATCGACATGAAAATCGTCGCCAAAGCCGCCGAAGCCAAGAAGATCGAGGAACGCGACGACTTCAAGGCCCGTCTCGCCTTCACCCGCAACCGGCTCCTGATGGACAATCTGCTGGCGGTCGAAGGCAAGGCCGCGACCACCGAAGACGCCATGAAGAAGGTCTATGACGACGCCTCCAAGCAGATCACCGGCGAGCAAGAGGTTCATGCCCGTCATATCCTGGTCGAGACCGAGGACGAGGCCAAGGCGATCGAGGACGAGCTCAAGAAGGGCGCCGATTTCGCCGAACTCGCCAAGAAGAAGTCCAAGGATCCCGGCGCGTCCGACGGCGGCGATCTCGGCTTCTTCACCAAGGAACAGATGGTGCCGGAATTCTCCACCGTCGCCTTTGCGCTCGAGCCGGGCAAGATCTCCGATCCGGTGAAATCGCAGTTCGGCTGGCACATCATCAAGGTCGAGGAAAAGCGCAACCGCAAGGCGCCCGACTTCGAGCAGGTCAAGGCCCAGATCGAGACCTATGTGACGCGCAAGGCGCAAGCCGATTACGTGGCGAAGCTGCGCGAAACCGCCAAGGTCGAACGCATGGATCAGCCCACTGAGGCAGCCAAGCCGGACGCAATGAAGCCCGCCGACTCCAAGATGGCTCCGTCGAAGAAGTAAAAATCTGCTGTCACTTCTTCGACGCCAATAGTATTTAGAATTGTGATGGCCGGGCTTGTCCCGGCCATCTTATTTTCTCCTGGTCTCGGAATTTACCCATGTCATCAGCCGTCTCCCCGCTCGCCCCGACCGAGGTCCCCGAGATGCCCGCGATTGCGGGCGTGAAGCTTGCGACCGCGGCGGCGGGTATCCGCTACAAGGACCGCACCGACGTGCTGCTCGCGGTAATGGACAAGGGGACCGCCGTCGCCGGCGTCTTCACCCGGTCGAAATGCCCGTCCGCGCCGGTGGAATGGTGCCGCGCCAAACTCGGCGGCGGAAAATCCTCCAAGGGAAGTTTCAAGGGAAATTCCAAGGGAGGTTTTGCCCGCGCGCTGGTGGTCAATTCCGGCAACGCCAACGCCTTCACCGGCAAGACCGGGCGACAATCCACCGCGCTGACCGCCGCGATCGCCGCCAAGGCGCTCGGATGCCGCCCCGCCGAGGTGTTTCTGGCCTCCACCGGCGTGATCGGCGAACCGCTCGACGCGACAAAATTCGACGGCGTACTCGGCACCTTGGCGGGGCAGGCCGTGCCGGGCGAATGGATGAACGCGGCCAAGGCGATCATGACCACCGACACCTTTCCGAAAGTCGCGACCGCGACCGTGAAACTCGGCAAAGCCAGGGTCACGATCAACGGCATGGCTAAGGGCGCCGGCATGATCGCGCCTGATATGGCGACGATGCTGGCGTTCGTGTTCACCGACGCGCCGATCGCCGCCGGCGCGCTGCAATCGCTGCTCAAAAGCGGCGTCGAAGACACCTTCAATGCCGTCACCATCGACGGCGACACCTCGACATCCGATACGTTGCTGGCGTTTGCGACCGGCGCCGCGGCCGACCATGGCGCGCCGAAAATCAGCCGCGCCGGCGACCCCCGCCTGAAGGCCTTTACAAAAGCCTTCAACGCCGTGCTCGCCGATCTGGCCGAACAGGTGGCGCGCGACGGCGAAGGCGCGCGCAAGCTGGTCGAGATCATCGTCGAGGGCGCGGCCTCTAAAGCTTCCGCGCGGAAAATCGCGATGTCGATCGCCAATTCGCCGCTGGTGAAAACCGCGATCGCCGGCGAGGACGCCAATTGGGGCCGCGTGGTGATGGCGGTCGGCAAGGCCGGCGAACCCGCCGACCGCGACAAGCTGTCGATCTCGTTCAACGGCATCCGCGTCGCCAACCGTGGCGCGCGCGATCCGTCCTATGACGAGGCTGAGGTTTCAGCCGCGATGAAGAATCCGAAGATCCAGATCAAGGTCGCGCTCGGCCTCGGCAAAGGCCGCGACCGGGTGCTGACCTGCGACCTCACCAAGGAATATATCGCGATCAATGGCGACTACCGGTCGTAAAGCCCTGCGGCGGGGCTGGCTGGAATTGCCGGCTTAACATGGTTAATAAATCCTGAACGGTTCGAAGAATCGTCAAGATCGATCCTCCAAAAGCGCTTGCGGCGTATGGCAGACTTCAAACTCACCCTCGTGGTCGCCTGCGCGCTGGTCGATGCCGACAAGCGGGTGCTGATCGCGCAGCGGCCGCCGGGCAAGGCGCTGGCCGGGCTTTGGGAATTTCCCGGCGGCAAGCTCGAGCCGGGCGAGCGGCCGGAACAGACGCTGATTCGCGAGCTGTACGAGGAAATCGGCATCACCGTGAAGGAGGCCTGTCTCGCGCCGCTGACCTTTGCGAGCCACGCCTATGAGAATTTTCACCTGCTGATGCCGCTCTATATCTGCCGGCGCTGGGAAGGCGACGCCATCGCGCGCGAGGGCCAGACCCTCGCCTGGGTCCGCGCCAACAAACTGCGCGATTACCCGATGCCGCCGGCCGACATTCCGCTGATCCCGCATCTGATCGATCTGCTGATGTGATGCGTAGCACCCACGATCGTCATGCGCGGGCTTGACCCGCGCATCCATCAATCTTCAAAAATTATGCGAAGCGAGATGGATTGCCGGGTCAAGCCCGGCAATGACGATTGAGTTATCGCGCCGCGTCCGGGACAAGATCAGTCGTGCTTCACGCCCCTCACCGCCTCCGCCAGTCCCGCTTTCGCCGATCCCGGCTTCAACGGCTGCTGCTGGCTCTCATGCGGCGCCCAGCCTGACAGCCAGATCACGTCGAACGTCGCGCGGATGCGTCCATCCGAATCGGCGAAGCGTTCGGCGTAAATCTGTGCCATCCGCAGCAACGTGGCGCGGCGGGTCGGCGTCCGCCGCCGCTCGACCAGGACATTGGTCGCGCCCATCCTGCGCAAATCCTGCATCAGCGCGAACGCGCTGTCATAGCGCACCACGACGCGGTCCACATCGGTGACCGGCAACGCAAAGCCCGCGCGCTGCAGCAGCGCGCCGACATCGCGCAGATCGGCGAACGGCGCCACGCGGGGTGACACCCCGCCCTCGCATTCCGCCTCCGCGGCCGCGAAGGACTGACGTAGTTCGCTCAACGTATCGCCGCCGGTCATCGCCGCCAGCAACAACCCATCGGGCCGCAACGCCCGCCTGATCTGCGCGAGCACGCCGGGCAGATCGTTGACAAACTGAAACGCCAGCGCGGAAACAACGAGATCAAGCGATTCCGCCTGCAGGCTGAGAATTTCTTGCCCGGATTGATCCGGATCGATCTGCGCGACAGACTTGAACCGGTCGCGTGACGGCTGTCGCAGGATTTCGCCCGGCGACCAGACATCCGCGACATCTGAAAAATCCCGCAGCACCGCGTGCAGGCGCTCGTCCATATCCTCGGCGACGCGGTCGAGCAGGAAGGTCGCGGGCTCGTTCCGCAGCGCTCGATTCTGGCGCGCGCGCAGCAGCGCGCGGTCGAACAGGATGGGTGCGGTGGTGGGGTTGGCCATGGTGCTTTGGTAGACTTGCGACCCATTTTTGACAACATGGCGCGCGCCCCGCGTCAATGCCGGCTTGAGCCCCGCACGCCACAGCGCTAGCCTCCGCCCATGGACGCTGATACTTCACCATCCCGCTCCATCACCTCTCACCTGCGCGGCGCGCTTCGCGTCGCCCGTGGCGCGTGGATGAACACCGCGCGGCTGGCGCTCGACATCGCGTTGCCGACGCTGTGCGTGGCCTGCCGCGAACCGGTGCACGGTGACGGCGTCTGCGCCACCTGCTGGGCCAAATTGTCGTTCATCGCCCCGCCGTTTTGTCCGCGGCTCGGGATACCCTTCATCTACGATCCCGGCCCCGGCATGCTGTCGATGGAGGCGATCGCCGATCCGCCGGCCTATGCGCGCGCCCGCGCCGCGGTGCGCTACGACGACGTCGCGCGCACGCTGGTGCATGCGCTGAAATACCAGGACCGGACGGATCTGGCTCCCGCGATGGGGCGCTGGATGGCGCGCGCCGGGCGCGAATTGCTGGCGGAGGCCGATGTGCTGGTTCCGGTGCCGCTGCACTGGAAGCGCGGCTGGAGCCG
>NZ_JBEKCZ010000264.1:0-6443 GCF_050014615.1 Bradyrhizobium sp. | reverse complement strand
GCCAGTGAAGCTTCGGAAGGATTGGGCGCGGTGTCGTCGCCCAACAGACCCGGCGGCTCGTCGACGATGTAGGGCGGAAGGTTGCGGATATAATTGGCATGGCGGAACTTGCCTTCGGCCACGGTCTTGCATTTCAAGGTCTTGATGACCTTCGGGTTGGCCTTGCTGTTGACGATCAGCTGCTCCAGCCCCTCCTTGTCGATCGGGGCGAGGCAACCTGTAAGCACTGTTTTTTGAGCGACCGCAGTCATTGATTTTCTCCCTAGACGGCAGGATACCGAACGGTCTGTATCCTGCATGAAGCGTGCCAGAGACGGGCCAGGGGAAAACCCAAAGCAGTGAAGCCGCTTAGCCCGAACTGCCTTCGAAACGGTCAGGGGCGCGCTGCTCAATCGCGATGCAATTGCCGGCGCGGGCGATTATTTTGGACGCAGAAAGATGCGACTTGATGAGTGCGGCACAGTTGGATTAACTGAGGCATGGGCAAAACATCTTCGAAGGGACGTCCCGTCGCGGCCGGTCTCGCCGCCGGCGATGATGAATCCGCGCGCGGGCGCTTGCTGAGCGCCGCCACGCGGCTGTTCTGCAAGAACGGCATCAACGCCACCGGCATCGACGCCATCATCAATGAAGCCGGAACCGCGAAGACCACGCTCTACAAGCTGTTCGGCTCGAAAAACAACCTCGTGCACGTCGTGCTCGAGACCGAGGGCAAGCAGTGGCGTGAATGGTTCATCGACGCCGTCGAGTCCGGCGGCGGCAGCGCGCAGGCCAAACTCACCCGGATTTTTCCGGCGCTGAAGGACTGGTTCCGTCAGGAACGTTTCTACGGCTGCCCCTTTATCAATGCCGTCGGCGAGCACGACAAAGACCAGAAGCAGCTTCGCGCCATCGCGATGCGGCACAAGAAGGTGGTGCTGGCCTATATCGAAAAACTCGCGGGCGAAATGGGCGCGGCGGAGCCGGAAGTGCTGGCGCACCAGCTCGCGCTGCTGATGGACGGCGCCATCGTTGCTGCCATGGTCACGCGCGATCCCGGGGTCGCCGACACGGCGGGACTTGCCGCGGGCTCACTGTTCATGCCTTCAAAGCAGAAGAAGCCCAAGCGCGCCGGCAATGTGCCGACGGAGTTGATGGCCGTCTGAGCGGCCATCAACCGGTCGCCCCGATCTATTTTCCGAGATGCTTGTCGAAGAAGCCTGCGATCTCCTCGAAGGCTTCCTTTGACTCCGGCGCGGTATCGTCCCGGATGTAGTGGGCGTGCGACATGCCTTCATAGATTTGCAGCGTGGCCTCCACGCCGGCCTGACGAAGCTTGCGGTGAACGCGAACCGTATTGCTCAACAGAAGATCGCGCGTGCCGCTGGTCAGGATGGTCGGCGGAAAGCCGGTCATGTCGCCGTAGACCGGCGACAGCATCGGGTCCTTCATGTCGTGTCCATCGGCGTAAACCTTGGTGCCTGCGTCGCAAAAGCCGTCCGGCGAGACCAGAACATTGTCCAGCATCGCGTTGGTGTAAAAGCTGTCACCGACCTTGGTGACATCCGACATCGGCGTTCCCGGCGCAATCGCCCCCGGCAGTGGCAGCCCCAGCTCTTTGGCCTTCAGCACCATTTCGAGGGTCAACGCGCCACCGGCCGAGGTGCCGAAGATCGCCATGTTCTTGGGGTTCATCGTCTTCACCACGGCCTTCCAGACCGTGATGCCGTCATCGAGCGCCGCCGGGAACACCGCCTCGGGCGGCATGCGATAATCGACCGAGATCACCTTGATGTGCCCGAAGCCGGCCATGAAAATGGCCTCCGGCAATCCGGCCTCGCCCGGGTTGAGAACGTAGCAGCCGCCATGCATGTGGATGAGCTGCCGGTTGCGGTTTTCCGGTGCGACCGTTTCCGGCGTCACGATATAGGCCCGCACGCCGTCGATCGTGGTCTTCTCGACCTTGACCTGGAGCCGCTCCAGCATGCCCGGCACGTTCTTGACCAGCGCCGCGGCGCCGGCGTCCGCCACCGGCTTCCACTCCTCTCCGGTCCTGGGCTGGATATTCCAGTTCGACCGCAACGGCGCGCCGATGATCTTCTGCAACTGCGGACTGACCGTGGTCGGCACCGCTATGGTCTTGGCGGGTACGTCGATGGCCGCGGGAGCCGCGGTCTGCGCGAACGCCTCTCCCGTCGTGATGGTGGAAAGCAGAGCCAGCCAAGTTGCGGCCAGCGCATGGTTTCGCGAACGCGGCGACTTCTTCATCGGTCGTCTCCAGTCCTTAAGGGGTGGTATCGGCAAGGTATTGTCGGCACGTCGAATCACGCTCTATTTGAGCGCGGCCTCGACCTTGGCGAGGCCCGCATTGGCGCAGACTTCATCCTTTTCGCCGCCGGGCGCGCCGGACACGCCGACGCCACCGATGACTTCGGTGCCTGCCCTGATCGGAACGCCACCGCCGACGCCGACCACATTGGGAATCTGCCGCATATAGGCGTTGGCGGGATCCTCGAGCAGCTTCATGGTTTGCAACGAGGTCTGGTTGCGGGTGCGGGCCGTGTAGGCCTTGAGGCGGCTGAATTCCAGGGTATGCGGAGCAGTGCCGTCCCCGCGCAGCTGGGCCGCGACGTTGCCGCCCTTGTCCACGATGGTGACGGAGACCTTGTAACCATCCTTGGCGCACTGTTCGATCGCGCCCTGGATGATGGCCAGCGACAGCCCCATCGAGACGTTCTTTTCGACCTGGGGCGCCTGCGCCATTGCGGGCGCGGCGACGAGAATGGACCCAGAAACAAGTACTCCAAGCCGGAAAAGACGCATGTTTTAGCCTCCCTGTATTTATGTTTTGTCACTCGATGAACACTCATCCGCGCGACTTAATCCCGGCGGCTGAGAGAAAATCATAGGGCTTGATGGCTGCAACGGCAAAGACTTGCGCAGTTAAAGACTTGCCCCGAAATCCTAGGCAGGCCCCTGCAGACCGGCTTCAAGCCGGTCGAGTTCAGCGGCAATGCCGCCCTCGACATCCGCGACAGCCATCTTCACGACCCGGTAGCCGCGCGCCTCCAGCCAGGCCTGCCGCGCGGCGCGATCGCTGAGGATCAGCTCGGACTCATCGGGATTGATCAGTTCGATCGCCACGCGGTGCACGAACGACACAAAGTCGGGAATGTGACGGCCGACCGGCGTCTGCCGCTTGAATTGTCCGGCGAAGCGGCGATCGGTGGTCAGCGCCTGCCACAGGAGGCGTTCGGCGTCGGTCGGATTTCGCCGCAGCAGCCGCGCCAGTCCACGCACGGTGCCGCTCTCCGACGGCAGCGCGCCTTGCCCGTGCTCGGCCAGGAGGGCGCGCAGCCGGGTGGCCTGCTCGCCGTCGAGCACGCCGCCCTTGGCTGGACCCTTGCGTCCCTCGGCGATCGCCATCACCACGCCGTGCAGCGTATGCATGTCCTGCTTGGTCGGCTCCATGCGGGTGAAGATGTTGCGCAAATTGACCAGCATGGTCTCGCGCTTCTCGGCCGGGCGCAGGAATTCGACCTTGTCGAGCTCGCGCACCAGATTGTCGAAGAAGGCCTGCATCTGATGCTGCGAAGCGCGCTCGGAGCGTTCGGTCATCGCGAACGGCAACGCGCCTGATGTGGCAAGCTTGAACCACTCGTAGCCGACCAGCAGCACCGCCTGCGCCAGATTGAGCGAGGCGAAGCCGGGATTGACCGGAAACGTGACGATGCGGTCGGCCAGCGCCACCTCCTCGTTCTGCAGCCCGTAACGCTCGCGGCCGAACAGGATGCCGACGGTTGCGCCGCCGGCGATCGCGGCCGTCATTTCGCCCGCGGCGGCTTCCGGCGCGACCACGGGCTTGGCCTGATCGTGCGCACGGGCGGTGGTGGCGAATAACAGCGTGCAGTCGGCGACCGCCTGCTCGACGGTTTCAAACAGTTCGACATGGTCCAGGATATGGTCGGCGCCGGAGGCGGCGCGCCTGGCGTGGACGTTGGGCCAGCCGTCGCGCGGATTGACGATGCGCAGCCGCGTCAGCCCGAAATTGCCCATCGCGCGCGCGGCCATGCCGATGTTCTCGCCGAGCTGTGGCTCGACCAGAACGACGACGGGTCCGGTAAGTGCGATGCCTGATTTGGTCTTGTCGGTGCCCGAACCGGACATCTCGCTTCACTTTCTGATTCAAGCTCTGAAGATTCTGAATCAAGTTCCGAAGAACCTCATCCAACGCCTCAAGCGCGGCCGCCATTCGATGGCCGGTCCGGCGGTGTTTCTCAAGCAATATAATCCACTTAATGGCGTTTCCTGATTTTGGGTAAAAGCCTCGAATGCGCGCCGGCAGCGGCTGCTTTGCCCGCATACATGTTTCGGATACGCTATCAATCACAACCAAAGCGAACCTGCAAAACCAACCAAACGCCGGTTCAACGGCCGTTGGCATCGGGAGGCTACCATGCGCCGCAGATGGTCGTTGGCGATTGCCGGGGTGATTCTGATTCTGGCCGGCGGGGTGCTGGCATGGCTCACGCAGACCGCTGGCGGCATCCGGATCGAGGATATTCGCTTCAAGGGCGCCAAGGGCAACACCATGAGCGCCCTGCTTTACATCCCGCCGAATACGACCGCCCAGACCCCCGCCCCCGGCATACTCGCGGTTCACGGCTACATCAATTCGCGCGAGACCCAGGACGGCTTTGCCATCGAATTTGTCCGCTGGGGCTACGTGGTGCTGGCGCTCGACCAAACCGGCCACGGCTACAGCGATCCGCCGGCCTTCGCCAACGGGTTCGGCGGTCCCGATGGCCTGGTCTATCTGCGCAGCCTCGACATCGTCGACAAGAACAATATTGGGCTGGAGGGCCACTCGATGGGCGGCTGGACCGTTCTCGCGGCGGCGACCGCGATGCCCAACGATTACAAGTCGATGGTGCTGGAGGGCTCTTCCACTGGCAAGCCGTTTGCCGCCGACGGCACGCCGAGCTGGCCGCGCAATGTCGCGCTGGTGTTCGCGCAATACGACGAGTTCTCCAACCTGGTGTGGGGGGTCGAGCGGGCGCGCGACGTCACCCAGAGCCCGAAACTGTGGGCCCTGTTCGGTACTCAGGGACCCGTCGAACCCGGCAAGATCTATGCGACATCGCGCAAGGCGCCGCCCGCGTGCTATTTACGCCCGCGATCACCCATCCGGCCGAGCACATTTCGCACCAGGCGATCGGCTACAGTCTCGACTGGTTCGCCAAGACCCTGCAGGGCGGCACGCCGCGGCCATCGGACGACCAGATCTGGTTCGCCAAGGAGATCGGCACGCTGATCGCGCTGATCGGTTTCGTGATCCTCCTGATCGGGGCGTTCGACGGCCTGCTCGAGGCGCCCGTGTTTTCGCATCTCAGATTGCCTGACATCGCCGACGGCACCATGCCCGAGCATGTCGCGGCCAAAGGCGGACGCTGGACCACGGCGTTTCTGCTGACAGCCCTGATTCCGGCGCTGACCTATTATCCGGCCTTCGCGCTGGCCCGCACCTTCGTAAAGCCGTCGGCCTTGCTGCCGCAGGGCCTCACCAACCTGATCATGGTCTGGGCCCTCATCAATGCGCTGATTACGCTCGCCTTGATGCCGTTCGCGCCGAAGCGCGCCAGCCGGGCCGGCATTATTGTGCCGTCAATCCTGATTGCGCTGGCCACCGTCATTGTCGGTTATGGCGCATTGTGGCTTGCCGATCTCGCCTTCAAGATCGATTTCCGGTTCTGGATCGTCGCGCTCAAGCTGATGAGCGCCAGGCAGTTCCTGATTTTCCTGATCTATCTGGTCCCGTTCACGGCGTTTTTCGTGATCGCGCTGCATGTGCTGCACCGGAATTTCTCGACCATGGGCACCGGGCGCGGCGCGCTCTATCTGACCAATATTCTGGCGCTGACGCTGGGCTTCGTGGTGCTCCTGGTCCTGCAATACGGCACGCTGTGGCTGTCGGGAAAGCTGTTCAACCCGCTGCCCGACCCCGGCTTCGTGCCGCTTTCCACCATCGTCGCCATTCAGTTCGTGCCGCTGCTGGCGATCTGCGCCGTTGTCGCGACCTTCACCTGGCGGCGGACCGGCTCCAGCCTGCCCGGCGCCCTGATCTGCGGCCTCCTCGTCACCTGGTACGTGGTGGCGGGCACCGCCACGCAGGCGGCGTTCTGAGCAGCGTTTCGAGCTAAAAGATGGGCTGAAACTGCATAACGCCTTGGCTTTCGCCTTGGCGTTGGCAGTGCTATAGCGCGCATACATCACCCCTCCGTCCCCCCGCGCTATTCCCCGAAAAGGCCCTCTTCCCCATGGCAAAAATCAAGGTGACCAACCCCGTCGTCGAACTCGATGGCGACGAGATGACCAGGATCATCTGGCAATACATCAAGGACAAGCTGATTACCCCGTTCCTCGATATCAACCTGATGTATTTCGACCTCGGGATGGAATACCGC
>NZ_JBEKCZ010000263.1:0-6539 GCF_050014615.1 Bradyrhizobium sp. | reverse complement strand
GGTCGATCCCGACATCTCCGAGAAGAACATGCTGAAGACGACGACGACTTGCGACAGCCCGCCCCTGATATGCCCGACCAGCGACAGCGACAGATTGGCGATCCGCACCACGACGTTGGCCGAACTCATGAGTTCGCCGACCAAGAGGAAAAACGGGATCGCCAGCAGCGCCTCGGAATCCACGCCGTCGAAGATCTTCTGGATGATCGCCGCCAGCGACACGTCGGTCAAAAGCGCCCCGACGAACACGCCCGCCATCAGCGAAAACGGCACGGGCACGCCGAGATAGCCGAAGAACAGGAAGCAGAACGACATCAGCGCCAGGATGACCGGTGCGCTCACGGCCGCATCCTCTTCAGCACACTGGCATCCACAGGCCGCAGCGGGAGGTCTTCCTCCGGCGGCTCGGGATGATCGAAGCCGTTGCGGATGCCGTTGACCAGTTGCTCGACCGTGAACAGCGCGATCAGCGCGCCGGCCAGCGGTATCGCCGCGTAGAGCGAGGCGATCGGCGTGCCCGACGGCAGCCGGAAACTGCCGAACCCCCTGAGGTAATTGATATAGCCGAACCAGATCAGGCAAAACGCCACGCCCATCACCACAAGACGGATGATGATCTCGACGATCAGCCGCGGCGTGCCGTGCAGCGCCTCGGAGATCGCGGTCAGGTACAGATGATCATTGCGGCGGGTGGCGACCGCCGCGCCGATGAAGATCGCATAGATGAACAGGGTGGAAGTGACTTCCTGCAGCCACAGCCAGGGATGACCGATGGTGCGGGTCACAATGTCGAACATCACCGAAAGCGTGAAGCCGAAGCACAATAGCCCGCAGATCATCATCAGGATCAGTTCGAGCCTGTCGAACGCCGCCCATTTCAGGTGATGCTGCCGCTGCAGCACCAGTTTGTCGGCGATGGTCATCGTCTAACTCTCCGTCGTCCCAGATCACACCCGCGTCGTCCCGGCGAACGCCGGGACCCATACCCCCGGTGTTTATTGTTTGCAAAAGCTGGCTACGTGATCGCCTCACTTAGAAGCCGCGGCGTATGGGTCCCGGCGTTCGCCGGGACGACTAGTGGAAACCTGCTTCGGCCAGTTCAATCAATCGCCCGGATCAGGGTCTTGATCTTGTCCGCATGCGGGCCGAGCTCCTTGGCGAGCTTGTCGAGATAGGGATCGGAGATTTTCTGAAAGCCCGACTTGTCGACATCTGCGACGATCTTGACGCCCATTTTCTCGAGCTTGGCCGCCGCCGAACGCTCCAGCTCGAACGCGCGCTTGGGTTCCTGCGTGCTGACGTCCCTGGCCGATGTCAGAACCCACTGCTTCTGGTCGGCATTGAGGCTTTGCCAGAGCTTGTCGCTGATCCACACAATCGCGTTGTTGGCTTCATGCTCGGTCATCGACAGCACCGGCGCGACTTCGTAGTGCTTGTTGATGAGATAGACGTTGACCGCGTTCTCGCCGAAATCCATCACGCCGGTCTGCAGCGAGGTATAGACGCTGCCGAACGGCATGTGCACGGTCTGCGCGCCATAGGCGGCGAACATGGTGTCCTCGGTCGCGGTGGCCTGCACACGAACCTTGTAGCCTTTGAGATCCTCGATCCTGTGCACTTCCTTCCTGCCATACATGTGCCGGAAGCCCTGGGTGCCGAGCCCAATGACGTGGATGCCCTGGACGGTGTCGTCGATCATGTCCCGGATCGCCTCGAACACCCTGGGGTCGCCGAGCGCCTTGATGTCGTGTTGGTCGGAACGGAACAGATAGTGCAGCGACATGACGCCGGCCTGCGGCGAGATGGTCGAGGTGTTGGCCGAAGAGACGATCGCGAAATCAATATCGCCGGATCGCACCAGTTGGAGGATTTGCGACTCCTGTCCGAGCTGCGCGCCAGGGTACTGATCGACCAGCATGGTGCCCTTGCTCAATTCCTTGAGCCTGGCGGAAAAGATATCAAAGGCGATGCTGTAGCCGGAATTGAGCTGCTGGTCGTGGGCGAAGCGGTAATGTCTTATCTCTTGCGCGCCTGCGCCAGCCGCGAACAGGACTGTCGCGACCGCGATCAACCCGCCGATGATTCTTGCCGGATAATTCACCGTTTCCCCCTGGTATGATTTTGCCGGATCATCCCATCGGGGTTGCAAGATTGTCAATCAGACATCGTGCCCACCAGTTGCGCCCACTAGTTGATCGCCCGGATCAGGTTCTTGATCTTTTCCGCGTGCGGGCCGAGCTCTTTGGAGAGCTTGTCGAGATAGGGGTCCGCGATCGCGGTAAAGCCCGACTTGTCGACATCGGCGACGACTTTCACCCCGATCGATTTCAATTTCTCCTGCGATTGATGCTCGAGCTCGACCGCCTTCGCGGGCTGGCTCTTGTTGACCTCGTCGGCGGCGGCCTGCACCCAGCCCTGCTGCTCCGGCGTCAGGCTGTTCCACAATTTGTCGCTGATCCACACAAGGCTGTTATTGGCCTCGTGTTCGGTCATCGACAGCACCGGCGCCACTTCATAGTGCTTGTTGGCGAGATAGACGTTGACGCCGTTTTCGGCGACCTCCACCACGCCGGTCTGCAGCGAGGTATAGACGCTGCCGAACGGCATATGCACGATCTGGGCGCCATAGGCCGGGAACATGGTGTCCTCGGTCGGCGTCGCCTGCACGCGCACCTTGAGACCTTTCATGTCTTCGATTTTCCGGATCTCGCGCTTGGAGTACATGTTGCGCAGGCCGAGCGTGGCCAGCGCGATGACATGGGCGCCCTGGACGGTGTCGGCGATCATCGCCTTGACGGCCTTCGATACTTCGGGATCCGCAATCGCCTTGATGAGGTGCGCTTCGGAACGGAACAGGAAATGCATCGACATCACCCCGGCCTGCGGCGA
The DNA here is from genome assembly GCF_050014615.1 of Bradyrhizobium sp. Taxonomy (GTDB): domain Bacteria; phylum Pseudomonadota; class Alphaproteobacteria; order Rhizobiales; family Xanthobacteraceae; genus Bradyrhizobium. The sequence continues at coordinate 3,650 of NZ_JBEKCZ010000263.1, read as the reverse complement.
CAGGGTCGCGGCATTCGCCGAGGAGGAAATGCAGAACTCCACGTCTCCCGATTTCACCAGCTGCAGCACCTGCGGCTCCTGCCCGAGCTGCGCGCCAGGATATTGCTCGATCAGCATGGTGCCCTTGCTGAGCGCCTTGAGCTTGTCGCTGAAGATATCGCCGAGGATTCCGTAGCCTGTCGTCCTGGGCTGATCGTAGGCGAAGCGATAATGCTTCACTTCCTGCGCGCCCGCGCCGGCGGTGAACAAGACCGACGCCACGGCGATCGCCACGACGGTCCTCCCCAGTGGATTACCCATCTCGCTTCCCCCTTGGATGTTTTCTTTGATCATCCCATCGGGGTTGTTTGAATGTCAATCAAACGTCTGGGGGATACCGACGAACGCATGTGCGAGATGGAGCGCGATGACCGTTGAGGAGTAATAACCGACGGCTTTTCACTCCGATGTCATCATCCGCCACCCTGACGTCATCATCCGCGAAAGCGGATGATCCAGTACGCCGCGGCCTATCGGCGCTATCTCAGGTCCGCGGAGTACTGGATGCCCCGCATGCGCGGGGCATGACGACTGAATGAACAGGAAGAGCAGGCTACCCCTTGCCCTTGCCGCGCATGAAATCGAAATCGCAGCCTTCATCGGCCTGCAGGATGGTCTCGTTGAACAGATGCGCGTAGCCGCGTTTGGCCCAGTCCGGCGTCACCGGGAGCGCCAGCGCGGCGCGGCGCTTGTCCAGCTCGGCGGCATCGACCAGCAGATCGATGCTGCGTTTGGCGACATCGAGCCGGATCATGTCGCCGTTCTTCACCAGCGCCAGCGGCCCGCCGACGGCGGATTCCGGCGTGATGTGCAGCACGATGGTGCCGAACGCCGTGCCGCTCATGCGCGCGTCCGAAATTCGCACCATGTCCTTGACCCCGGTGCGCGCGATCTTCATCGGGATCGGCAGATAGCCCGCCTCCGGCATGCCCGGCGCCCCCTTGGGGCCGGCGTTGCGCAGCACCAGCACGTCGTCGGCGCTGACATCGAGCGCGGGATCGTCGACCCGCAACGTCATGTCCTCCACCGAGTCGAACACCACGGCGCGGCCGGTATGCTGCAGCAATTTGGGGCTCGCCGCCGAATGCTTGATCACGGCCCCGCGCGGCGCGAGATTGCCATGCAGCACCGCCATCGCTCCTTCCGGCTTGATCGGAGACTTGCGCGCGCGAATGACATCCTGCCCCGGCACTTCCTCGGCGGCGGCGACGACGTCGCGCAGGCTGGCGCCGCTGATGGTCTTGGCATCGAGGTCGATCAGGTCGCCGAGCTGCGCCATCAGTTTCGGCACGCCGCCGGCATGGTGGAAATGCTCCATGTAATGCGCGCCCGACGGCTTGAGATCGATCAGCACCGGCACCTCGCGGCCGAGTCTGTCGAAGGCTTCGAGATCGATGCGATGTTCGGTGCGGTTGGCGATCGCGGTCAAATGGATGAGACCGTTGGTCGAGCCGCCGATCGCCTGCAGCACCACCTGCGCGTTCTTGAACGCTGCCGGCGTCAATAGCTCGCTGGGCTTCGGCCCCTTCGCCTTGGCCATCTCGGCGGCGACCCTGCCGCTGGCTTCCGCGAGGCGAAAACGCTCGGCATGAGGGGCCGGAATGGTCGCGCTCATCGGCAGCGACAGGCCCAGCGCCTCGGTGATGCAGGCCATGGTACTGGCGGTGCCCATCACCATGCAGGTGCCCACGGACGGCGCGAGCCGGCCGTTGACGGCCTCGATCTCGACTTCGTCGATCTCGCCGGCGCGGAATTTTCCCCACAGCCGGCGGCAATCGGTACAGGCCCCCAGCACCTCGCCCTTGTGATGCCCGACCACCATCGGTCCGACCGGGATTACGACCGTCGGCAAATCGGCGCTGACCGCAGCCATGATCTGCGCCGGCAGGGTCTTGTCGCAGCCCCCGATCACGATCACTGAATCCATCGGCTGGGCGCGGATCATCTCCTCGGTGTCCATCGCCATCAGGTTGCGCAGATACATCGAAGTCGGATACGAAAAACTCTCGGCGATCGAGATGGTCGGGAACACCATCGGCATTGCTCCCGACAGCATCACGCCGCGCTTCACCGCCTCGATGATCTGCGGCACATTGCCGTGGCAGGGATTGTAGTCGCTGTAGGTATTGGTGATGCCGACAATGGGCCGGTTCAGCGCATCATCCGAATAACCCATCGCCTTGATGAAAGCCTTGCGCAGGAACAGCGAGAATCCAGCGTCGCCGTAGCTCGTCAGTCCCTTGCGCAATCCGTCAGCCATTTTTGTGCTTTCCTTGTGGGCGGCCATCTTACGTTGGCACACGCCTAACATAAAGTCGTCATTCCGGGGCAGCCCACAGGGCTGAACCCGGAATCCAGAGATTATAAGCGCGAGATTCCCCGATGTGCGATTGCACATCTGAGGTTCGTGCTTCGCACGCCCCGGAATGACCCGAAGGTTACTTCCAGTCGATGATCTTGCTGGCGTCCCCGTCGAACTCCATGCCGCAGAACGTGCCGCCCTGATAGAAATCGCCGACCGGATCGGTCGCGATCTTGGCCTGCTCGGCAAACGCGTGTTCGCGAAAATCCTCGGCCCGGCCGGTCGGGCGATAACCGAGGTCGTAGGCACGGTGGTTGTCCCACCATGCGCGCTCATTATAGGACGCGCCGTAGAATATTTCGAAATGGATGTCGGGATGATCGAGCCCGATCCGGCACAGCTGCACCAGATCTTCCGGCTTCAGCCAGATCGCAAGCCGGCGATGGTCCAGCGGCATCTCGCCGAAATTGCCGATCCGGATGCAGGTAACCCCGAGCCCGTGCTTGTCGGCGTAGAGCGCGCCCACCGCCTCGCCGAACACCTTGCTGACGCCGTAGCGGCTGTCCGGCCGGGGCGTCACGTCGGTTCCGATCCGGTGATGCCGCGGATAGAACCCCACCGCATGGTTCGACGATGCGAACACGACGCGCTTGACGCCCTTCTTGCGCGCCGCCTCGAACAGATTGTAAGTGCCGATGATATTGGACTGCAGGATATTGTCCCAGGGACCCTCGACCGAATACCCGCCGAAATGCACGATGCCGTCGACCCCCTCGCAGATCGCCTCGACCTGCGCCAGATCAGCCAGATCGGCCGCCTTAAATTTTTCATGGGCGCCGAGATCGGCGGGCGCCTTCAGGTCGCTCAGCAGCAAGTCCGGATAGATCGGCGGCAGCAGTTTTCGCAAACTGGTGCCGATTCCGCCGGACGCGCCGGTCATCAATATGCGTGGCATTTCATCCCTCTATATTCTTCACGTGGAGTGAGTATGGCGCGCTGGCCGCGACGCGGCAAGACATAGCGCGTTGCTCGATGCGCGCCCACCATCGTCATATCCCGCGAAGGCGGGAAATCCAGTAAGCCGCGGCTTTTCGGCTTACTCACAGACTCCGGTGGAATACTGGATCGCCCGCTTTCGCGGGCGATGACAGCATAGATGCTTGCTTGCCGCCGCGAGATGACAATGATAGCAGACGAGGACTTGCGAGGAAGCACGGCAACAACGAGAACAGCAAATGTCCCAGGCAGCATCCCCCCGCACCGGCTGGCAGCAGGCGACCTGTTATCCCGATCCTTCGATCCAGGCGCT
>NZ_JBEKCZ010000262.1:0-8574 GCF_050014615.1 Bradyrhizobium sp. | reverse complement strand
GCGGTATCGACATGGCGGTGGAAGCCGTGGTCGCCGACCTCGTCAAGAACTCCAAGAAGGTCACCTCGAACGAGGAAATCGCCCAGGTCGGCACCATCTCCGCCAATGGCGACGCCGAAATCGGCAAGTTCCTCTCCGACGCGATGAAGAAGGTCGGCAATGAGGGCGTCATCACGGTTGAAGAAGCCAAGTCGCTCGAAACCGAACTCGATGTCGTCGAAGGCATGCAGTTCGACCGCGGCTACATCTCGCCCTACTTCGTCACCAACGCCGACAAGATGCGCGTCGAATTCGACGACGCCTACATCCTGATCAACGAGAAGAAGCTCTCCAACCTCAACGAACTGCTGCCGCTGCTCGAAGCCGTGGTGCAGACCGGCAAGCCGCTGGTGATCGTCGCGGAAGACGTCGAAGGCGAAGCGCTCGCCACCCTCGTCGTCAACCGTCTGCGCGGCGGCCTCAAGGTTGCCGCCGTCAAGGCTCCGGGCTTCGGCGATCGCCGCAAGGCCATGCTGCAGGACATCGCCGTCCTGACCGGCGGTCAGGCGATCTCGGAAGACCTCGGCATCAAGATGGAGAACGTTACGCTCGCCATGCTCGGTCGCGCCAAGAAGGTGATGATCGACAAGGAAAACACCACCATCGTCAACGGCGCCGGCAAGAAGGCCGACATCGAAGCCCGCGTTACCCAGATCAAGGCGCAGATCGAGGAAACCACCTCGGACTACGACCGTGAGAAGCTGCAGGAGCGTCTGGCCAAGCTCGCAGGCGGCGTCGCGGTGATCCGCGTCGGCGGCGCGACCGAGATCGAGGTGAAGGAGCGCAAGGATCGCGTTGATGACGCGATGCATGCGACCCGTGCGGCCGTTGAAGAAGGCATCGTACCGGGCGGCGGCGTCGCTCTGCTGCGCGCCTCCGAGCAGCTCAAGGGCCTGCGCACCAAGAACGACGACCAGAAGACCGGCGTCGAGATCGTGCGCAAGGCGCTGTCCTGGCCGGCTCGCCAGATCGCGATCAACGCAGGCGAGGACGGCTCCGTCATCGTCGGCAAGATCCTCGAGAACAAGACGTACGCGTACGGCTTCGACTCGCAGACCGGCGAATACGGCGATCTCGTCAAGAAGGGCATCATCGACCCGACCAAGGTCGTGCGTGCGGCGATCCAGAACGCAGCTTCGGTCGCGGCTCTGCTGATCACCACCGAAGCCATGGTGGCCGAACTGCCGAAGAAGAACGCCGGTGCTGGTGGCGGTATGCCTCCCGGCGGCGGCATGGGCGGCATGGATTTCTGATCCAGCGTTCCCAAGCGGTTCCAACAATGCAAAACCCCGGCAGCGATGCCGGGGTTTTTTGTTTGCAATTCCGCATTTGGGTATCGAGCACTCGACGCGGCGTATCACAATATTCGATTGAACTAATACATGCTACCTAGGCGATTATCCCGCAATGCAAACTCCTGCAGCGACGCTGGAGTCAAACCGTCAGGTAACCAGAGCTCGGCCGCCTTGCTGATATTGGCTCTTGCCGATTTCGAATATGAAATGCGGCGTTGCGCCGGACAATTCGCGGGTAAAAAGTCCGCTGCGTCTCACGCCGCCGATCTTGGTCATCGCGCCCTGGGAGCGCCAGTTTTTCTCGCCCACCCAGAAGATGACGGTATCGACGAACGTAAAGGCACGATCGAGCATCAGCCGTTTGACTTCACGATTGGTTTTTCCGCCCCAATGGCTGCGGGCGATGAAGGTCCAGCCGATCTCGACTTCGCTGCGTTCGGCATCATACCCATAATAGCGGCTGGAGCCGATCAACTGGCGGGTCGAGCGGTCGACGAACACGAATGCCATCTTCGACGCGACCGCGCTGTCGAAATATTTCCTGAATTCCGGCTCGGTGTAGCGATCAGAGCGCGGATGCACTTTCCAGATTTCCGGATCGGAGCCGGCGTCGAACAACGCCGCCCAATCACCTGACGTCACCGGCCGTATGATCACGGTCGGGCCGGTCAGCGTTGGTTGAAAATCGGGTTCGGACATAACGCCGTGATAGCGTTGTTCCGTCGCGCGGCGCAAGCCGTCAATCGGCCCGGAAGACGCTGGAATCGGCAGGCGCCGGAATGCGCCTCAGTCGATCCTGGCGACGACCGCCAGCCGCTTGATGCCCTGGTTGCGATAGGCATTCAGGAATGCGTTGTAGTCCTTGAATGAAACGCAGCCGTTGGAATCGCCGTTGGGGCCGAGCATGAAGGTGTGCGCGAGCAGGCCGGATCGGCCGTAGATCGACTCCTCGCCGCCGACCGGATTGAGCCGCAGCGCCGGCACGCCGTGAAACAACGCCTCGCGCGGCGTCAATTCATAGAGATGCGGCGGCGTCACGCCCCGCATTCTGATGTTCGCCGAGCTCGGATCGTCAAGCTTGTTGCCGAGGCCGGAATGCGCCTCCAGCTTGGTGCCGTCGGGCAGATAGACCATATGCGCGGAGATATCGTAAACCGCGGTCGATTGATCGTAGCGCGGCGTGTTGCCCGCCAGCGCCGGGTTCTGCATCGGACCGAGGCTGCCGGTCGCACTGGCATCGGCGGAGGCAAACGACAGCAGCGACGCTCCACGCGGCTGCGGTTGCGGCTTGCCCCAGAGTTTTTCGACGATGCTCTGCCTGTCGTTCGAGGCGAGCGACATCACGGCCGCCTTGGCGCGCTGCGCCATGTCGTGGATGGATGAGCCCGATGTTTTCGCAGGTGGCGGCGGAGGAGCGATCGCGGCGACCTGAACCGGCGGTGGCGAAGCTTCCTTCGGCTTGGCGGCTTCAGCGAGCTTCGGCGCTACAGCGGGTTTGGGCGCTTCCGCCAGTTTCGGTGCTTGGGGCAGCGGCTTGGCTGCTTCGGCCAATTTCGGCGCCTCGGGCTGTGGCGCCGGCTCCACGCTCTGCGGGGCGGCCGCGGCAAAGCGATCAGCAAATGACAGCGACGGACCTGCCGGAATGGTAGCCGGCGCGGAAATGACCGGCGGCGGCTTGAGCTCGGCGATGCGCGTGACGGTCTCGGCCGGCGGCGTGCCGTTGACCGCAACGGCCTGCGGCCGCCGGATCACCGGCGCATCGAAACTGGCACTGCCGAGCTGCGGATAGGGACTCGCCGCGAAAATATTGGCGTACACCGTGAAGGCACAGCCCAGCACCAAGCTGGCGACCGCAACGCCGCCGAAGAAACTCTGAGTGCTGGCTTTCCGCGCTGAACTTCTGGGTTTGTCGACCGCGAAATTGTAACACGCTACTGTACTGGTACTCATCCGCCCTGCATCCAGACTGCTTCCACTTTGTGTCCCCTGCAGTCAGCGTTCGATGATGTGCATGACCCCGGCACATTCGAACGCCAAGCTGCGTGCGATGATCTGCCGGAGTTCTTCCGAAAGAGCGTTTCGCAGAGGCGCGGAGCGTCATTAAGGCGACTTTTAGTTAAATGCGGATTAAGTGCGGGCCGTTGTTGCGCAGTCCCAATTTGATACGGAAATGCACGGGCATTTACGGGATTAACCACGCGCGCTTTCTCAATAATTCGACTTCGGATCCCCGCCCCTGCGATGTCACATCCATGATGATCCAGAGCGGCATTAAATCCGGCGCGCCGCGCGGGAATCAGCGGATGCACCGTACATCTCGCGCCCCAAAAATGCCTGATTGTGGAACCGCCTGCCCGAAGTCTTGTAAGCTCACCTAAAGGCGATTCGTGTCGCGGCCCGCTAACATGATCAGTGGACCCCCTTCCCCGGTAGTCAGGAGACACAAATGCAAGGCGTGCTGCGCAAACTGGCATTCGTGCTGGCCTCGTCCAATCACGGAACCATGATCGTCAATCGATTCGATTACCGCATGATCGATCCGCAACAAGGCTATGGCGTCGGCTATCAGATCCTGGAGACCGCCTCCTTCGACCCGACCGAAGTCAAGCTGGTGGTTGATTTACTCGGCCTTCGCCGCCAGAATCACGGCGACGGCGTCGTGGCCATCGATTGCGGCGCCAATATCGGCGTCCATACCATCGAATGGGCGATGTCGATGACGGGTTGGGGATCCGTCCTTTCCATCGAGGCACAAGAACGCGTCTATTATGCCCTCGCCGGCAATATCGCGATCAACAATTGCTTCAACGCCGTTGCGGTGCACGGTGCGGTGTCCTCCGAAAGCGGAACTATGAAGATTCCAAATCCCAACTATTTGCTTCCGTCCAGCTTCGGCAGCCTGGAGCTGCGTGAGCGAGATGGCAACGAGTTCATCGGCCAGACAATCGATTACGAAAATACAGTGACGGTCAGGAAACTGGCGATTGATGAATTCAACCTTTCGCGCGTCGATTTCATTAAGATCGACGTCGAGGGAATGGAACTGGAGGCGCTGGAGGGCGCACGCCGCACGATCGATCAAAGCCACCCGATCATGCTGATCGAGAAGATCAAGGCAGACAATGTCAGGCTGCAGCAATGGCTGGGCGAGCACGGCTACGAGATCATCGGGGCCGGGATCAACCTGCTCGCGATCCACAAGAGCGACAAGACGCTCGTTGATATAAGGCCGCCGAACCAACCCACAGCGGCGCAGCCTGCCGCCTGAAAATCAAAAGATAAAACCGCGAAGGGTCGCTTATGGCAATAATTCCGTCGGCGGCGAGCGATCGAGCACCTCGCCCCTGGCGCCTTCCAGCAGGTCGAGGGCATAGGTTTCGATCGTGAGCGGACCGCGTTTGCGCGGCAGCTCCGCGACCCGGTCGACCCGCGCAAACGCCTCCTTCAGCACCGGCTGCCCACCCGGCCGCAGCTCATCGACGAACAGCAGTTTGCCGGACAGTTGCGCGGGATCGGGCTCCGGCATGTTGACCCAGCGGATCCGCTGCGTTAGCTGCGCCACGCAGGTGCCTTTCGGAAGATAGAAGGCGAGCCAGCTGGTGGTGCCGTAATCCGGCGCCAGTATGCAGGCCGCACCGGTGCGCGCGCGAACTGTTTCAATCCCGGTGGCGAGTTCGCCCCAGCCGACGCCGACGCTGCGCACGGTGGCGTCGCGGCGATAGCCTGAAAGCGCGCCGGTGTTGGCCTGCACGATCAACAGCGCGAACATCAGAATGCCCGTCGGCGCGGCCCAGCGCAGGCAAAAATCGACGACACGCTGCTGGTGCTTGTTCCATCGCGTCAAATTGGCGGCCACCGCGGCCGCAATCGCAAACACCGGATAAACCGGCGCGAACCAGTTGGCCTCGACGCGGGCGTGCAGCGAATGCCACACGAAATAGAGCACGATGGTCCAGAATATCGCGTTGATCAGCCCGCGCGCGGCCGATGCGCCGCCATCGCGCTTGAGCAGCGCGTAGAGCCCCATCGCGCCCAGAATGAATACCAGCGGCGTCGCGAAGGCGATTTGGGTCGGGATCAATTCGCCGAGGAATGCCGGCCTGAAATCCTCAATCCGGGACCGGCCCAGCTGCTTGATGAAGGAGACCCAATGATGATCGGCGTTCCAGAGAATGACCGGCGAGAATATCAGCAGCGAAACCAGGCCGCCGAGATATGGCCAGGGCGAGATCAGCCAGCGCCGTAGTTTCGGAACGCTCACCAGCCAGATCAGGATCGCCGGACCGAAAAACAATGCGGTGTATTTCGACAGTAGCGCCGCGCCGACCGCGGCGCCGACCGCGAGCCACCACGCGCCGCGCCCGGTCTCCAGCACTTTGGCGAGACAGAGCACCACGAAGCTTGAGGCCACCAGCAACGGCGAATCCGGCGTCACGATCAGGGTGCCGACCGCCGCCATCAGGGTGACGTTGAGCAGCACGGTCGCGGTTGCCGCCACGCGCCGGCCGCCGAACAAGATGACCGCGGCGCTATACACAGCGAAGCTCATCGGTAGCGCCAGCAGAATCGACACCAGCCGCACCCCGAGTTCGGTATCGCCGGCAATCATGGTACCGAGACGGATCACGACGGCGACGCCGGGCGGATGATCGTAATATCCGAACGCCAGATGCTGCGACCACATCCAGTAATAGGCTTCGTCGAAGGTCAGCGGCGTCCAGGTCGCGCCAACCAGCCGCAGCGCCACCAGCGCCACCACGGTGACGGCGGTGTTGCGGACCAGCCGCGCCTCGTTCGGGTTCATGGCAGCTTCATCGCTTGCGCCAGACGAACAGTCCGGACATCGCGTAATTCCAGACCACGCCCATCAACGCGCCGGCCGCCCCTGCCAGCCACCAGATCGGCTCCTGATCGTAAACCGAGAACGCCACGCCGACATTGGCGAACAGGCCGACGCTGCAGACGAGATAGAACAGCAAGAGGCCACGCAGGATCGCAAAACCCTTTAGGCGTTGATCGCGATAGGTGAGAAAATTGTTCAGGATGAAGTTGCTGGTCATGGCCAGCAGCGCGCCGCAGGCCTGCGCCTCCGGAAACGGCAACTCGAAAACTTCGAGCGCCGCAAACAGCGCCGCGAAATGCACGAACAGGCCGATCGATCCGACCATCGCAAACAACAGAAACCGCAGCGACACCACATCATGGGAAATCCAGCGCCACCATGGAATCGAGCTTGCTCTCGCCATGCAGCCGCGCGCCAAAGGCGTAGGGAATTTCCTTGACCCGCAGATCGCCGCGCGCGGTGGCGACGATATCGAGCAGGATCTTGAAGCCCTGGGTCGAGAGCTGCGGCGCCAGTTGCTCGAAGCGATCGCGCCGTATCATGAAAAAACCGCTCATGGGATCGGCGATCTTGACCCGCAGCACGCGTTTTGCGACCTCGGTGGCGAGCGCGCTGGCGCCGGCGCGTTGCTTGTTGAAGCTGTCGGCGCTGCCGCCTTCGATGTAGCGGCTGCCGACCACGAGATCGGCCGCCCCGCTCTGCAGCAGGGTCAGCATGACAGGTAATTGCGTCTCGTCGTGCTGCAGGTCGGCATCGATGACGGCGGCGCAGGGCGCGCTCGATGCCAGGATGCCCTCGATGCAGGCGCCGGACAGGCCGCGCCGCCCGATCCGCCTGATACAGCGAACCCGGGAATCGCCGCGCGCCAGCGCCCGCACCACCTCCCAGGTTCCGTCGGGGGAATTGTCATCGACAAAGATGACTTCAAAGGCAGTGCCCGTGAGCGCGGTCTCCAGCCGCCGAAACAGCGTGGTGACGTTGTCGCGTTCGTTGAAGGTCGGGACAACGACCGAAAGCTGAGGTAAACCAGCGGCCTGCGACGGGTTCACGGGCCCCGGTGAGATGGCGTCATTCATGCCGCCAGCGTATATCCGCAGCCTCGGAGGATGCCAAGGCGCAGGTCAAAAACAGCGGTGCGGAAGGGCTAAAAACGGGCCAAAACAGGCATGGATTTATTCGGTCGGACGCGTTTTCTTAACGCGAACCAGCATCCACCCCCGGATCAAGTCCGAGGGCATGCTTCGCTTGAAAACGCTCTAGAAATGCCAACGACCACGAACAGAGGGCGCGCGTACATCCGGCGCAGCCGAGCCATTCAGTGGTCGTCCCAGCGCCGGAGCTATGAAGCATCGACGTCGCCGTTAGAAGCTAAATAGGAACGATCGGGGCGTTTGGCAAGGGGGCTGTTTCGGCAAATCTCCGAAGCCGGAGACGCCGCAAGCGGGCGCGGTATTCAGCATACGTTTACGCAGCCGGACTAGATTTGGGGCAGGATAAAGCGAGCCAGGGCCGACGCATGTTCCGAGAAAGCTCCCCGATCGTCTACGACGCTCCCGCCGACCTCAAAAAATGGCCTTCGCGGAACGGCCAGCGGCTCAACGGCAACAGCCGGCCCTATCTGGTTTTCAACGGCACCCTCGCCGATTGCATCCGGGAATTGCTGGCCAAGCCCGTCAAGGGCATTTCCCTGTACGACATCGTCACCGAGCCTCAACCGGCGTTCGACAACAACGTGCTTTCACCGGGCGACGCCGCCGAAATCGCGATGCGCAAGGATTTTCCGAAGGCGTGAGCACCGCGTCCCCGCTTACTTCGGCGCCGGCCCGCGCCCGATGAAAGCCTTCACGATATCCTTCTGCGCCAGCGCGATGGCGTTGTTGGCTGTCGTCAGATGGGCTCCCGCGTCGACATCGGGGAATTGCAGCGACAGGTAATCCACTAGCGTCACCCGGAAATTCTGCCGTTCGGAGGGACACACGGTTGCGATAAGGGAGGTGAAATCCTGTCCCGACATGATTTTGTTGCGGTCGCGCGTATATTCCTCAGCGAGGCAATTCCAGTAGGCATCCCGTCCCGCCAGCGTCTGCCGGTGCGCATTTTCGAGGTCGTCGGCCAGCGCGACCGACGTCACCATCGCCAAAGCCGCTGCAATCATCGCTCGCATCCTTTTTCTCCTTTTTTGCGATCATACCCCAAAAGGCCACCAGAGCTACACGTCGACGCACCGTCCCGGCGAACTAGCCAATCACAATTGATTTGACTAGGCTCATCCCGACAAGCCTCTTCCCTCTTTGGTCACGCGAGCCGCCGGTGAGCAAGCCCTCCAAACCCGAAACGAAAAAATCAGGCCATATCTATATCGGCATCGGCGGCTGGACCTTTGCGCCGTGGCGTGGG
>NZ_JBEKCZ010000261.1:0-6712 GCF_050014615.1 Bradyrhizobium sp. | reverse complement strand
GCGCTGCGGCTGTTGCTCGGGATCGCGGAAGCCGGCTTCTTTCCGGGCGTGACGTTCTTTCTCGCCGCCTGGTTTCCGACCCAGTACCGCACGCGGATGCTGGCCTGGTTCCTGGTCGGGATACCCTTGTCCTCGCTGATCGGCAGCCCGGTGTGCGGCCTGCTGTTGCAGATGGACGGAATCTTGGGCTTTGCCGGATGGCAATGGCTGTTCCTGCTGGTCAGCCTGCCCTGTATTCCCCTGGGGATTCTGACGCTGCGCCTGCTGTCCGACCGTCCGCAGGCCGCGACCTGGCTGACGTCAGCCGAACGCAATGCGCTGGATGAGGTGCTGGCCGGCGAAGTGCGCGAGCGGCCGCCGTCCTCGCTGCTGGGTGCCCTCAGGGATTCCCGCGTGCTGATTTGCGCCGCGATCCAGTTCGGCTTTACGTTAGGATCTTACGGCATCGGCATCTGGCTGCCGCTGATGTTGAAGGAATATCATCTCTCGACCCTGGCGATCGGCTGGATCTCGGCGATTCCCTACCTGTTTGCCTCCGCCGGCATGATCCTGTGGGCGCGCTATGTCGACGAAAAAGGCCGGCGCATCGTCAATCTCGCGCTCGCCTGCCTGCTCGGCGGCATCGGCCTGCTGGCGCCGATCTTGTCCGGTTCGCTCGGGGGCGCCGTGGTCGGATTCAGCGTGGCGCTGGTGGGTGTGACCGCGGCGCGGGCGATTTTCTGGACCATCCCGACGCGCTTTTTGACCGGCGTCGCCGCCGCCGGCGGGCTCGCCTTCATCAACAGCATCGCCACCCTCGGCGGCTTTGTCGGCCCCTCGATGATGGGCTGGCTGAAGGAGTTTTCAGGCTCCTACATCTTCGGCCTGTCGGCGGTGGCCGCGATCATGCTCGCCGCCACGCTGGCCTCGATGTCGCTGAAGCTGGTGATTTCGAAGGAGTAGGGGGCAATTCTTACACCCTCTCATGCTTCCGCAGATCCCTGATGTGATCGAAGCGGTTGGCCTGTAAATCGGCGCCGGCGTCGGCGATGTCGGGCAGGGCGGCCTCGGCCAGGATCTCGGCGGTGATGTCGTCGACGCAGGAATCAGCGATTTCGTGGATGAAGCTGATATTGCGGTATTCGCCCGATGCAATGCGCGAGATGACTTCGCGCCGGGTCACTTCGGGGTCGACGATGGCCTCGCGCCCGCGCCGTCCATAATCGATCATTACGACGAAATACTGCATGCGCGGCCCGGTCTGCCCCTGCCTGCCCTTGGCGGGTAAGCGTCCAATATTTCTGAAAATCAGAAATAAGTCAATCCAATAATTCTGAAAATCAGAAATTGGGCGCCGAATGGGAAGCCTGGAGCCGGCGTCGGGCAAGAATCACCGGGCCGGCCGCGCGCAGGGCGCCAGCCTTTCGCTTATTTGCCCTTGGCCGCCTTGCGGGTCCGCGCGGCGGATTTGGCCCGCAGCCGCTCGATCTGGCCCCGCGGCAGGGTGACGCAGATTTCCCCGATCCATTCCAGTTTGACGCCGGTGATCGGCTTGGCGTTGAAGCTGGTCAGGTTGACTATGGTGGCGGATTTTCCGCGCTCGATGGTCTTCAAATAGCGCTCGCCGGTCTTCAGTCGCACCGCGGCCTCTTCGCCGTAGAAGCTCGAGATCGGATGGCGCTGGTCGCGGTATACCACGATAATGTCGCCGTTTTCGTATTTCGGCAGCATGGAATCGCCTGACACCTCGAAGGCGATGGTCTCCTCCGCGATCGGAAACGGCAATACGATCTCGCCGAGGCCCTCCGGCGGCACCTGCTCGTGCTCGGGCTCGATGGTGGCGCCGGCGCCGACCCGGCCCATGATCGGCACCGAATTCAATTCGAGATAATCGATGATGGGCTGGATTTCCGAAGCCTTGATCAGGCGGATATCGGCCAATATTTCCGATACCGCGCCGGGGCGCACGCCCATCGCCGCCGCCAGACCGCCCTTGGTCTTGCCCGGCTTCTGCAGCCCCCGCTCGATCATCCTGATGTCCACCATGGCGCCACTCTTCCGAATTTCAGAAACGATAGCAATTCCGATTATCCGAAATATAGCTTGACATTTATTTCGGAATACCAGAAATTAGCTGAGCGTGCTGCCGATCATGACGCTCCGTCATTGCGAGCGCAGCGAAGCAATCCAGAGTCGCGGAAACGAGATGGATTGCTTCGTCGCATGGCTCCCTTGCGCAAACGCTTCGCGTTTGTCGCAGGCAATGACGAGGAGGCGTCGGGGAAGCCTCGGGAGAAACATCAATGCAAATAAACTGGGAACCCGAACATTCGGAGGCGCTGCGCGACTATCTCGCCAAGGGGCTCTCCTTTGCCGAGATCGCCAGGGCCATTAACGCGCGATTCCACACCGCCTATTCCCGCAATGCCACGATCGGCCGCGCCAGGCGGATGGGGCTTGCCGGTCTCGCCCGGTCCGGCAATCCCGGCCAGCCGAAACGCCCGCGCAAGCCACGCCCAACGCGGTCTCACCGGACGCGCAAGCGTCGCGCGGCCAAACCCCTGATGTCGCGGCCGATCCTGAAGCGGGCCGCGGCGCTAAAGCTGCGCTGCGTCGCCATCGTGCCGCGCCATCTGTCGCTGCTGGAGCTGCAGCCAGACGATTGCCGCTATCCCTTCGGCGGCGACGAGGACGGCGAAGCCATCACCTTTTGCGGCCATCCGCGCCGCCAGGGTTCGAGTTACTGCGTGTCGCATTTCCACCTGACGCGCGGCCGCGCGCCGGAACCCGGCGCCGTCAAGGTGCTGCTGCGGCTGGTGGAGGCGGCATGAAGCCGATGCCCCCGCCGATTGCCGTGATGGTGGCCCGGATGAAGCCGCTGGCGCCACGTCATCGCATCGCGCATCTGCGCGCGCTGATCTCCGGACTGCCGGATGGCTCGATCCGCCACGGCCAACTGCTTGCGCTGCTGCGCGATGAATTGATGGCGCCGCCGGCCAACGAAAACCGTGCCATATGAACCGTCCCTGGATGCCTCTCTATGTCGGCGACTATCTCGGCGACACCGGTCACCTGACCACGGCGCAGCACGGGGCGTATCTGCTGTTGATGATGCATTACTGGCGCAAGGGCGAATTGCCCGACGACAACAGGCAATTGTCCAAGATCACCAAGCTGCCGCTGCGGACCTGGTGCGAATATCGCGCGACCCTGCAGGATTTCTTCCATGAGGGCTGGAAGCACAAGCGGATCGACGCCGAATTGGCCAAGATGGTGCGGGTTTCCGAAAAGCGCGCGATCGCCGGTCAAAAGGGCGGCCTCGGTTCGGCGCTGGCGCGCATGAAGCTGGAAAACGCCTCGCGCTCCCGTCAGGCCCTGTCCCGGGAGGTCTTGTCTCGACAGGTCTTGTCTCAGGCAATTGCTGTCCAGCCGTCGGGCCCGGCCGCAGCCGCCGCCGACCACTCACACTCAAACCCACATCAGAGTCTTGTTCACGGTGAGAGCGAGGCAGCGGCGCGTGCTGCCGATCCCCCGTCACACCATTCAGGGCGACGTGCCGAAAAACCCGTGATCGCGGTCAGCCCGGAGCTTGCGGCCTATGTCGCCAAACGAGCGACGTAACCGGCCAACGAACCCAATCGACCAACCGCATTCCAAACATCCATTCCTGCAGGGGAGAGATCCAAGGTGGCACGGGCCAGACGCAACAAGTCGCACAAATCGGCAAAAGCCAAAGTTCATGACCGGCGATCGCGCGATCTGCCGCGCAACGCCGAGGTGGCGGCGATCGAAGTCGACGATCCCTTGGCGCTGGAGCCGGGAGAAAAGATCGTCACGCTGCGCTCGATCCGAAACGATCCGTTAGGCCGGCTGCACAGCCATCGCCAGATCGACGAGGCGCAATATCAGAGCGGGCGGGCGTTCCAGGACGATTGGGAGAAGGCCGAGCGTGGCCCGCAGGCGGTCGATCCGACGCGGGAATATGTCGACGGTGGACAGGCGCGCGAGCCGATCACGGAGCGCCAGCGCAAGGCGGTGCTGCGGCTCAACCGCGCCGAGCGCGAACTCGGCGCCGACGGCTCGGCGCTGGTGCATGAGGTGTTGATTCTCGGCATGACCATGGAGCAGATCGGCCAGCGTCGCGGCCTGCCTGGCCAGCGCTGGATCGACTATTTCGCGCGGCGGTTTCGCGAATGCCTCGACCGGCTGGCGCTGCTGTATGGGTTTGCGACGGACAAAGGTTCATCCCGTGGCCGACGATCCTTGCCGGGCTAGCCGGCCAGTCGCAAAGCACCGGCGCACACATGGGGGACTGCCCAAGCGCCGTCAGTCATCACAAAATCTTTTTGCCGCGTGATGAAACCTTCGACCCCCCTGGACGACATACAGGTACTGGGGCATTGCAGTTTCCAGGTCTAAGTGCGGCGCCGTCTAGCGATCATACTCCGCTAGTGCGGCGTTGTGCGTTTCGGAGCCTCCAGGAAGCCGTCAAGAAGCAACCGTCAAAAAGCAACCGTCAAGGAAACGGTCCCGGCGCGGGGGTACGCAAGACCGGGACCGTCCGACAGCGGCGGTAACCCGAGGAGGATGGCGGCCGCCGTCATATCCCTCTACGGCCGGGGCCACGCCATCGTTTCGGGGTCCCCGTTCACGATTGCGCGTTTCCTGGCGCGCGCTGGAGGCGATGTTCAGCGAGGAGCCGTTTTATGCCGAGAAGCTCGCCAGCTATACCTTCACCGAATTCAATCCCGTGAAGCGTCACCATGGACCGAGTCCTGGTTCGGCCTGTAGCGCGGATCAATCATCGCGAAGGTACCCCGATGACTCCAACTGCCGATTCAAGTTAGCGATCGCCAAGGTAGCGCTCGTGAAACTTGGTCGCACTCCTGCCGCTTGTTGATGCCATGCTGGTTCGGCGAAGCGCAGGGCAGGGGGGCAGAGATGAAGCAGCGGCTGTGGTTGAGCCTGGCGCTGATCGCGGTGCTGTTTTGCTTCTGGCTGGTGATGACCAAGCCGATGTGCCGGGATGGCTTTGCGGCGACGCTGGGAACCCGCTCCGGATGGACCTGCGTGGCCGACGTCAACTAGCGTTTTTACATTGAATCGGCCTGTCAGCGGGTTCGCTCACCTCTCCCATTGGGAGAGGGAGCGCACCTCCATTGTTTTGACAGGTCGATCTAATCTCATCGCGCTTTGGCGCGGAATGTTTCTGCGGCCCCCCCCCCCCGCCACGATTGTTTCTCGGCATCGTCCTGAAAATGCGCCAAGCTCTGACGTTTTCGGCCACAATCGGGACCGACGATCCTCCCATGAAAACGTTGGCTGTGATTACGATTCTCGCGCTGCTCACGATCTCGGGGGCGGTGGTGTCAGACCAGATTCTGACCAGCGATCAGCAGACGACGCACAGGACCAATTAAGGGCGCTTTGGGGGACAACCATATGCTTTCGGTGGATCAATTCTTGAGGCTGATCAGCGTACCGGCCATCGTCGTGGCCTTTTTGATCGCATCGCAGGTTTCGGGGGCCGGGATTTTCCACTCGGCATCGACGCAGATCGCCAGCGAATAGCCTTCACCACCCGAGCCTGATCGGCTGCTAGTTTTTCGGCGCCGCGTTGCGCCGAGCTAGATCGCTTGCAAGAAGCTCTCGCCGGAATCGCACGGCACGCAGTGATAGGTCAGCAGATCGTAGCTGTGGCCTTGCGGCTCGATCAGCGCCAGCCGCATCGGCACGCCGCATTTCATGCACGGCATTTCGGTGGTGGCCTGAAAGCGGGTGCAGGTCGGCGTCGGCCGGAATGTGGGCAGCATGGGATCCTCGACTCGTAAGAGGTGGGGACGCAACGCCACGCCATTGGACCGAATTCCATCCGCACTATGTCCGATTTCCGACATAATTGGAATCGGGCTTTTGGTTACCAAAGTGTGAATCTTTGGGGCATGCAGGGGGCGGGCACCCCGCCGGGCCAGCGACCGGCTGCGACGAAACCCGGTGGAATTTGGCATCCGCCGGCAACGGCACCCGCGATCGCATTGCATATTCAGCGGCTATGGACTGTCGGCGCCGCCGGCAAATCGGATTGTGACATCAGCATGATGCCGGCGTGACGCGACCGGGCGAGCGCGAAACGCGAAGCTGTCGCGCGTTAATTTAGAGTCCCGTTTTGGGGATCCGTAAACCCCTCGCCTTTAGGCGACGGGATGCAGTAGCATCCTCCTATTATGGAGACGGCGAAATCCGGCAGTCATACGATATGGGATTGTAAATATCATCTCGTATGGGTGACCAAATATCGATACCCGGTTCTGGTTGGGGATGTCGGGCTGCGAGCAAGAGAGCTGCTACGGGAAATCAGCCGTAGCCACGAGATGTCGATCCACGCCGGGGCGATAAACCGTGACCATGTTCACCTGCTGCTTTCGATCCCGCCGCACCTTTCTGTGTCGCGCGCGGTGCAGTACCTGAAGGGAAAGAGTTCCCATAAGCTTCTGACCGAGTATCAGTCGCTGAGGAAACGCTATTGGGGCCAGCATCTGTGGTCACGAGGATACTGGGTGGCGACCAGTGGCAATGTTACGGATGAAGTCTGGAAGAAGTACATCGAAGATCAGAAACCGGAAGAACCGGACGACAATTTCAAGGTAGTCTGACTTATCGACCCGAAGGGTCGATCAATCCGGCTTCCAGCCGTAACCTGAAGCCACCGCCTTTAGGCGGTGGAGTGTTCACG
>NZ_JBEKCZ010000260.1:0-6728 GCF_050014615.1 Bradyrhizobium sp. | reverse complement strand
GACGACACGCCGACTTCATGGCCGACCAGATTCTGATAGGCCTCCAGTGAGATCGGCGGTTTCTTCCAGACTTCATTCATTCGTCAACTCTCCGCTGATCCGGCTGACCGGACCTTCTGCAACTCCGGGAAATCCTCTTCGCGAAATTCCTGACCTCGCAGCGCATCGTCGCGATTGTTGTCATGCTCGAGACGGCGCAATTGCACGCGGCGGATTTTGCCGGAAATCGTCTTCGGCAGTTCGGTCACGAGTTCGATCCGCCGGATCCGCTTGAACGGCGCCAGGCGGACGTGCAAATGCTGAAAGATCGACAGCGCGGTTTCCGGCGAACGCTGCGCGCCCGCCACCAGCAGCACATAGGCCTTGGGGATCGCCAGCCGGATCGGATCGGGACTGGGAACCACCGCGGCCTCGGCCACCAACTCGTGCTCGAGCAGGATGCTTTCAAGTTCGAACGGGCTGATCCGGTAGTCCGATGATTTGAAGACGTCGTCGGAGCGGCCGACGAAGGTCAGATAGCCCTCGTCATCGGCGAACACCACGTCGCCGCTGCGATAGAGATCGCCGTCGGCGCCGCTCAACGTGCCGTCATCGCCCTGATAGCCCTGCATCAGGCCGGCGGGCCTGTCATCACCGAGCATCAGACTGACCTCGCCCTCCCTGGTCGGGTGCCCGTCGCTGTCGGTGATCCTGACTTGAAATCCGGGCAGCGGACGGCCCATCGATCCGACCTTCACCTTCTGGCCCGGCGAATTGCCGGCCAATGCCGTGGTTTCGGTCTGGCCGTAGCCGTCGCGGATCGTCAGTCCCCACGCCGCGCGCACCTGATCGATCACTTCGGGATTGAGCGGCTCGCCGGCGCCGCAGACCTCGCGCAAGCTGACCTTGAAGGTTGCAAGCTTCTCCTGAATGAACAGCCGCCACACCGTCGGCGGCGCACACAGCGTGGTGACGCCGCAGCGGCCGATGGTCGCGAGCAATCCCTTGGCGTCGAAGCGCGGCTGATTGACGACGAACACCGTGGCGCCGGCATTCCAGGGCGCGAAGAAGCAACTCCAGGCGTGCTTGGCCCAACCCGGCGAGGAGATGTTCAAGTGGACATCGCCCGGCTGCAGCCCGAGCCAGTACATCGTCGACAGCCCGCCTATGGGATAGCTGCGCTGGCTGTGCCGCACCAGCTTGGGTTTTGCTGTCGTGCCCGAGGTGAAATACAATAGCACCGGATCTTCAGGTCCGGTCGGACCATCGGGCGTGAAATCTTCCGGAAAATCCGCGGCCTCTTCATAGGCCAGCCAGCCCTCGTGCTTCGACGCCGCGCCGACCACGATGCGAATGAGCGCGTCACCGCCGAGGCCGGTGAATTTGGCGACCTGGTCCTGCGAGGCCACTACGACCTTGGCGCGGCCGCGATCGAGCCGGTCGCGGAGTTCTTCCGGCGTCAGCAGCGTGGTTGCGGGGATCACCACCACGCCGAGCTTCATCGCCGCCAGCATGGTCTCCCACAGCGGAATGACGTTGCCGAGCAGCAGCAGCAGATGATCGCCGCGCTTGAGGCCTTGCGCGCGCAGGAAATTCGCCACCTGATTGGAACGGCTGGACAGTGCTGCGAACGACAATTTTGTCTCGCGATTGCTGCCGGCGTCGACGATCCAGAGCGCCGGGCGATTCCTGCTGTCAGCGTTGCGCGCCAGCTCCGCATCGAACCAGTCCAGCGCCCAGTTGAACGGCGCCGGGTCGGGCCAACGGAAATCCGCGACAGCCTTGTCGTACTCCGTGCGATGCCGGAGCAGGAAAGCGCGGGCTTCCTGGAATGTTGTCATCGGCTCTCAGCTATTTCCCGGCGAGGCCGCGAACGTGCTGGATGATCCCGGAGAAATCCACCCCGCCATGTCCCGCCGCGTCGAACGCCTTGTAAATCTCCTGCGCATGCTTGCCGAGCGGCGTCGCCGCGCCGGCGGTCCTGGCCGCGTCCTGCGCCAGCGTCAGGTCCTTCACCATCAGCGCCGATGCAAAGCCGGGTTTGTAATCATTGTTGGCCGGCGATGTCGGCACCGGGCCGGGCACCGGACAATAGGATGTCAGCGACCAGCATTGCCCCGACGAAGTCGAGGCCACATCGAACAGCGCCTGATGCGACAGCCCGAGCTTTTCGGCGAGCGTAAAGGCCTCGCTGACCGCGATCATGGAAATACCCAGGATCATGTTGTTGCATATCTTGGCCGCCTGGCCGGCACCGGCACCGCCGCAATGCACGATCTTCTTGCCCATGTTTTCCAGCACCGGCTTGGCCGCGGCGAAGGCTTTCGCCTCGCCGCCGGCCATGAAGGTCAGCGTCGCGCCCCTGGCGCCGCCGGTACCGCCGGATACCGGCGCATCGACTGAGGCGACGGCGTGCTTGGCCGCCAGACCATGGGCCTGCACCGCGCTTTCGACGTCGATGGTCGAACAATCGATGATCAGCGCGCCCTTGACCATTGCGGGCAATATCTCGGCCCAGACCGCCAGAACATGCTTGCCGGCCGGCAGCATGGTAATGACCACATCGGCCCCTTTGACGGAGGCCACCGAGCTGTCGGCAATTCCGGCCCCATCGGCCTTTGCCTGCTCGCGCGCAGCACCGACCAGATCGAACGCGACCACTCTGTGGCCGGCCCTGACCAGATTGGCCGCCATCGGGCCGCCCATATTGCCCAGACCAATGAATGCGATGTTGGCCATCTCTAATTCCCTCCGCTCGGACGCTTCTATTTTATTTGGTCGAACACCAGTTCATCGGCACCAATATCCGCAAAGTAAGGCGCCAGCATCGCAGGCGTGACATCCTCAATCCGCGGGGGCGACCAGTGGGGATTGCGGTCCTTGTCGATCACCGCGGCGCGCACGCCTTCGCGAAAATCGTCGCTTCGGAACACTTCCAGCGCGGCACGATATTCCCGCACCAGGCATTGTTCCAGCGAAGACGACGCCCGCGCCAGCCGCAGCAGCTTCAGGGTCACGACCATGCCGCGCGGCGATTTCTCGTTCAACGTCTTCAACGTCGCCAGCGCCAGTTCGGAGCCATCGCGCGTCAGCGATGCGAAGATATCCTCCATCCGTTCGCCAGCGAACCAACCGTCGATCCTGGCCTGCATCGCGGCGACCGGGCCGGAGGCCTCTCCGGTTGAAAAGCCCGCGATCAGATTGCTGACCTCGCTCGATGCCGTGCCGGGGCGGATTTGGGTCAGGGCTTCGCGCAAAGCAGCGAGCTGGCTGGACAGCACAACATTATCGGCAAACCCGGCATGGATCGCATCCGGACCGTTCATGGTCTGGCCGGTCAATCCGAAATAGGTTCCGGTCTCGCCGGGCGAGCGCGACAACAGCCAGGTGCCGCCGACATCCGGAAAGAAGCCGAGACCGACTTCCGGCATTGCCAGTTTTGTCTTTTCGGTGACGACACGATGCGCACTATGCGCCGACAGGCCGACGCCGCCACCCATCACCAGCCCGTCCATGAACGCGACATAGGGTTTTGGGAATTTCGCGATGCGCGCGTTCATGACGTATTCCTGGCGCCAGAACACCTTGCCAAGATCGCCACCGGCGCGCGAACTGTCATAGAGGCCGCGAATATCGCCACCGGCACACAGGCCGCGCTCGCCCGCCCCTTCCAGGATGACCACCGCAATCGCGGGATCGGATTCGAAGCGGTCGAGCGCCGCGTCGATACCTACAGACATTTCCAGCGTCATGGCGTTGAGCGCTTTCGGCCGGTTCAGCCTGACGATGCCGGCCGACCCTTCGCGCCGGACGATCAGATCCCCTTCGGACTCCACGACCGCGGCCGGCGCCGTCATCGCGCGCCCTCGATCAGCTTGCGTGAGATGATCAGCCGCATGATTTCATTGGTGCCTTCGAGAATCTGATGCACGCGCAGATCGCGCACTATTTTTTCGATGCCGTATTCGCTGAGATAGCCGTAACCGCCATGCAGTTGCAGCGCCTGGTTGGCGACCTCGAAGCCGACATCGGTGCCGAAGCGTTTTGCCATGGCACACAGCATGGTTGCATCGGCGTCTTTGCGATCGAGCGCCGCCGCCGCGCGCCACACGAAGGTCCGCGCGGCCTCGAGTTCGGTCGCCATATCGGCCAGCCGGAATTGCAGCGCCTGGAATTCGTCGAGGCGCTTACCGAACGCTTTGCGCTCCTTCATATAGGCCAGCGACTTGTCGAGCGCGCATTGCGCGCCGCCGAGCGAGCAGGCCGCGATGTTGATGCGGCCGCCGTCGAGCCCGGCCATCGCGATCTTGAAGCCGATGCCCTCGTCGCCGAGCCGGTTGGCGACCGGCACCCGCGCATTCTCGAAGATCACCGCGCGGGTCGGTTGCGCATTCCAGCCCATCTTGCGTTCATTGGCGCCAAGCGACAGCCCTGGTGTGTCGCCCTCGATCACCAGTGTCGAGATGCCGCCGGGTCCGTCATTTCCGGTCCGCACCATCACCACATAGAGGTCGCCCTTGCCGGCGCCGGAAATGAACTGCTTCTGGCCGTTGAGGACATAATGATCGCCGTCGCGCACCGCGCGGGTGCGCAACGCCGCCGCATCCGATCCGGAGCCCGGCTCGGTCAGGCAGTAGCTCGCCAGCAATTCCATGGTGCAGAGTTTCGGCAGCCACTTGTTGCGCTGGGTGTCGTTGCCGAAGGCGTCGATCATCCACGACGCCATGTTGTGGATCGAGATGAACGCCGACACCGTCGGACAGCCCTGCGCCAGCGCCTCGAAGATCAGCGCCGCATCGAACCGCGTCAGCGCCGACCCGCCGACATCGTCGCGGATATAGATGCCGCCGATGCCAAGTGCTGCGGCCTCGCGCATCACATCGACCGGAAAATGCTTTTCCTCATCCCACCGGATCGCATGCGGCGCGATTTTTTCCGCGGCGAAATCCCGCGCCATGTCGCGAACGGCAATCTGGTCCTCGTTGAGAGCGAACTGCATCCGGTCTACGAGATCATGCGTGGTCAATTCATCGTGGGAATCGAGAACTCCGCGCCTTCCTTGACGCCGGAGGGCCAGCGCGCGGTCACGGTCTTGGTCTTGGTGTAGAAGCGGATCGAATCCGGCCCGTGCTGGTTGAGATCGCCGAAGCCGGATTTCTTCCAGCCGCCGAAGGTGTAATAGGCGATCGGCACCGGGATCGGCACGTTGATGCCGACCATGCCGACATTGACCTTGGCGGCGAAATCGCGCGCGGCGTCGCCGTCGCGGGTAAAGATCGCAACGCCATTGCCGTAATCATGGTCGGACGGCAGCGCCAGCGCTTCCTTGTAGTCGTGGGCGCGCACCACCGAGAGCACCGGACCGAAGATCTCTTCCTTGTAGATCCGCATGTCCTTGGTGACATTGTCGAACAGGCAGCCGCCCATGTAGAAGCCGTTCTCGTAGCCCTGCATCTTGAAGCCGCGGCCGTCGACCGCGAGCGTGGCGCCTTCCTTGATCCCGATCTCGACATAATCCTTGACCCGTTCGAGCGCGGCCTTGGTCACCAGCGGACCGTAATCCGCCGACGGATCGATCGAGGTGCCGATCTTGAGGCTCTCGACGCGCGGAATCAGTTTTTCCATCAGACGGTCGGCGGTGGTCTTGCCGACGGGCACCGCGACCGAAATCGCCATGCAGCGTTCGCCAGCAGAGCCATAGCCGGCGCCGATCAAGGCATCGACGGTCTGGTCCATGTCGGCGTCCGGCATCACGATGGCGTGGTTCTTGGCGCCGCCAAAACATTGCGCGCGCTTGCCGGTGGCCGCGGCACGCTCGTAGATATATTGCGCGATCGGCGAGGAGCCGACAAAGCCGACGGCGCGGATATCGGGATCGTCAAGGATGGCGTCGACCGCCTCCTTGTCGCCGTTGACGACATTGAGGATGCCCGGCGGCAGCCCCGCCTCGATCATCAGCGCGGCCAATGCCATCGGCACGCCGGGATCGCGCTCCGACGGCTTGAGGATAAAGGCATTGCCGCAGGCGATCGCGGGCGCGAATTTCCACATCGGGATCATGGCCGGGAAATTGAACGGCGTGATGCCGGCGACGACGCCGAGCGGCTGCCGCATCGAATAGATGTCGATGCCGGGTCCGGCGCCTTCGGTATACTCGCCCTTCATCAGATGCGGGATACCACAGGCGAATTCGACCACTTCCAGGCCGCGCTGGATGTCGCCCTTGGCATCGGGCACCGTCTTGCCATGCTCCCGCGCCAACAGGTCGGCGAGCTTGTCATAGTCACGCTGCGCCAATTCGAGGAACTTCATTAGGATGCGGGCGCGACGCTGCGGGTTGGTAGCACCCCATTCCACCTGCGCGGACTTCGCATTCTCCACGGCGGCACGGAGCTCGGCCCTGGAGGCGAGCGCCACCTTGGCCTGGACCTCGCCGGTCATCGGCTCGAACACGTCGGCAAACCGGCCGGAAATGCCCTTGACCTCGCGGCCGCCAATGAAATGTCCGATTTCGCGCATGAGTTCCTCCATAGGCTTATGGGCAAGGGCCGGTTTTGCCGGCATCTTGCAGTCTTTGCTGCATTTGGAAAGGGTGTCGACGCGCAGCGCATTTGCGAAAATGCGGGACTCGCCCACAATTTCCGTCCCCTACGACCCAACGTCGAAGCCCGCGGCTTCAAGGCCGTATCACCGCGGCGGCGAAGCAGTGGCCTTTTTTGCGGAAGTCCTCTTCACCGGCTTCGGCGCTG
>NZ_JBEKCZ010000259.1:0-6794 GCF_050014615.1 Bradyrhizobium sp. | reverse complement strand
TCGGTGAAGGTCTCGAAGAACCGTCTTGCCAAAATTGCTCTTGAAGGCACGGACGTCGTTGCCATCGGTTCCCTGTTGAAGGGGCCGACCGTGATCGCGACTTCAAACGATCCGGTAGCGGCACCGAAGGTTGCCATCGAATTCGCCAAGACGAACGAGCAGTTCGTCATTCTTGGCGGATCGATGGGTAAAACCGTCCTGGATGTTAACGGCGTCAAGGCGCTTGCCGCATTGCCGTCGCTCGATGAGTTGCGCGCAAAGATCCTCGGCCTCCTGGTGGCGCCGGCGACCAAGATCGCTCAGCTCACCACTGCGCCCGCGGCCAAGCTCGCGCGCGTCGTCCAGGCCTATGCCTCAAAGAGCGAAGCGGCCTGACCCCCTTCGCAAATCAAACCTGGTTCGAACCAATACGCTTAAGGAAATAGATCAATGGCTGACTTACAGAAGATTGTTGACGACCTCTCGAGCCTGACCGTGCTCGAAGCTGCCGAGCTCGCAAAGCTCCTTGAAGAAAAGTGGGGCGTGTCCGCCGCCGCCGCCGTTGCGGTGGCCGGCCCGGCCGCTGCTGCCGCTGCACCGGCTGAAGAGAAGACCGAGTTCACGGTCATGCTCGTCGCCGCCGGCGAGAAGAAGATCGAAGTCATCAAGGAAGTCCGTGCCATCACGGGTCTTGGCCTCAAGGAAGCCAAGGACCTCGTCGAAGGCGCGCCCAAGGCTGTCAAGGAAGGCGTCAACAAGGACGAGTCCGAGAAAATCAAGGCTCAGCTCGAGAAGGCTGGCGCCAAGGTGGAACTGAAGTAAGCGAAGCTTGCTTCGGTTTCATCCCCGGACAAGCGGAGCGCGATCCGGGGATCGGGCAACCAAGACGTGGATGGCCGGGTCAAGCCCGGCCACGACGAAGGCAAAGCGAAAGACGTGCCCCCGGGGCGACCCGGGAGCGCGTTGTACACAAGAATGTGTGGGGATTAGTGGGCTTGCCCCTCGAATCTCCACGATTGCCATCCCATATCGGGACGGCAGCACGAAAACACGGTGGGCGGCGGGAACGGCAACGTTTCTGCGCAAGCCGTTGGGAGACAGGCAATTTCGGGCTTTTTCAGTCCGTGAAGAGGCGGGGTTGGACGGGCGGGTGCGGTCAAGCGCCCCGCGCGTCGTTTTGCGTTCTCAAAGTCTGACGGCTCGATTCAGGATTTAAATCCTGAAACTGGCTTCCAGGCTTAGGAGCGAATCGAAATTCAACCCGGGGGCGATGCCAATCGCGCTCCGGAAGGTTCGCCCCTGACGGGCGAAGAAATGAGAGGCCACGATGGCGCAGCAGACGTTCACCGGTCGCAAACGCGTTCGCAAGTTCTTCGGACACATCAAGGAAGTCGCCGAGATGCCGAACCTCATCGAGGTTCAGAAGGCATCGTATGACCAGTTCCTGATGGTGGACGAGCCCACGGGCGGGCGGCTGGACGAAGGCCTGCAGGCGGTGTTCCGGTCGGTGTTCCCGATCTCGGATTTCTCGGGAACATCGATGCTGGAATTCGTCCGTTACGAGTTCGAGCCCCCGAAATACGACGTTGACGAGTGCCGTCAGCGCGGCATGACCTATGCGGCGCCGCTGAAGGTGACGCTGCGCCTGATCGTATTTGATATCGACGAAGAAACCGGCGCGAAGTCGGTCAAGGACATCAAGGAGCAGGACGTCTACATGGGCGATATCCCGCTCATGACCATGAACGGCACCTTCGTCGTCAACGGCACCGAGCGCGTCATCGTCTCGCAGATGCATCGTTCGCCCGGCGTGTTCTTCGATCACGACAAGGGCAAGACGCATTCGTCGGGCAAGCTGTTGTTTGCCGCGCGCGTGATTCCCTATCGCGGTTCCTGGCTCGATATCGAGTTCGACGCCAAGGACATCGTGTTCGCGCGCATCGATCGCCGCCGCAAGATTCCGGTGACGTCGCTGATGTTCGCGCTCGGGCTCGACGGCGAGACCATCCTGAGCACGTTCTACAAGAAGATCGGCTACAAGCGGACCAAGGATGGCTGGCGCGTGCCGTTCGACGCCACCCGTTTCCGCGGCTACAGCACCATCAACGACCTGATCGATGCCGACACCGGCAAGGTGGTGCTCGAAGCCGGCAAGAAGCTGACCGTGCGCGCCGCGCGCCAGTTCCAGGAGAAGGGCCTCAAGGCCCTGCGGCTGTCCGACGAGGAATTGGTCGGCAACTATCTGGCCGAGGATCTCGTCAATCCGAAAACCGGTGAAATCTACGCCGAGGCCGGCGAGGAAATCACCGAGAAGTCGCTCAAGGCGCTCAACGAGCACGGCTACAAGGAACTGCCGCTGCTCGACATCGACCACGTCAATGTCGGCGCCTACATCCGCAATACGCTGCACGCCGACAAGAACATGACGCGTGAAGACGCGCTGTTCGACATCTACCGCGTGATGCGTCCCGGTGAGCCGCCGACCATCGATTCGGCCCAGACCATGTTCCAGTCGCTGTTCTTCGACAGCGAGCGCTATGACCTGTCCGCGGTCGGTCGCGTCAAGATGAACATGCGCCTCGAACTCGATGCGCCCGACACCCATCGCACGCTGCGCAAGGAAGACATTCTCGCCGTCATCAAGACGCTGGTCGATCTGCGCGACGGCAAGGGCGAGATCGACGACATCGATCACCTCGGCAACCGGCGTGTGCGCTCGGTCGGCGAGTTGATGGAGAACCAGTATCGCATCGGTCTGCTGCGCATGGAGCGCGCGATCAAGGAGCGGATGTCCAGTGTCGATATCGACACCGTGATGCCGCAGGACCTGATCAACGCCAAGCCAGCGGCCGCCGCGGTGCGCGAGTTCTTCGGCTCGTCGCAATTGTCGCAGTTCATGGACCAGACCAACCCGCTGTCGGAGATCACCCACAAGCGCCGTCTCTCGGCGCTTGGCCCGGGCGGTCTGACCCGCGAGCGCGCCGGCTTCGAGGTGCGCGACGTGCATCCGACGCATTATGGCCGTATCTGCCCGATCGAAACCCCGGAAGGCCCGAACATCGGCCTGATCAATTCGCTCGCGACCTTTGCGCGCGTCAACAAATACGGCTTCGTCGAAACGCCCTATCGCAAGGTCAAGGACGGCCGCGTCACCGACGAGGTGGTCTATCTGTCGGCGATGGAAGAGGGCCGCTACCGGGTCGCGCAGGCCAATGTGCCGCTCGATAACCGCGGCCGCTTCACCGAAGACCTGATCGTCTGCCGTCACGCCGGCGAAGTGCTGCCGATCACGCCGGACAAGGTCGACTATATGGACGTGTCGCCGAAGCAGCTGGTTTCGGTGGCCGCGGCGCTGATTCCGTTCCTCGAGAACGACGACGCCAACCGCGCGCTGATGGGCTCGAACATGCAGCGTCAGGCCGTGCCGCTGGTACGCGCCGAAGCGCCGTTTGTCGGCACCGGCATGGAAGGCGTGGTTGCGCGCGATTCGGGAGCTGCGATCGCGGCGCGCCGGACCGGCGTGATCGACCAGATCGACGCCACCCGTATCGTCATTCGCGCCACCGACGATCTCGATCCCACCAAGTCGGGCGTCGATATCTACCGGCTGATGAAGTACCAGCGCTCCAACCAGTCGACCTGCATCAACCAGCGTCCGCTGGTGAAGGTCGGCGATCTCGTGAGCAAGGGCGACATCATTGCCGACGGTCCCTCGACCGATCTCGGCGAACTCGCGCTCGGCCGCAACGTGCTGGTCGCGTTCATGCCGTGGAATGGCTACAACTTCGAAGATTCGATCCTGCTCTCCGAGCGGATCGTGAAGGACGACGTCTTCACCTCGATCCACATCGAGGAATTCGAGGTGATGGCGCGCGATACCAAGCTTGGTCCGGAGGAAATCACCCGCGACATTCCGAACGTTTCGGAAGAAGCGCTGAAGAATCTCGACGAAGCCGGCATCGTCTATATCGGCGCGGAAGTCCGCGCCGGCGACATCCTGGTCGGCAAGATCACGCCCAAGGGCGAAAGCCCGATGACGCCGGAAGAAAAGCTCTTGCGCGCCATCTTCGGCGAAAAGGCTTCCGACGTGCGCGATACCTCGCTGCGGGTGCCTCCGGGCGTGCAGGGTACGATCGTCGAAGTGCGGGTGTTCAACCGGCACGGCGTCGACAAGGACGAGCGCGCTCTGGCGATCGAGCGGGAAGAGATCGAACGTCTGGCCAAGGACCGCGACGACGAGCAGGCGATTCTCGACCGTAACGTCTACGGCCGTCTGGCGGAGCTGTTGGAAAACCGCCAGGGCATTGCCGGTCCGAAGGGCTTCAAGAAGGACACCAAGATCACGCGCGCAGTGCTCGATGAGCATCCGCGTTCGCAATGGTGGATGTTCGCTTCGCCCAACGACAAGCTGATGGCCGAAATCGAGGCGATGCGGAAGCAGTACGACGAATCGAAGAAGGGCCTTGAACAGCGCTTCCTCGACAAGGTCGAGAAACTGCAGCGCGGTGACGAATTGCCGCCCGGCGTGATGAAGATGGTCAAGGTCTTCGTCGCGGTGAAGCGCAAGATTCAGCCCGGCGACAAGATGGCGGGCCGTCACGGCAACAAGGGCGTGGTGTCCAAGATCGTTCCGATCGAGGACATGCCGTTCCTTGAAGACGGCACCCATGCCGACATCGTGCTCAATCCGCTCGGCGTGCCGAGCCGGATGAACGTCGGCCAGATTCTGGAAACCCATCTGGGCTGGGCGTGCGCGGGCCTCGGCAAGCGCATCGGGCAGGCGGTCGACGCTTATCTCGCAACCGCCAAGCAGGACACCAAGCCGCTGAAGGAGACCTTGAAGAAGATCTACGGCGACGACGAGACCATCAAATCGCTCAACGATACCGAGCTGATGGAACTCGGCCGTAATCTCAGTCACGGTGTTCCGATCGCGACGCCGGTGTTCGACGGTGCCAAGGAAGCCGACATCGAGGAGATGCTGAAGCTAGCCGGGCTCGATGCGTCGGGCCAATCGACCGTCTATGACGGCCGCACCGGCGACGCCTTCGATCGCAAGGTGACAGTTGGGTACATCTACATGCTCAAGCTGCACCATCTGGTGGACGACAAGATCCATGCGCGTTCGATCGGACCGTACTCGCTCGTTACCCAGCAGCCGCTGGGCGGCAAGGCGCAGTTCGGTGGCCAGCGTTTCGGCGAAATGGAAGTGTGGGCGCTCGAGGCTTACGGCGCGGCGTACACGCTCCAGGAAATGCTGACCGTGAAGTCGGACGACGTCGCCGGCCGTACCAAGGTGTACGAGGCGATCGTGCGCGGCGACGACACGTTCGAAGCGGGTATCCCGGAATCGTTCAACGTGCTGGTCAAGGAAATGCGCTCGCTCGGCCTCAACGTCGACCTGCACAATTCCAAGGTCGGCGGCCCGACCTCCGAGGCGGCAGAGTAACTCAAAAGCGTCAAGCCCGGCCAAAAGCGCGAAGCGTGTCTTCGCACAGATGGCCGGGCATCCGCGCTCCGCTCGGACGTTGAGCAGGGTGCGAGGCTGAAAAAGAATTTCGAATTTGCTGCCGGTGACGATCGGCACGCGAGGAGAAGACGATGAACCAAGAAATTATGAATCTCTTCAATCCGACGACGCCGGCTCAGGTCTTCGACCAGATCCGGATTTCAATCGCGTCACCGGAGAAGATTCTGTCGTGGTCCTACGGCGAGATCAAGAAGCCGGAGACCATCAACTACCGCACCTTCAAGCCGGAGCGCGATGGCCTGTTCTGCGCGCGCATCTTCGGGCCGATCAAGGATTACGAGTGCCTGTGCGGCAAGTACAAGCGCATGAAGTACAAGGGCATCATCTGCGAGAAGTGCTCGGTCGAAGTGACGCTGTCGCGGGTCCGGCGCGAGCGCATGGGCCATATCGAACTGGCCGCCCCGGTCGCGCATATCTGGTTCCTCAAGTCGCTGCCGTCGCGTATCGGCCTTTTGCTCGACATGACGCTGAAGGATCTCGAGCGGATTCTGTATTTC
The DNA here is from genome assembly GCF_050014615.1 of Bradyrhizobium sp. Classification (GTDB taxonomy): domain Bacteria; phylum Pseudomonadota; class Alphaproteobacteria; order Rhizobiales; family Xanthobacteraceae; genus Bradyrhizobium. The sequence continues at coordinate 788 of NZ_JBEKCZ010000259.1, read as the reverse complement.
GAATACTACGTCGTTCTGGAGCCCGGTCTCACCGCGCTCAAGGACCGTCAGCTGCTGTCGGAAGACGAGTATCTGAAGGCGCAGGACGAATACGGCCAGGACAGCTTCACCGCCATGATCGGCGCCGAAGCGATCCGCGAATTGCTGAAGGGACTTGAGCTCGAAAAGCTCGAGGCCTCGCTGCGCGTCGAGATGCAGGAAACCGAATCCGACATCAAGCACAAGAAGCTGGCCAAGCGCCTGAAGATCGTCGAGGCGTTCCGCTATTCCGGCAACAAGCCGGAATGGATGATCCTGACCGTGGTACCGGTGATTCCGCCGGACCTGCGTCCGCTGGTGCCGCTCGACGGCGGCCGCTTTGCGACCTCGGATCTCAACGATCTCTACCGCCGCGTCATCAACCGCAACAACCGCCTGAAGCGGTTGATGGAGCTGCGCGCGCCCGACATCATCATCCGCAACGAAAAGCGCATGCTGCAGGAGGCCGTCGACGCCCTGTTCGACAACGGCCGCCGCGGCCGTGTCATCACCGGCGCCAACAAGCGTCCGCTGAAGTCGCTGGCCGACATGCTCAAGGGCAAGCAGGGCCGCTTCCGGCAGAACCTGCTTGGCAAGCGCGTCGACTATTCCGGCCGTTCGGTCATCGTGGTCGGTCCCGAACTGCGGCTGCATCAGTGCGGCCTGCCGAAGAAGATGGCGCTCGAACTGTTCAAGCCGTTCATCTATTCGCGGCTCGATGCCAAGGGTCTGTCCACCACGGTGAAGCAGGCCAAGAAGCTGGTCGAAAA
>NZ_JBEKCZ010000258.1:0-6798 GCF_050014615.1 Bradyrhizobium sp. | reverse complement strand
TTATCCGATTTTGGCGCCGACGTCATCAAGGTCGAGCCGCCAGCGGGCGACCTTTGGAGAAGGGCGCATAAGATCCCGCCGCAACCGCAAGCGAATGATGCCTATCCCTGGCACCTGGCCAATCGCAACAAGCGCGGCATGGCGCTCGATCTGAAATCGCCCAGCGCTCCGCAGGTTCTCGAACGGCTCGTCAAATGGACTGACGTGCTCATCGTCAATACACCGCACCCCGCGCGCAAGCGATTGAACCTCGAATATGACGATGTGGTGCGGTGGAACCCGCGGCTAATCTACGCGGACCTAACTGGTTTCGGGGAAAAAGGACCGGACGCCAATCTTCCAGGATTCGATATCACGTCGTACTGGGCGCGTAGCGGTCTGTTGTCGATGACGCGCGACCTTGGGGCGCCCCCGACCTGGCCTGTGGCGGGTAGCGGTGACAATGCGACCGCCGTCGGCTTGTATTCAGCGATCGTCACGGCACTGTATCGTCGCGAGCGTACTGGTAAAGGATCGTATGTCACGACATCTCTCCTCGCTGAAGGTGTCTGGGCCGCAAGCGTTTCGATCCAGGCCGCGCTGTGCGAGGCAAAGTTTTTCGGGCTGCACGATCGAAAGAATCCCGCAAATGCAGCGATGAATGTGTATCGGGCCTCCGATGAGACTTGGTTCGTTCTGATCGTCACATCAGACAAGTTGAGCGCGGTGGCGAAAGCGCTTGGCCGTGTGGATCTCCTGACGGATCCACGGTTTTCCGATCCGACGAAGCTGATGCAGAACATGCCGGAGCTGACCGCAATTCTCGACGAAATTTTCAGCGCGAAGCCTATGGCGCATTGGTACGAAGTATTCAGTGGCGTCCACGTCACTTTTGGCGCGGTCCGCGGGACCCAGGAAGTCATCAACGATCCGCAGTTGCGGCTTAATGACATCATCGTTCCGCTCGAAGGCGCGGGCGGCAAGCTGACCTCGACGATCAGTAGTCCCATTCAGGTGCATGGCGTCACTAAAGTAGCTGCAAGGGGCGCTCCGGAAATTGGAGAACACAATGAAGAGGTTCTCAAACAACTAGGATTCAGCATGGACGAAATCGACGGCTTGCACGCGACCGGCGCCGTGCCAAAATCACAGGGACGTATGCCCGCGGGGTGACGATCTCGAATGCGCGCTCTCTCGGAGAGAACTTGGTTACTAAGCAAGAGGAGAAAATATGACTGAGTTGCAGGCAACCAAATCAGAACGTGCGTCTGGCGGCAAAGCTGCGGTCGGCCGATTGTTTGTTCTCGAACTGAGCGGTGGCCGTATTCATACGATGAACACGGACGGCTCCGATCGCAAGACGATCGTGAGCGATTGCAGAAACTGCGATGGCATCGTGGTCGACGTTGAAGCGGGTCATATTTACTGGACCAACATGGGCGTTCCCAGCCTGAACGACGGTTCCGTCGAACGCGCCGACATCGACGGAAAAAATCGCAAGGTCATCATTCCCGAAGGCGGTACATTCACGCCGAAGCAGATCCATCTCGATAAAAAAAACGGCAAGCTTTATTGGTGTGATCGCGAGGGAATGCGGGTTATGCGTGCCAATCTCGACGGTTCGAAAATTGAGACACTCGTTGAGACTGGCCGTGGTGACGCTGATCGCCACGACCAGACGAAATGGTGCGTTGGAATCACCATCGACCCGCAGCGCGAACAAATCTACTGGTCGCAAAAAGGTCCGGACAATGCCGGACTAGGCCGCATCTCCAGTACAAACACCGAAATACCAAGGGGTGAAACTGCGACCAATCGCACCGATATCGAAGTTTTGTTTGACGGTCTGCCGGAGCCGATTGATCTCGAGCTCGATGAAAGAAATCGCGTCTTATATTGGACCGATCGAGGAGACCCTCCTCGTGGCAATACCGTAAATCGCACACCGATCGATGTGAAGCCTAAGTCAGGGGACATGCCGGAGATTGTGCTGACGCATCTGATGGAGGGGATTGGCATTGCTCTGGATGTTCCAGGCAACCGGATGTTCGTAACCGATTTTGCGGGATCGATTTATTCCGCCAGGCTCGACGGGTCACAGTCACGAAACTTTCTCTACGCGCAGGGAAATCTCACCGGCATCGCATACGCCGAACTCTGAGTTCTGAAATCCGAAATCAAATCAAAGGAGCGCTTATCATGTCCAACAACAAGCCTATCAGCCGCGTCGCCGTTATTGGTACGGGCGTAGTCGGCGCAAGCTGGACGGCTCTGTTTCTGGCGAAGGGCCTGCAGGTTATGGCGACGGATGTAGCCCCCAATGCGGAGGCCTCGCTGAGGCGCTTCGTCGACGCGGCCTGGCCGGCTCTGAGAAGGTTGGGCTTCGCGCCTGGTGCGTCACAATCGAACCTGACGTTTACGGCTGACCTTTCGGCGGCGGTAAAGGGCGCAGACTTTATTCAGGAGAATGGGCCCGAGCGGATCGATTTCAAGAAGAAGCTCTATGGCCAACTCGACGAGCTGTCGCAACCAGACGTAATTATCGCATCGAGCTCGTCGGGCCTTACCATGAGCGAAATTCAAACGGGTTGTACGTCACATCCCGAGCGCTGTGTCATAGGACATCCCTTCCATCCACCCCACTTGATCCCACTAGTCGAGATCGTCGGTGGCGCAAAGACCTCGGAAGACGCGCTTCAGCGCGCGACGGAGTTCTATACGGCGATCGGGAAACGGGCAGTTCGCCTTCACAAGGAAGTACCCGGCCATGTCGCCAACCGTCTGCAGGCCGCTTTGGGGCGGGAGGTGTACCACCTTGTTTCCGAAGGCGTCGTCAGCGTAGCGGACGTAGACGCTGCGTTGAGTTGGGGGCCGGGCCTGCGTTGGGGCATCATGGGGCAAGTCCTTCTTAACCACCTCGGCGGCGGCCAAGGGGGCATCGAGCATTTTTTCCAGCAGTTCACGGGTCCGATGACAGCGTGGTGGAAGGTTCTCGGGTCGCCCGTATTGACACCCGAAGTCCAACAGATGCTCACCGACGGCGTCCACGCGGAGGTTGGATCTCGCTCCATTGATGAGTTGGAGGCAGAGCGAGACGAGGTACTGCTGGGACTTCTCGAACTTCGTGCCCAGGCAGAGAACAGGTCCGCGGGACGAAAATCAGCGGCTCGCGTCGGCTAGAAAGACTTGAGGTCTATCGAATGGTCGTTTCCGCAGCGGCGTCAATTTGGTCCTAGTCTAAGTCTCGTCGATGCAGACGATGGCTCGATCCGCTCGCGTCCGTTCGCCGCTCATCTCTGCTGGTCGGTTTCGAACAAAGTGAATCGTTTTAGGAAAGAGGAGCGACGGGTATGGTAGCAGAATCGACGACACACCATCGATGTGTGGCAAACGGCATCAAGTTCCACTATGCCGAGGCTGGTGAGGGGCCGCCGGTCGTCCTCCTGCATGGCTTTCCTGAAACCTCCTATGCTTGGCGATATCAGATCGAGGCGCTGAAGACGCGCTACCGGTTGATCGTGCCGGACCTCCGTGGGTACGGTGCGACCGATAAAGCGCCCACCGGCTACGACAAGCGCACTATGGCAAATGACATTCGGGCACTGATGTCGGAGCTCGGCATCGAGCGCGCGGCAATCGTCGCCCACGATCGCGGAGCCCGGGTCGGCCTGCGACTTGCCAAGGATCATCCCGATGTCGTTGCCCGCTTTGCGGCGCTGGATAACATTCCGACACGCCTACTCTTTGGGATGATGAATGCCAAGGTCGCGCAGGCGAGTTGGTTCTTCTTGTTCCAGGGCGTTCGGGATTTGCCCGAAGCGCTCATCCAAGGTCGGGAAGAGCTCTGGCTGCGCTATATCCTGACCAGTTGGACCTATGACCCGGGAGCTCTCAGCGACGCCGACATCGCCGCCTATGTCCACGCCTATGCCCAACCGGGCGGGCTGCGCGGCGCATTCGAGGACTATCGGGCCTGGCGAGAGGACATCGCTCAGGATGAAGAAGACAAGGACGTCAAACTTCGCTGTCCGACCCTCGCTTTGTGGGGAGCCGAGTTCGAGGCGGCGAAAATGGTCGACATGGCCGAGATCTGGCGCGGCCTCGCCGAGGACCTCACCACGGCGCCGATTGCTTTGGCGGGACACCTCCCGCACGAGGAGCGGCCGGTAGAAGTCAACGTGGCGCTCGAGGCCTTTCTGGCCCCATGGAAGGGCTGATTGGCAGGCTCGTATTCGAATGAGCGGGCAGCCCTCTGATGGTTTTTATGCGCAAGACGAGGACGTAGCGCGCACCTGGCGCAGAGCAAATCAAATATCCGACTGGGAGCGTATCATGACCGAGACGGCTGCACATTTTATCGCTGCGACGCTAGAGAAGGTCGGCGTAAAGCGCATCTACGGCGTCGTCGGCGACTCGCTCAACGGCTTCACCGACGCATTGCGGGAGCGAGGCAAAATCGAATGGGTGCATGTCCGGCACGAGGAGACCGCGGCATTCGCAGCCGGCGCGGAGGCGCAACTGACCGGCGAACTGACTGTCTGCGCCGGGAGCTGCGGACCAGGAAATCTGCATCTGATCAACGGCCTGTTCGACTGCCACCGCAGCAGAGCGCCGGTCCTCGCGATAGCGGCGCACATCCCGAGCACCGAGATCGGCACCGATTATTTCCAGGCGACCCATCCGGAGATACTCTTCAAGGAATGCAGCCACTACGTCGAACTGGTCTCGAACCCGAGCCTCGTCCCCCAAATCCTGGAGCGCGCGATGCGCATCGCTATCGCGAAGAAGGGCGTGGCCATCGTAGTTATTCCGGGGGACGTCGCGTTGAAACCCCTGAAGGCGTCGCTACCGGCCTGGATCGCGCCGGAACAACCCGACCTCCGTCCCAATCCTGACGAATTGCTGCGTCTCGCCGATATCCTCAACGGTGCCAGCCGCGTGACGATGCTATGTGGAGCCGGCTGTGCCGGCGCCCACGCGGAGGTGCTGGCGCTTGCCGGCAAGCTCAAGGCGCCGATCGTTCACGCTTTGCGGGGAAAGGAGCACGTCGAATACGACAACCCCTACGACGTCGGCATGACGGGTTTTATCGGCTTCTCGTCCGGCTACGCTGCCATGAAGCAGTGCGATGTGCTCCTGATGCTGGGGACGGATTTTCCCTATCGGCAATTCTATCCGGAACATGCACGCATCGTTCAGGTCGACATCCGGCCCGAAGCATTGGGCAATCGATGCCAACTGACCCTCGGCCTGCTGGGCGATGTCCGGCAAACGCTGCTGGCGCTTGAGCCGCATCTCGTCGAGAAGACCGACAGCAGATACCTTGACAAAGCGGTGGCGCACTACAAAAAGGCCCGCCAGAGTCTTGACGCGCTTGCCGAGAGCGGTCCGAACAGCACGGTCATTCATCCGCAATATGTTACGCGATTGGTGAGCGAACTCGCGACCGACGACGCTGTTTTCACTTGTGACGTCGGCACGCCCACGGTCTGGGCAGCGCGATACCTCAAGATGAACGGACAGCGGCGGCTGCTCGGATCATTCAACCACGGTTCTATGGCCAATGCCTTGTTGCAGGCGATCGGTGTCCAAGCTGCATTTCCGGAGCGGCAGGTTATCTCCCTCTCAGGCGATGGCGGCTTCAGTATGATGATGGGCGATTTCATAACGCTGACGCAGAACGGTCTACCGATAAAGGTCGTGGTGCTCAACAACGGCACCCTCGGCTTCGTCGAGATGGAAATGAAGGCGAACGGTTTCCTTGATACCGGATGCGATCTCAAGAACCCGAACTTTGCGGCCATGGCGGAAGCAATGGGCATCAAAGGTATTCGCGTCGAGCAACCGCAGAACCTCCGGGCAGCGCTGACGGAAGCCCTCGGTCATGACGGCCCTGCTCTTATCGATATCGTCAGCGCCCGTCAGGAGTTGGTCATGCCACCCAAGCCAACGCTCGAGCAGGCTCACCACTTCGGACTGTTCATGATCAAGGCGGTCTTGAATGGTCGCGCCAACGAGCTGGTAGATCTCGCGAAAGTCAACCTAACACGATAACGGCGCGTGGTGAGCGCCTGGTGAGCACCAAGATCCGACAATGGTTTTTCAGCAAAAAGTCAGAGAGCTATGATGAGCAAGAGGTCGATTCGGTGGTTGATCGGAGTGATTGTGATTGCCGCGTTTGGCACGATGCTTTGGCTTGCGACGAGGCCGCCGCCGCTGACGATCCAGGGAGAAGTTTCGGCAGATCGGGTCGACATCAGCCCACGGGTAGCTGCGCGGATCGTCACGTTGAAGGCGGACGTCGGCGACAGCGTAGAGCGCGGAGCGGTGCTGGCCGAACTCGACAGTCCGCAGTTGGTGGCCGCGCGGCTTGCGGCGTGGGCCGCCTTGGCGGTTGCCAGGGCCAATCTGGATCAAATCAACAGTATTCGTCCTGAAAATGTTGCGTCGCGCAAGGCTGACCTTGAATCTTCGAAGGCCGATGAGACGCTCAATCAGGAAACCTACGATCGGCAGACTCAGTTAGCCCGCACGGGCAACACGCCGCAGGCGAGCGTTGATAATGCTACCCGCAACCTGCAGATGGCTATCCGCAGACGCGAGTCCGCGGAGGCGGCACTGCAACTTACGATCGAGGGTGCCAGCAAAGAGGAGCGTGCGCTTGCGGCCGCGCAGGTGAAGCAGGCAGAAGCTACGTTGAGTCAACGTGACGTTGACGTGACCGAATTTGTCATTCGTTCCCCGATCACCGGCCAGGTCACGACACGGGTCGCCGCGCTCGGCGAGAATTTCAGCGCAGGAGCGCCGCTTTTCTCGATG
>NZ_JBEKCZ010000257.1:0-6798 GCF_050014615.1 Bradyrhizobium sp. | reverse complement strand
CGAATCGTCGGCAAGGCCGGCGGCTTTGCGGCGAACCATTCTGGGTCTTTTGCCTTCAGGGTCCATCCGCAAAGGACTCTCGTGTTGCTGCCCATCCTGATATTGGGTGGCGGTTCTGTCAATCAAGCTTCGCGCTCGGTTTTGCAAATCCATCACAAGCAATTCAATGGTTTACGATCTCGCTTGGCTGTAAGGACATCTCATGATCATCCAAGTTCCCTTGCCAGTTCCCTTGCCAATTCCCTTGCGAGCCGCGCCCGGCATCGGCCTTGCCGTATTTCTTGCCGTATTGGCGTCATCCCCGGCGACCACGGCACGTGCCCAGGATGCTTCGCCGTGGCAACACAGTGGGCACTCCGCGGTCCGGCTGCTGGCGGGATCGCGCAGCGGTTCCGTGCTGCTCGGCGGTCTCGCCATGCAACTTGAACCGGGCTGGAAAACCTACTGGCGCAGCCCCGGCGATTCCGGCGTTCCGCCGCGTTTCGACTTCTCCAAATCGGACAATGTCGAAGCGGTGACGGTACTGTGGCCGGCCCCGACCAAATTCGACGACGGCGCCGGCGGCCACTCGCTGGGTTACCACAACCAGATCGTGCTGCCGCTGCGGATTGTCGCAAAAAATTCCGACAAGCCGGTGACGCTTCGCGCCGATATCAATTATGCGGTGTGCGAGAAAATCTGCATTCCGGTCGATGCCAATGCCGAACTCGCCTTTGCCAGTGTGGCCAGCACCGAGGACAGCGCGCTGTTCGCAGCACTTGATACCGTACCCAAGCCGGCCAGCATCGGCGATCCGAACCCGCTGACCATCCGCGACGTCAAGCGCGAAGGCCAAGCCACCGTGCTGGTCGACGTGGTCGCACCCGACACCAGGGAAGTCAGCCTGTTCGTCGAAGGGCCAACCCCGGACTGGGGGCTGCCGATACCCCACCTGCTCGAACACAGCCCGCCCGGGATCAAGCGCTTCGCTTTCGAGCTCGACGGCCTGCCGCCGGGGGCGAAGCCCGATGGCGCCGCGCTGAAATTGACGCTGGTTGGCGGCGACCGCTCCTACGAGTTCAATATCAATCTGGAGTAGGTCTGACGTCGTCCCGGCGAACGCCGGGACCCCAGCGTGAGCGCAATCGCGCTCATCGCGGCTCCGCGGCGGTGCATTGGGGCACTCAGGTAGACACCTTCTTTGATAACTGCGTCCTGTGGTTATGGGTCCCGGCGTTCGCCGGGACGACGGGGGATGGTGACCCGCCCAACCGAATCTTAACGAATAGTTGATAGCCCCGACATCGCCGCATCCCTGCGGCGTCCCGAGGGATTTCACGCCGTGGCCGTGATGGACGCTCAATCCGCAACCGTTCCGCCCACCGGCGCCATCGCGCGGCTGCGAACGATGATTGGCCAGCTTCTTGGCGGTACCAGCGAAGCCTCGGTGACCCGGCGGCTGGCCGGCACGGTTTTCATCATCCGCGTCGTCAGCGCCGCGCTGGCTTACCTTTCGCAAATTCTGCTGGCGCGCTGGATGGGCGGTTCGGACTATGGCGTCTACGTCTATGTCTGGACCTGGGTGCTGCTGCTCGGCAGCATGATGGATTTCGGCATCTCGGCGTCGGCGCAAAAAATCATCCCGCAATACCGCACGGAGGGCGAGCATGCGCTGCTGCGCGGCTTTCTTTCCGGCAGCCGCTGGATGACCTTTGTCGTCTCGTCCATTGTCTCGCTGGCGCTGGCTGGCGGGGTAAGACTGCTGTCGCCCTGGATCGACGCCGGCACGCTGGTTCCGCTTTACATCGGCTGCCTCACGCTGCCCGCCTTCGTGGTCGCCAATACCCAGGACGGCATCGCGCGCTCGCACGACTGGATGCGGCTAGGGCTGATGCCGCAATTCATCGTTCGCCAGACGCTGATCATCGGCCTCACCGCCGGCGCGTTCGCGCTGGGCCTTGATCTCGGCGCGACCGCGGCGATGCTCGCCAGCGCGGCCGCGGTGTGGATCGCCATGATCGGGCAGATGGTGGTGCTGAACCGCCGCCTCGGCGGTCACATCGAGCCCGGCCCGAAGGCCTACGATTTCCGCGGCTGGCTCGCGATCTCGCTGCCGATCCTGATGGTCGAAGGCTTTTATCTGCTGCTGTCCTACACCGACGTGCTGGTGCTGCAGCAGTTTCGTTCCTCGCAGGAGGTCGGCGTCTATTTCGCCGTGGTCAAGACCCTGGCGCTGGTGTCCTTCATCCACTACGCGATGTCGGCGACGACGGCGCACCGTTTTGCCGAGTATCACTCCACCGGCGACAGCGCGCGGCTGTCGGCCTATGTCGCGCACGCGATCAAATGGACGTTCTGGCCCTCGCTCGCCGCAACCATTCTGCTGCTGGCTTTGGGCAAGCCGCTGCTCTGGCTGTTCGGGCCGCAATTCGTCGTCGGCTACGACATCATGTTCATCGCAGCCATCGGCCTCGTGGTACGCTCCGCGATCGGGCCGGTCGAGCGGCTGCTCAACATGCTCGGCCATCAGCATATCTGCGCGCTGGCCTATGCGCTGGCCTTTGCCATGAACGTGGCGCTCTGCATCGCGCTGGTGCCGCGGTTCGGCGGCCATGGCGCGGCGGCGGCGACCTCGATCTCGCTCACCTTCGAGACCGTGCTGTTGTTCTGGATCGTGCGGCGCCGGCTCGGGCTTCACGTGCTGGCGTTCGGCAACTAACCGCGCCCTGACGTCATCACCCGCCACCGGGTCGGCGCAACGCGCCGCCCGATGACAGGCTCCAGCGGGTGATCCAGTAATCGCAATCGCCAAAGTTTTATTCAACCGTCACGGCGTACTGGATGCCCCGCTTTCGCGGGGCATGACGGGCACCCCTACTCCGCGGTCCAGCCGCCGTCGATCGAGAGGTTGGCGCCGGTGATTTGCGCGGCGTCATCGCCGCACAGGAACAGCGCCAGCGCGGCGACCTGTTCGGAAGTGACGAACTCCTTGGTCGGCTGCGCCGCCAGCAGCACGTCGTGGATCACCTGCTCCTTGGTCAGGTTGCGCGCCTTCATGGTTTCCGGAATCTGGTGCTCGACCAGCGGCGTCCAGACATAACCGGGGCTGATGCAGTTGCAGGTGATCTTGAAGGTCGCAAGTTCGAGCGCGGCGGTCTTGGTGAGGCCGGCGATGCCGTGCTTGGCCGAGACGTAGGCCGACTTGAACGGCGAAGCTACCAGCGAATGCGCCGACGCCGTATTGATGATGCGGCCCCAGCCGCGCTTCTTCATGCCGGGCACCACGGCGCGGATGCCGTGGAACGCCGACGACAGGTTGATCGCGATGATCGCGTCCCATTTGTCGATCGGGAATTCCTCGATCGGCGAGACGAACTGGATGCCGGCATTGTTCACCAGCACGTCGACCGAACCGAACGTGCTCTCGCCCAGCGCGATCATCTCGGCGATTTCGGCAGGCTTGGTCATGTCGGCCGGCGAATGGATCGCCTTGACCTTGAAATCGGTCTCGATCGCAGAGCGTTCCCTTTCGATGTCGGCCGGGGCGCCCATGCCATTGATGACGATGTTGGCGCCAGCGCTCGCAAAGGCGCGCGCATATGCCAATCCGATGCCGCTGGTCGAACCGGTCACCACGGCGGTCTTGCCTGTCAACGTACCCATTTTCTTCACTCCTGTTTGCCCTTGGGGGCTTCATCCCCCGTGAGATCGTAAGTCACCATGGTTTCATCTGATTGTGGCCGCTCGAGCCAATCCTTGTGACGCATCGACAGATGAACATCGCGCGCGCCGGCGCCCCAATGCTCGACCATACCGATATGCGAGAAGTCATAATCCTTGGAGGACGATTCGTAGTTCTTGCTGCGGTAGATCAAGTGCACCACCGTGACGGTGCTTTCCTTGGCGGCCTGGCGCAGAACCTCGACCGACGGATCGTTCTTGAGATCGTCCGGCAGCTTGCCGATCAGCTCGCGCAGCGCCTTGCGGGCGTTGTGAACCTGCTTGTTCTTGTCGGTATTCAAGCGGGTGCGGCTGGAAAAGCGAATGTCTTTCTCGCGCTCGGCCGCCTCCAGCAGCGACACCGGCAGGGATCCCCGTGCGCTGAACAGGTCGACCTGGAAGATCAGGAGATCGTCGGCGATGTCTTCGTCGAGCACATAGTCGAGCGGCGTATTGGAGGAAATGCCGCCATCCCAGAAATGCTCGCCTTCAATTTCGACCGAGGGAAAACCCGGCGGCAACGCGCCGGACGCCATGATGTGTTCCGGCCCGATCTTCTTGCCGAGCTTCTTGAACTCGACATTATCGAAATATCTGAAATTGCCGGTGGTGACGCTCACCGCCCCGACGCTGAGCCGGGTCTTGAGGTCGTTGATGCGGTCGAAATCGACCAGACGCTCCAGCGTCTTGCGAAGCGGGGCGGTGTCGTAATAGCTCAGCGCTTGCGGGCTGCCCTGCGGCCACAGCGGCGCCGGCGGAAATCGCGGCTGGAAAAAGCCGGGCACGCCGAACGTCGCGATCAGGGCGGCACTGGTTTCATTGAACAGGGATCGGCCACGGTCGCCTGACGCGACGGGATTCCACGGCACCGGGGACGAAACCAGATCCCAGAATTCCTTGAGGCGTCCGACCCGCTTTTCGGGTGCATTACCGGCGATGATCGCGGCATTGATGGCGCCGATCGAAATGCCGGCAACCCAGTCCGGTTCGAAATCAAAGTGGCACAGCGCCTGATAGGCGCCGGCCTGGTAGGAGCCAAGCGCACCGCCGCCCTGCAGAACGAGGACGCGCTTGGCGGTGGCAGGGGTTCCGGTTGACGCTGGATCGACAGAATTCATTATCGCCCTTGGCTGGACCCAAAATGAGAGCGCAACGTGGCGTCAGTTCGCGATGGCGTCAATCAGGGAGGTGCAAAGCCGGATCAAGCCGTGGTTATCGCGCTTCCGATGATGCCAGAATCAGCGTCCAGAACACCTTGTATTTGGTATTCGGAGCATAGCTCGCCGCGATGCCTAATTTTGTGACACCATTTTGAAGCATATTCGCCCGATGCGGGGGCGAGTCACGCCAGCCTGAAAACGCCTCAGCCAGGGTGTGGTATCCGGCGGATACATTTTCCACCGCCAGCGTCGCGGGGTATCCGGCCGCATTCAAACGCTTCGGCAGCGGCGCCTTGACGTCGTGGTCAAGCTTGTTGCGGCTCGCCATCGCTTGCGACTGCGCTTCGGCGATCTTCATGAGTTCGGGATCGACTACCACGGCGCCGAGACCGTTGTTCTGCCGGTAGAGCGAAATCATCGAGGCCGCGGCCTGGGGATCGAGCCTGGCACCGCTTTCGGCCATGTTGAGATACATGCTTGGCTGCTCGACGGGAACCTCCGCCGCGCAGCCCGCCAGCGCCAACAGCCCCAAAATGGCGATCACCGCCCGCGTCATTGATTCCCCCATGGTCGCCGGCAGTTGTTGCATACCAACCGTGGCTGAATGGTGAACGCTGGGGCTGATCGAGGATAATTAGGCGACATGCCGCCGATGTGGAATTGCACATTTGAGGACGCGCGCCAGCGGCGGTCGGGGATACGCCAAGAGGCGATCCGGGGATACGCCAAGAGGCGATCCGGGGATACGCCAAGAGGCGATCCGGAAATAACGAATCAATCGGGCGGCGATTGCGCGGTATGGATGCCGCATTCGGTCTTGGGCCTGCCGCGCCAGCGGCCGGCCCGCGCGTCTTCATCGGGCGAGGTCCGGCTGGTGCACGGCATGCATCCGACCGACAGATATCCCGACGCCACCAGCGGATGCGGCGGCAGTTTGGCAACCGCATAAATCGCTTCGATTTCCTCGCGCGCGATGTTGGCGAACGGATTGAATTTCAGCCGGCTGCCGTCATCCTCGACCACCGGAATCACGGCACGGGCACCACCCTGAAATCGCTTGCGTCCATTGATCCAGGCGCCGAACGGCGCCAACGCCCGCTGCAACGGCTCGACCTTGCGGATCCGGCAGCACGCGTCAGGATCGGAGAACCACAATTCGCGGTCCGGGTCCTCGCGCAACAGCGCCGCCTCGAGCGGCTTGATCGAACGGACATCGCGCAGGCCGAGTGTCGCGATCAGGGTATCGCGATAGGCAAGTGTCTCCTCGAACAGCCATCCGGTGTCGAGAAAAATCACGGGGATCGCCGGATCGACGTCGGCCACCACTTTGAGCAGCGCCGCCGACTCGGTACCGAATGACGAGACCACGGCAAGCCGCTCGCGGCCGACGATCTGCAAGGCGGCCGCGATCACCTCTGCCGGCGCGGCGTGACGAAGCGCGCGATCGAGCCCCTCGGCCGGTGGCAAATCCACCGCGCCCACCGTCCGCTCCGCCAACACCTGATGCGCAAGCTCATTCACTGGCCGGCACTCTCCGAATGGCGTTGCTGCATGCGCCGGTGAAGCGCGGTGATGCGGCCATCGCCGGTCGGCTGGTAGAATACCGAATAGCGTTTGGCGGTCAGCGCGAACGCTTCCGCGTCGCTTTCCTTCTTGACCTCGAAAGCGTCAAAGCCGGCGCGCAGCATGAACACGAACTGGTCGCGCAACACCTGGCCGGTGGCGCGCAACTCACCCCGGTACGAATAGCGTTCCCGCAGCAACCGCGCCTGGCTGTATGCGCGGCCGTCGCGGAAGCTCGGAAACACCAGCCCGACCACCGCGAGCCGGTCGAGATACGGCACGAGATCGTCGACGTCGCGGTTGTTCGGCCAGATCACGCCGGTCTTGCCGGTGCGACGCGAAAGCGTCTCCGGATCGCCGAGAAAGCGTGTCGAGG
>NZ_JBEKCZ010000256.1:0-6813 GCF_050014615.1 Bradyrhizobium sp. | reverse complement strand
AGCATTTTCCATGACGCGCAGCGCCCCGTCTGGCATTCTCCGTGAAAACGGCAATGCATCAGGGCGAGGAAAGCATGACGAGGGCGGCATCCATTCCCGGGACCGGGCCTCGCGATCCGCTGCCCCGGCGACATCACGCCGGAAAAGCTCGAGATCCTGCGCAACGCCGACGCCGTCTATATCGACCAGATCCGCAAGGCCGGCCTGTACGACCAGATCTGGCAGGCGTTTGCCGTCTTGTTGCCGGTGAAAACCGTCGGCGTGATGGGCGACGGCCGCACCTACGAATACGTGGTCGGCCTGCGCGCGGTGACCTCGACCGACGGCATGACCGCGGACTTTTATTCCTTCGACATGAAATTCCTCGGCGAAACCGCGACCCGCATCATCAACGAGGTCAAGGGCGTTAACCGCGTGGTCTACGACATCACGTCGAAGCCGCCGGGGACGATTGAGTGGGAGTAGGGGTTACCTAGGCTAGGGGGCCGGAGACTATTTGGCGCTGGCGGCCTGGTATTGAAGCATTTTCCATGACGCGCAGCGCCCCGTCTGGCATTCTCCGTGAAAACGGCAATGCATCAGGGCGAGGAAAGCATGACGAGGGCGGCATCCATCGATGTCGGAGCTCTGATCGAAGGTCAGAAGTTCGGCCGTTTCCAGATCGGCCTGATGTTCTGGATTTGCACCTTCATGTTCGTCGAAGGCTACGACATGCAGGTCGTGGGTTACGCCGCGCCTGCCATCATCAAAGCGTGGCACTCGGACAAGGCGGCATTCGGCGCGGTGTTTGGTGCGGGCCTTGGCGGCTTCATGCTCGGCGCCACGGTCCTTGGCGACTTCGGCGACCGCTTCGGCCGCAAGCGCATGATCGTCGCAGGCTCGCTGTTGTTTGGCCTGTTCACGCTCGCGAGCGCCTGGGCCGACGGGCTCACATCGCTTCTGGTGCTGCGAACCATCGCCGGCATCGGGCTCGGCGGTTCGATCCCGAATGCCATCGCGCTGGTGACGGAATATGCTCCGGCGCGCGAGCGCGCGACCCGTGTCGGCATCATGTTTGTCGGCTACACTGTGGGCGCCGCGGCTGGCGGCGTCATCGCCGCGCAACTGATTCCGGGCTGGGGTTGGCCCAGCGTTTTTGTCGTCGGTGGCGTGCTGCCGATCGCGATCGGGCTTGTTTCAATTGTCGTGCTGCCGGAGTCAGTGCGCTTTTTGATGGTGAAGCGCGGTCGCACCGACCTCGTGCTCGGTCTGTTGCGCCGCATCCGGCCAGACCTCGCCATTCGCGATAACGCCTCGCTTGCGATCGAAGACGCGAACAAGGACGGCTTGCCGGTGGCACAGCTGTTCGCGGACAGCCGGGCGTCGATGACCGCGCTGTTGTGGCTCGCCTATGCCGCCAACATGGTCTCACTGCATTTTCTGACAAGCTGGCTGCCGACCGTTGTCGCCGAAACGGGCGTGCCGCTGGCGCATGCGGTGCTGGCGACGGCGCTGTTGCAGGGCGGCGGCGCGGTCGGAAGCGTGGTGGTCGGCCGGCTGCTCGATCGCATCGGCACGCTTGGCATCGTCGCCGCCTTCCTGGTCGCGGTGCCCTGCGTTGCCGCGCTCGGCCATGTCGGAACCAACGAGATGCCGCTGATGGCGCTGGTGATTGTCGCCGGTTTCTGCATCATCGGTGGCCAGGCCGGCATCAATGCGTTGGCCGGCACGCTCTATCCCACCTATATGCGCTCGACCGGCACCGGCTGGGCCTTTGGCGTGGGCCGCGTCGGATCGATCATTGGGCCGGTGATCGGGGGTCAATTGCTCGCCTTTGGCCTGCCGCTCGGCCTGCTGTTCGCGGCCGCCTCGGCGCCGGTTCTGATCTCGGCAAGCGCCCTGTTCTTTCTGGGGCGGCTTGCGATCCTGCGAAACCGCGTGGCGGGAATGGCGGCTCAATCGACCGCGATGCCGTCGCCGCTTTATCCGACCCCGGAAGGCCATCGCCCATGAACGAAGTCCCGCTCACGCTGGCGATCAGCCGTTACGACCATGTCGAGGATCTGACGGCGGGGCGCATCGTGCCCGAAGGCATCCGGCTCACATGCCTCAGCCTGCCGATCGAGGAAATCTTCTTCCGCTTTCTGAAATACCGCGAGTGGGACGTATCCGAAATATCCTTTGCGAAATACGCCTCGCTGATTTCGCAAGGTGACCGCTCCCTGACCGCCATTCCGGTGTTTCCCTCGCGCATCTTCCGCCATTCCTCGATCTATGTTCGCCGCGATGGCCCCGTCCGCACGCCACAGGATCTCGCCGGCAAGCGGATCGGCCTGCCTGAATGGGCGCAGACCGCGGCGGTTTATTCACGCGGGCTGCTCGCACATCAATACGGCATCGATCTCGCCGGCATCGCGTGGATACAGGCCGGCGTCAACGAGCCGGGCCGGGCCGAGAAAGTGGCACTCGATCTGCCGCCCGGCGTTCGCCTGACACCGGCGCCGACAAAGAGCCTGAACCGGATGCTGGTCGAAGGGGAGGTCGATGCGATTTTATCGGCGCACGCGCCCGACTGTTTCGAGGACGGTCACCCGAATATTGCGCGATTGTTCGAGGATTACATGACGGTCGAGGCGGAATACTACCGCGCCACCGGCATCTTTCCGATCATGCACGTCATCGCGCTGAAGCGCGCGGCGGTCGAGGCGCATCCCTGGATCGCCATGAACCTGTTCAAGGCCTTTGAGGAAGCAAAGCAGCGCAGTGTCGCCCGCGCCCTGGAAGTGACGGCGCCGCGCTTTCCGATTCCATGGTGCTTCGAGCATACGCGGCAGGCGCAGCAACTATTCGGCAGGGATCATTGGCCCTATGGCGTCGACGCCAACCGCACCACGCTCGAAGCCTTCCTGCAATACGCCCACGAGCAAGGCGTCTGTCACCGCCGCCTCGCGCCCGAAGATTTATTCCCGGAACAGGTTTTGTCCCGGGTCAGGGTGTGAGCGCGACGCAACAAGAACAGCTGGAGGAACCGCCGATGATGAGGATCGATGCCTATACGCATTTCTTCCCGAAGCGGGTCTACGACAAGCTGCTGGACCTCGCCGGCGACTACAAGGACATCGGCAAGCGTGTCCGCTCGGTGCCGGCGCTCTACGACCTCGATCTGCGCAAGCGCATCGTCGACGGCCACCAGGACTACGCGCAGATACTGTCCTATTCGCAGCCGGCGGCCGAAACCATCGCGAAAAGCCCGGCGCAGATCGATGAGTTCGTCCGGTTGATCAACGACAGCTTCGCCGAATTGTGCGCGAAGGAATCCGATCATTTTCCCGGCTGGGTCGCGCAGATTTCCCTCGACGCGGCGGACGCCGGTGTCGCCGAGGCCGAACGCGCGATCAACCAGCTCGGCGCGCTCGGCGTGCAGATCTACACCAACGTCGCCGGCAAGCCGATCGACCGGCCGGAATATCGACCGTTCTGGAAGAAGATGGCGGAGCTCGGCAAGCCGGTCTGGATGCACCCCGCACGCGGTGCCGAGATGCCGGACTATCTCTCGGAGAAGAAGTCTCTCTACGAGATCTGGTGGACGTTCGGCTGGTCCTATGAGACGGCGGTCGCCATGTCCCGCCTGGTATTCTCCAGGATTCTCGACGACCATCCCGATCTCAAGATCATCACCCACCATTTCGGCGGCATCGTTCCGATGCTTGAGGGGCGTATCGGGCCGGGCTGGGACGTGCTGGGCGACCGCACCACGGATGAGGATTACGTTTCGCTGCGCAAGAGCCTCAAGAAGCGCCCGCTCGACTATTTCAAGCAGAATTTCTACACCGACACCGCCGTGTTCGGAGCCCTCGCGGCTACAAAATGCGGCCTCGGTTTCTATCCGCGCGACAAGGTCGTTTTCGCCTCCGACTGTCCGTTCGATCCCGAGAAGGGAACGATGTACCCGCGCCTGACGCTGGAGATTTTTGAAAAACTGGACCTGTCGAAGACCGATCGTGAGATGATCTATTACAAGAATCTCGAAGCGGTCACTGGTCGCAAGCTGGTCAAGTAATGCAAGCGACCACGGCGTAGTGAATCAACGGCGCACAATGGCAGCGCCCGAGCGGCCCTTCACGTGATCGATGAAGGCCCGCAGCTTCGGCATCAATTGCCGGTGGCCCGGATAGTAGAGAAACACACCCGGCGCCATCGGCGCGAACCTCTTCAGCACCTGCACGAGCTTTCCCGCTTTCACCAGTTCGGCGGCGATCGGTCCGGGCACTTGCGCAAGCCCCATATGTTCCACGGCCGCACCAAGCATGGTGGGAAAGTCGCCGGCGATCAGCGGGCCGGAGACGATCGCCTCGATTGGCTTGTTGCCGTTGACAAACGACCAGGCCCCGATCGACCCGTTCGAGCGGCGAATGCGCAGGCAGGCATGCTGACGCAGATCGTCGATACGCTCGGGCCGGCCTCGCCGGCGTAGATAGTCGGGGCTGCCGACGACCGCGAACGGGAAGGGCGGCGACAGCCGCACCGCAACCATGTCCGCGGCGATGAACTGGCCCATCCGGACGCCGGCATCAAATCCTTCGGCGGCGATATCGACCAGATCCGGGCTGGCGGCGATCTCGACCTCGACATCGGGATAGGCCTGGCAGAACGATGCGATCAGCGACTCCAGCAGGATAGGCACCACCGCCCGCGGCGCCGCGAGGCGCAGCAGTCCGGCAGGCCGCTGCCCAAGGTCACGCGCGACCCCGCTGGCGGCGACAAGCTCCTCGAAAGCGGGCTTGGCGCGCGAGAGAAATCGTTCGCCGGCCTCAGTGAGGCCGACACTGCGCGTGGTGCGGATGAAAAGGGCTGCGCCAACGCGCGCCTCGAGGGTGCGTACTGCCTGGCTGATCGCCGAGGGCGTGACCCCGAGTTCCGCGGCCGCTTTGCGAAAACTGCGGTGCTGGGCAACGCTCAGGAACGCCTCCACGCCGTCGAGCGCGCCCTGCCTGACTGTGAAGTTCTGCTTCATAACCCATCGACATTATCGCGAATAGTCGTTTGCGGGAAGCGGTCGTACATGTGGTTTGTAAATCGGGGGGCAGGCCGCGGTGTTCGAAGCCGTGCCAATCAACACCTGACAGGAGAGCAAATGTCGCCGGAACCCATCTTCCAGATCCATCTCGTTCTGGGCTATGTCGCGTGGCTGCTCTGCTTCTTTGCGTACATCTGGCCCTGGCTCAAGTCGATGCATCAGGTTGAAGCGCAACGCGCCATCGCGACCCTGCACAGCTTTCGCTTCTTCGGGCTCGTTTTCCTCGTTCCCGGCGTCGTCGGCCCCAATCTGCCGGCTGGCTTCGCGACGTTCAGCGCTTACGGCGACTTTGCGACCGGGGGGCTGGCCATGCTGGCGCTGCTCACGGTGAGGATACGTCCGCTGTTTTGGGCGTTGGTCGTCGCCTTCAATCTCGTGGGGATTGCCGACCTTATCCTCAACTACTACCACGCCGTCCAGGTCGGCCTTCCCGCGATGGCGGGGCAGTTCGGCGCCACCTATGCGATCCCGATCATCTACGTGCCCCTGTTGATGATCACGCACGTCGCCGCATTCTATTTGCTGCTGCGGCCTCAGCCCGCAGCCGCTGTTGCGTGACAGATTCGGACTTAGTGACTACCCTGGCCGGCAATGACCTTCAGGCGCTGAGCCCTGGCGCACTCGTTCTCGATCGTGAAATAGCGGGCCACCGCTTCGGTACCGACGTCAAGCGGGTGGCGTTCTCCGGGCTGCCGGTCGGCTAATATCCGTAGTCTGTCGGCGGCGCCGTTGAACTGTGATTGGTTGTTGAGGATGATGGTCGCGCCCGCCTCAGTCGCCAGAGAGGATTGCCGGCGCACCGACGCCAGATATTGATCGAAATGCGCGATGTCGTTGGGGAAATTGAATTCCGTGCCGCCGGAATAGACTGCAGTCAGCGGCTTGCCCTGATCATGGACCTGGAAAATACCGGAAATGGTTCCGGGCGTGTGCCCCGGCGTCAGATAGAGCGTCACCGTGCGGTCGCCCACGGTGATCTTCATCCCGTCGGTGGCCACAATGTCCCGCTTGGGCTTGCCGGTCGGGTATCCGTACAGCGAACCTTCAATCAAGTCCCAATCCGCCGTCACGATGCGCGAACCGTAGCGCGACTGGAACAGATAAGCCCCACCTGACTCGCCGCGGTGGCCGTGCGAAACGATCACGTATTTTACTTTCGCCGGGTCCAGGCCAAGTTTCTTGATGCCGCCGATCAGCACATCCTCGGCATCATAGACGTAAGCCGTATCGTAGAGAATGTAGCCGTCGTCAGACGTGAGCAGCCACGCGGACGTGCTTTCGGTCCCCATCCAGTAGACGTCGTCGAAGGCCTGCTTCGGCTGCATATAGGTCGACTTGCGATTTGGATCCTCGCTCGGCGCAGGCGCGTCGGGCGCGGGGGCGCCGCGCAGCGGCGCGACACAGATCGCTGTCACAAGGCCGTAGAAGTCCGGCGTGTTGTCGCGTCCGCCGGCGGCATTTTTGCCCGCGGCCAGATGGCCCTCTATCGTATCGGGTACGGTTGCAGGCGATTGGGCGTTGGCGGGGTCCAGCAGCGTCACAAGGGCCAACAGACAAACGGCTTTGCACATTGACGACCGCATGGCATCTCCCGCTTTGTTTCTTGGTTGGTGCCGAGCTTAATTCACTTTGCAACGCCGATCTACCTATGGAACGCTTCGACCCTGCGGGCTCCGCATTCACGGAATTGCGGTGACTGCGCACTAAATGCCTTCGTTTCGCGCCTGAAAGGTAGATGTTTAGTGCACTGTCACCGC
>NZ_JBEKCZ010000255.1:0-6969 GCF_050014615.1 Bradyrhizobium sp. | reverse complement strand
TTCCGCCAGCACCTTGGTGATCGCCGCCGTCAGCGACGTCTTGCCGTGGTCGACGTGACCGATCGTTCCGATGTTGCAATGCGGTTTATTACGTTCAAACTTTGCTTTGGCCATGACTCTCTCCGTTCAGTCGTTAACTGCCGCTAACGACAATCAGGCAAACTTCTTCTGGACTTCCGCCGACACATTCGCCGGCGCTTCCGCGTAGTGATCGAACTGCATTGTAAAGGTCGCGCGGCCCTGGCTCATCGAGCGCAGGTTGTTCACGTACCCGAACATGTTCATGAGCGGCACCATCGCATTGATGACGTTGGCATTGCCGCGCATGTCTTGACCCTGGATCTGGCCGCGCCGCGAATTCAGATCGCCGATGACGGAGCCGGTGTAATCTTCCGGCGTCACCACTTCGACCTTCATGATCGGCTCGAGCAGCACCGACTTGCCCTTTTGCAGCGCTTCGCGGAACGCCGCGCGCGATGCAATTTCGAAAGCCAGCGCCGAGGAGTCGACGTCGTGGTACTTGCCGTCAACGAGCTGAACCTTGACGTCGACCACCGGGAAGCCCGCGACCACGCCGGAGCCCAACACGCTGTTGAGGCCCTTTTCGACGCCGGGGATGAATTCCTTCGGCACCGCGCCGCCGACCACCTTGGATTCGAACTCGAAACCCTTGCCGGGTTCGTTCGGCTCGACCACGATCGACACTTCGGCGAACTGACCGGTACCGCCGGTCTGCTTCTTGTGGGTGTATTTGACTTCGGCGCGCTTGGTGATGCGCTCACGGAACGCCACCTGCGGCGCGCCGATATTGGCATCGACCTTGTAGGTCCGGCGCAGGATGTCGACCTTGATGTCGAGATGGAGCTCGCCCATGCCCTTGAGAATGGTCTGGCCGGACTCCAGATCGGTCGAAACCCGGAACGACGGATCTTCCGCGGCGAGCTTCGCCAGCGCGACGCCGAGCTTTTCCTGGTCGGCCTTCGACTTCGGCTCGATCGCGATCTCGATGACCGGCTCGGGGAATTCCATCTTTTCCAGAATCACCGGCTTGCTCGAATCGCACAGCGTGTCGCCGGTGCGGGCTTCCTTGAGGCCTGCAAGGGCGACGATGTCGCCGGCAAAGGCTTCCTTGATGTCTTCACGGTTGTTGGCATGCATCAGCAACATGCGGCCGATGCGCTCCTTGCGGTCGCGCGTCGAATTGATCACGCCGGTGCCTGACAACAACGTGCCGGAATAGATGCGGCAGAAGGTGATGGTGCCGACGAACGGATCGTCCATGATCTTGAACGCAAGCAGCGCCAGCGGCTCCTTGTCGTTCGGCAGCCGAACGACCTCGTTGCCGTCTTCGTCGACGCCCTTGATGGCGGGCACATCGACCGGCGACGGCAGATAATCCACCACCGCGTCGAGCAGCGGCTGCACGCCCTTGTTCTTGAACGCCGAGCCGCACAGCACCGGGAAGAACGCGCCGGTCAGCACGGCCTTGCGGATCATACGCTTCAAGGTCGGCTCATCGGGCTCGTTACCGTCGAGGTAAGCGGCGAGAACCTCGTCATCGAGCTCGACCGCGGACTCCAGCAGCTTCTCGCGATATTCCTTGGCCTTCTCGACCATATCCTCGGGAATATCGATATCCTTGAAATTGGCGCCGAGCGCCTCGTCTTCCCAGATCACGCCCTTCATGCGGACCAGATCGATCAGGCCCTTGAAGTTGTTCTCCGAGCCGATCGGCAGCTGAATCGCGATCGGCTTGGCGCCGAGACGGTCGACGATATCGTCGAGGCATTTATAGAAATCGGCGCCGGTCTTATCCATCTTGTTGGCGAAGACGATGCGCGGAACCCGGTACTTGTCGCCCTGACGCCAGACGGTTTCGGTCTGCGGCTCGACGCCCTGGTTGCTGTCGAGCACGCACACCGCGCCGTCGAGCACGCGCAGCGAACGCTCGACCTCGATCGTGAAGTCGACGTGGCCGGGGGTATCGATGATGTTCAGACGCTTGCCGTTCCAGAACGCGGTGGTCGCGGCGGAGGTGATGGTGATGCCACGCTCCTGCTCCTGCTCCATCCAGTCCATCGTCGCGGCACCTTCGTGCACTTCGCCGATTTTGTGGCTCTTGCCGGTATAATACAGGATGCGCTCGGTGGTCGTGGTCTTGCCGGCATCGATATGCGCCATGATACCGAAGTTACGGTAGTCCTCTATGGCATGAACGCGGGGCATGGGTTGTTCCTTAAAATCCGTTGTTTCGCCGTTACCAGCGATAGTGCGAGAAGGCGCGGTTGGCTTCCGCCATCCGGTGCACGTCTTCGCGCTTCTTGACGGCGTTTCCCCTGCCATTCGACGCGTCGAGCAACTCGGCCGAGAGCCGCTCCGTCATCGTCTTTTCGTTGCGCTCGCGCGCTGCGGTAATGATCCAGCGAATGCCGAGCGCCTGCCGGCGCACCGATCGAACCTCGACCGGCACCTGATAGGTGGCGCCGCCGACGCGGCGCGAACGCACTTCGATCGTCGGCATTACGTTTTCCAGCGCCTGCTCGAAAATCGGCAGCGGGCCCTGCTTGGTCTTGGTCTCGATCAGTTCGAGCGCGCCATAGACGATGCCCTCGGCGGCAGACTTCTTGCCGTCATACATGACCGAGTTCATGAACTTCGTAATGATGATGTTTCCGAACTTCGGATCCGGATTCACTTCACGTTTTTCAGCAGAATGGCGGCGCGACATCTGGTCTGTTCCCGATTATTTCGGACGCTTCGCGCCGTACTTCGAACGGCGCTGCTTGCGGTTCTTGACGCCCTGGGTATCGAGGACGCCGCGGAGAATGTGGTAGCGCACGCCGGGCAAATCCTTGACGCGGCCGCCGCGGATCATGACCACGGAATGTTCCTGAAGGTTATGGCCTTCACCGGGAATGTAGCCGATGACTTCGAAGCCATTGGTCAGACGCACCTTGGCGACCTTGCGGAGCGCCGAGTTCGGCTTCTTCGGGGTCGTGGTGTAGACGCGCGTGCAAACACCGCGCTTCTGCGGCGACTGCTGCAGCGCTGGCACCTTCTTGCGCGACTTCTGTACGACGCGTGGACTTGCGATCAGCTGGTTGATCGTCGGCATGTCAGCCTTCACCCTTTAGTTCACGCGAAACCGGGAAACGGCTCCGCAAAATTCGTTCGGGGCTACGGGCCCCACCCGGCCGCCTCTCGCGGCAAGATCCGCACAAGCGAAATCAAGCTCCGCGCAA
Organism: Bradyrhizobium sp.; assembly: GCF_050014615.1. Classification (GTDB taxonomy): domain Bacteria; phylum Pseudomonadota; class Alphaproteobacteria; order Rhizobiales; family Xanthobacteraceae; genus Bradyrhizobium. The sequence goes on along the minus strand of NZ_JBEKCZ010000255.1, from coordinate 3,727 downwards.
AGCGAAATCGCGCCAACCGCTCATTGCTGAGCGGAAAGCGCTTCGACGCCACAGAGGACCGCGGTTATGACCGACCAGCGTTCGCTGATTGGTCTGCCACCGAGGTCATGCATCCGATCAATCTCGAGGGAACTTGCCCCCGAAAACCAAGACCGTCCTGGCATTGCCTAGCTATAATCGACAGCGTTTGAGCGTCATTCGTCGAGGTTGGTGCCCGTCCCGATTCCAGAAAAGCTTTTTCTGGAAATCGAATAAGGGTGATCCGTTCCGACGTAAGCGAAGCTCACCGCCTGTCGTTGAGTGCGCGGGTTCTATCGGCGCAGGATGGCCAAGTCAAGGCGAAACAACAACGAAAGAAGCACCTCTGCCAGCAGCAGAATCAGTGCCTCGCGACTGGTCGATAAGCCCCTCAAAAGCAAGCCTCGGCTGACCAGAAAATCGCCAAATGCATATTTTACCCGGGTAATATATAAAAACTGCCACTCTTCCAGGTCCCTCCAATACCGACCTTGAAGCTAAAGGTTTATTTGCCTTTCCCGGCGCAATGATGGGGCCATCCAGGATGGGATCGGCCCATGAGGTATACGGACATTGCCGTCGTCGGGGGCGGCCTCGCCGGCTCGACAACCGCCGCGATGCTCGGCCGCGCCGGTATTCCGGCCATCCTGATCGACCCGCATCCGGTCTATCCACCGGATTTTCGCGTCGAAAAACTCAGCGGCCATGAGCAAATCGAACGCTTCCGCAAGACCGGCCTCGCGGAAGCGACGCTGCAATCGGCGACGCTCGACAGCGAAAACTGGATTGCGCGATCGGGCTACCTGCTCGACAAGAAGCCCAGCCAGCAATACGGCATCCTCTACGACAGCCTGATCAACGCGATTCGGGCCCAGATTCCCGCCGACGTCGAATCGATCTACGCGAAGGTCACATCGATTTCGACCAGCGCCGAGCGGCAGAAACTCGTGCTGTCGAATGGCGAGGAAATCTCCGCGCGTCTCGTCGTGCTGGCCAACGGATTGAACGTCGGGCTGCGCCGCTGGCTCGGAATCGAACGCCGAATCGTCAGCGCGTGCCATTCGGTTTCAATCGGATTCAATCTGGTCCCGGTTGGCCGCCCGTCCTTTGATTTTCCGGCCCTCACCTATTTCTCGGAGCGGACCAGCGAACGGATTCCCTATCTGTCGCTGTTTCCGATCGGCGACACGATGCGGGCCAACCTGTTTGTCTATCGCCAGATCGACGATCCCTGGCTGCAGCAGATGCGGCGCGCACCGGAAGTCACGTTGAACGCGGCGATGCCGAGGCTTCGCCGCATCACGGGCGAGTTCGAAATCACCGGAGACATCAAGGTCCGTCCGGCCGACCTCTATGTCAGCTCGGGCCATCGCCAGCCCGGCGTCGTGCTGGTTGGCGATGCCTTTGAAACCACCTGCCCCGTCAGCGGAACCGGCACCGACAAGGTGTTCACGGACGTCGAGCGGCTCTGCAACGTCCATATTCCGGCATGGCTTGCGACCCAGGGCATGGCCGAGACCAAGATCGCGGCCTTCTACGACGATCCGGTCAAGACCGCATGCGACGCCTGGTCGATCGCCAAGGCCTATCATTTTCGCTCGGTGTCGATCGAGCGCGGCATTTACTGGCGCGCCCAGCGCTGGGCGCGGTTCCTGGCGTGGTTCGGTAAAGGCACGTGGCGGCGGCTCGGCCATCGGCTCGGCGCAGAACTGCGCGCTCAGTCCTCGTCGTCATCATCGTCGTCGCTGTCGCCATCGGCCTGATTGGCCGCATCATGCGGCGTGTGGCTCTGATCGTCCCAGAGCCTGCGATACATGCCGTTGGCGGCGAGCAGCTTGGCATGCGAGCCGCGTTCGATCGCCTTGCCGCCTGATATCACGATGATTTCGTCCATCTCGACCACCGAGGTCAGGCGGTGGGTCGAGAAGATCATGGTGCGGCCTTTGGCAAGCTTCAGCAGCGTCTTGTTGATCGCCGCTTCCGTGGTCTGATCGAGCGCCGAAGTCGCCTCATCCAGCAGCAGGACCGACGGATTGCGGACGATGGCGCGGGCAATCGCGATACGCTGGCGCTGCCCGCCCGACAGCGTATCGCCGCGCTCGCCGACCGAGGTGTCGTATTTTTGCGGAAGGCTCATGATGTAGCGATGGATTTCAGCCTTGCGCGCGGCCTGCTCGACCTCCTGGTCGGTCGCCCCCTCTTTGCCGAGGCGGATGTTTTCACGGATCGACATGTTGAACAGCATGTTTTCCTGGAACACCACCGCCATGCTCCGGCGCAGCGATTCGCGGGTTACCTTTCGGATATCGACGCCGTCGATGGTGACGCGCCCCTCATCCGGGACATAGAGGCGCAGGATCAGATTGAGCAGCGTGCTCTTGCCGGAACCGCTGGGGCCGACGATGGCGATGGTCTTGCCGACATTGAGTTTGAGACTGAGATTGTCGAGAACCGGCGATTGGCTGCCCTCGTACTGGAATGTCACACGATCGAAGGTGATGTCGTTGGTGATGCGCGGCAAATCCGGTGCGCCGGGACGATCGGCGCCGCGGGTCGGCTCGTCCAGCAATTCCTGAATGTGGCGCACCGCCGCCGCCGACTGGATCGACACCGGAATGAAATGCATCAGGTGGGCGATATTGTAGGACACTTCCCAGAACGCGCTTTCGAAGGTCACGAATGTCCCGATGGTGATCTGGCCCTTGGTGGCGAGATAGGCGCCAAGCGCCAGCACCACGAGGTGCAGCAACAGCACCGAAATCGTGACCGTGCGCTCGACCATGGTCGACAGAAACGCCGCAGCGGCGATTTTCCGGCGCGCGTCGTCATTGCGCATCGTGAACCAGCCCAGTGTGCGGCGCTGCAGGCTGAACGCCTTGACCACCGCCTGCGCGGCGATATTTTCCTGCACCATGCCGAGCAGCGCGGACTCATTGAGCTTCTGCTCGTAATTCGCCTGCACCGCCTTCGGCGTCAGGATTCGCGGACCAATCAGCGTGATCGGGAATACCAAGAGCGATACCGCGGCGAGCTGCCAGTTCAAAAACAGCATCAGAATGATGCCGGCGATCAATTCCATGAACGGCAGCGCCGCGCTGTTGGCGAAACTCTTGACCGATCCTTCGAACGCCGACAGGTCGATCGAGAAGCGCGACAGTATTTCGCCGCGCTTGGTGCGAGCGAAATACGCCGACGGTAAATTCTGGACATGTTCGAACAGCCGCGCGCGCACGTCTGAAATCAGCGATGCCGCGAGCTTGGCGTCCCATCGCTCATACCAGACCGCGACGATCGAGGTGACAATTCCCGCCACCGCCAGCACCGACAGAATCTCGACCAACGCCTCGAAATCCTCTTCACCCAGCGCATCGTCGATCAGGAATTTCAGGCTCAGCGGCATGATGACATTGAACAGCGTCTCGACCACCACGCCGAGGCCGACGACTGTCAGTATTTTCTTGTAGTTCCTGAGGAACGGTTTGACGAATGCATAGACCGTCGCCAGCGCGCCGGCGGCTTCCCTGGCGGTAAAGACGACGAGATCTTCGTCGTCGTCCTCGTCGTCCTCGTCCTCATCGTCGGGTTCTTCATCGTCGTCGTCATCATCATCTTCGTCGTCGCTGCGAGGAGATGGAGCGGCCGCCTTGTCACCGACACCGCGGCCGGTCGCGCCAGCACCAACGGCACGTTTCCCGACAAGTTTCTCGTC
>NZ_JBEKCZ010000254.1:0-7093 GCF_050014615.1 Bradyrhizobium sp. | reverse complement strand
AGACCATTGGCCTGGCGGTGTCGGAGCGGCTCGGCCGCGGCGGCGACTGGTGGCGCCGGATGGGCACCCGCGACGACGTCAATGACGAGATCGCGGAAAATCTCGCGCGCTTCCATCTGCTCGACGTCATGAACGAGCCGACCGCGACGCTGCCCTACGGCAAGCAGCGCCTGCTGGAGATCGCGGTGGCGATCGCCACAAAGCCGCGGGTGCTGCTGCTCGACGAACCCGCCGCCGGCGTTCCCGAAAGCGAACGCCACGATATTCTCGCGGCCGTTGCCGCCCTGCCGCGCGACGTCACTGTGTTGCTGATCGAGCACGACATGGATCTGGTGTTCTCGTTCGCCGACCGGATTTCGGTCCTCGTCTCCGGCGCGATGCTGGTCGAGGGCGCGCCGGGTGAGGTCGCGCGCGACCCGCGGGTCAAAGCGGTCTATCTCGGCGAGGCCGCCGATGCCTGATCTGTTGTGCATCGAAGCTCTGCGCGCCGGATACGGCGAGGCGGTGGTGTTGCCGCAGATGTCGCTGCGGCTGCCGGAGGGCCAGGTGCTGGCGCTGCTCGGCCGCAACGGCACCGGCAAGACCACGCTGATCAATTCGATCGTCGGGGTGACGCGCCGTTTCGGCGGCACGATCAGTCTCGGCGGGCTCGACATCACGCGGATGCGGCCGGACCAGCGGGCGCGCGCGGGCATCGGCTGGGTGCCGCAGGAGCGCAATATCTTCCGCTCGCTGACGGTCGAGGAGAACATGACCGCGGTGGCGCAGCCGGGACCGTGGAACGTCGCCAGAATCTACCAGATGTTTCCGCGGCTGGAAGAGCGCCGCAACAATTTCGGCAACCAGCTTTCCGGCGGCGAACAGCAGATGCTGGCGATCGGCCGCGCGCTCACGCTCAATCCCAGGGTGCTGCTGCTGGACGAGCCGACCGAGGGGCTGGCCCCGATCATCGTCGAGGAGCTATTGGCCGCGCTTGGCACCATCACCCGGGCCGGCGGCATCTGTTCCATCATCGTCGAGCAGAATGCGCAGAAAATTCTGGGGCTGGCCGACCGCGCTGTGATATTGGAGCGCGGAACGATCGTGCATGACGCGGCCAGCGCCGCCCTGAAGGCCGATCCGGCGGTCCTCGAACGCTTTCTCGGCGTCTCCGGCGCCGCGGTACATTAAAAAACTGGTTGGGAGAACAACAATGCAAAGAACACGAGCCCCTTTCCGCGCCGATGAAGTTGGCAGCCTGCTGCGGCCGCCGAAGATCAAGGAAGCGCGCGCCAGGCGGGAGAAGGGCGAGATTTCGGCCGACGACCTGCGCAAGGTCGAGGACATGGAAATCGAGAAGATCGTCCACAAGCAGGCCTCGGTCGGCCTGAAGCTTGCGACCGACGGCGAGTTCCGCCGCTCCTGGTGGCATTTCGACTTTCTCAGCCAATTGACCGGCTGCGAACTGTTTCACCCCGACGAGGGCATCCAGTTCGCGGGCATCCAGACCCGGCACGAAGCGGTGCGGGTGATCGGCAAGCTCGACTTCCCCGACGATCATCCGATGCTGGCGCATTTCAAGTTTCTGAAAAAGCAATGCGACGTCGCCCATGTGACGCCGAAGATGACGATCCCATCGCCGGCGGTGCTACATTTCCGCGGCGGCCGCAAGTCGATCTCGAAAGAGGTCTATCCCGACATCGAGGGGTTGTTCGAGGATCTCGCCAAGACCTATCGCAAGGCGGTCAAGGCGTTCTATGACGCCGGCTGCCGCTATCTGCAGTTCGACGACACCGTGTGGGCCTATCTGTGCTCGCAGGACGAGCTCAACAAGGTGCGCGCGCGCGGTGAGGACGCCGACAATCTGCAGCAGATCTACGCCCGCATCATCAATTACGCGATCGCCGAGCGGCCGGCCGACATGGTCATCACCACCCATGTCTGCCGCGGCAATTTCCGCTCGACCTGGATTTCGTCGGGCGGCTACGAGCCGGTGGCGGAGACCATGCTGGCCGGCACCAATTACGACGGCTATTTCCTCGAATATGATTCCGAGCGCGCCGGCGGTTTCGAGCCGCTGCGCTATCTGCCCAGGGGCAACAAGATCGTGGTGGTCGGCGTCATTACCTCCAAGAGCGGTACGCTGGAGAAAAAAGACGACATCAAGCGCCGGCTGGAGGAGGCCTCCAAATACGCGCCGCTGGAGCAGCTCGCGGTATCGCCGCAATGCGGCTTCGCCTCCACCGAAGAAGGCAACATCCTCACCGAGGAAGAGCAGTGGGCCAAGCTCAAGCTCGCGGTCGATGTCGCAAAGGAAGTGTGGGGGAGATAGCACGCGCTGTCGCTGGGCGGCGTCGTGCCGCCCCGGTCGCCTGGAACTTATGTCTTGGCCGCCCCCTTCGCCGCCGACATGACTTCTTCGGTTATCTTCTTGATTTGCTCGCTGGCCTGGTTGAACTGACTTTTGAGAAACTCCGACTGAATCTGCATGGCTTCCTGCAGATCGGTGGTTTGAACCACCTTCTTGGCGTGATCGAACGCAGCCTTCATATTTTGTTCGGTGAACGACAGCGCCTTCTTTGACATTTCCGTCGTCGGATGCGGAATCGCGCTAATTGATTTGTTGGCGGCTTCCAGAAACATGCCGAAGGCCTTTTCGGCCTGTTCTATGGTTTTCTCCGCCATCTCTCGCACGGCGGCCGGGACTTCCAGTTTTGGTGAACTCATCGCGCTATCCTCCGATTTCGGTTCAAGCTAGCACCGTTGCCGAAGCGACATCCTTGAGGCAGATCAAGGCGCCGGGGCAGCGCTACGACTGTTGTGCGGCTGGAACAGCCGGCCCTTTTCCACCACCAGCACGACCGCCAGCGACGCCAGCGTGCAGAGGAAAAACCCGGTCGCAAACGGCAGCAGCGTGCCGTCGTAGTCCTGGCCGATCGTGATGCCGAGGCCGATGCCGAGCAGCGTCGTGATCGAGCCGTACAACGACGAAGCGGTGCCGGCGATATGGCCCTGCGGCTCCATCGCCAGCGAGGTGAAATTGGCGAACATCAGCCCGAACGCGAACATCATCAGCGCCGCCAGCGCCAGGAACAGCGGCAGCGGCAGCATCTGCAGTTTCACCGCCAGCAGCATGATCCCCGCCACCGCCACGAAGCCGACCAGCGCGCCATGCGAGATCACCCGCATGCCGATGCGGCCGACGAAGCGGGCGTTGAGAAAGCCGGCGACGGCGACGCCGATCGCGATCGCCGCGAACGCCAGCGGAAAATAGCGGCCGAGCCCGTAGATTTCGGTGAACACCTGCTGCGACGAGAACACGAACGCGAACAGCGAACCCTGCACGCCGCCGGCCGCCAGCGCATAACCCAGGGTCTGCCGGTTGGTCACGGTCTGGCGGAAGGCGCCGAGCACGTCGCGGATCGCCAGCGACTTGCGTTCGGACACGGCTAAGGTTTCCGGCATCCGCAGCGCGCTCCAGATCAGCGCCAGCGCGCCGTACAGCATCAGCACGATGAAGATGCCGCGCCATTGCGTCAGCAGCATCACCGCCTGACCCAGCGACGGCGCGATCACGGGCACGGCGATGAACACCATCATCGCCAGCGACATCACGCTGGCCATGCGGCGGCCGGCATAGCAGTCGCGCACGATCGAGGTCGCAATCACGCGGGTAGCCGAGGTGCCAAGCCCCTGCAGCACGCGCGCCAGCAGCAGGGTCTCGAACGACGACGCCGTAATCGCCAGCACGCTGGCGATGCAATACAGCGCCATGCCGTCGATCAGCACCGGCCGCCGGCCGAAACGGTCGGATAGCGGTCCCATAATGAATTGGCCGATGCCGAAGCCGATCAGGAATGTCGACAGCACCGCCTGCGGCCTGTTGGCGATCGTGATGTGGAAGGCCGAGGCGATGTTGGGCAGCGCCGGCAGCATCATGTCCATGGCCAGCGGATTCAGCGCCATGATCGAAGCGATCACGACCACAAATTCCGGAAAGCCCATCGGCCGATGGCTCGAGGAAACCCAGTCATCGGCATTGAGATCAGTCACGCGGCGCACCTCACGGAAAACGCCGTTCTAACGATCATGCTGCGCTGCACAACCCATGTTACGGGATGGCTGCCGCGCTAGGCGCGGGCTTACCAGTAGACGCCGTACTTCGCAGCGATCCGGCGGGCTTTGTGCTCGTCGCTCTCGCGGCGTTCCGCGCGCGGCTTCGGCTTTGCGATCTCGACCGGTTTTGCTTCCGCAACCGGTGCCGGCTCGACGGCCTTTGCCGGTTCGGTGGCTTTTGCCGGTTCCGCTGCGGTGACGGCTGGTGCGGCGGGCGCTGGATCATCGGCCGCGACCTGAAAGGAAGGATCGGCGTGAGCCGCGACCGACATCAATAGAACCGTGGCCGTCAGAAAAAGTTTGCGCATCGTGGTCCCCTTTGCTGGTGTTGAGGGTTCGAACTAACCCGACACCGGGCCAGAAGTACGTGACCTGGATCACGCGGACCCGTCGCTCTGACGTTGCCTCGATCCCGCCCAAGCCGGTAGCCGTGCTTTTTTCGGTGCTGGCCGAATTATTGCTTCTTGCAAGCCTGGCATCTTGTAAGCTCCGGCTTCGGGATGAATGCTCAGGGAATTCCGGATTCGCCGCGTCGCCGGTTGGGACGGCGTCCGGTTTGGTTTGCCACGGAATCGAAATCGAAGGTGATCTGCGTCACAGTCGGCGGCCGCCGACGGATTAGATTATGCCCGCGCAATCAAACGGCGCCGGGATTGTGTTCACGACGGTGTGTTTGAACCGAAGCAACATTCGAAAGCCGAACGATACGGGACATCAAATAATAAGGGGGATATGGGCCATGCGTTTCCTGATCATAGCATTGTCAGTGGTAGGTATGCTGGTAAGTGCGAACGCCGCCAAGGCCGACAAGCGTGTCGCCTTTGTGGTCGGCAACGGCGCTTACAAGAACGTGACGCCGCTTCCGAACCCGCCGATCGATGCCAAATCCATGGCGGGCGTGCTGCGGAACGCCGGTTTCGATGTCGTTGAAGGCATCAACCTCACCCGCGACAAGATGACCGAGCGGCTGCTCGAATTCGGCAAGAAGACCCAGGGCGCCGATATGGCGGTGTTCTTCTATGCCGGCCATGGCATCGCCGTTGGCGGCACCAACTACCTGCTGCCGGTCGATGCCGACATCAAATCCGAAATGGATGTCAAGCTCGGCAATGCGATCAATATCGATGTGACCCTCGACCAGACCATGAATGACGCCAAGGTCAAGCTGGTATTCCTCGATGCCTGCCGCGACAACCCGTTTGCCGCCAACATCAAGAATTCGGCAGGCACGCGCAGCGTATCCGTCCAGAAGGGTTTGGCCGAAATGAGCTCCGGCGAAGGTACCCTGATCGCCTTTGCGACCGGTCCCGGGCAAACCGCGCTGGATGGCCAGGAAGGTACCAACAGTCCGTTTACCCGGGCGCTGATGGCCAACATCACCCAGCCGGGAGTCGAGATTCAGCAGGCGATGACGCAGGTTCGCGCCCAGGTCAACGAAGAGACCAACAAGGGGCAACTGCCCTGGGGCCACACCAATCTGATCGGCGCCGTCTATCTCAACCCGGCTGCGGCGCCCGCCGGTGCTCCGGCCGCGGTTGCTTCGAACACGCCGGCCGCCACGGTCAACTCCGCTTCGGACGTCGAACTCGAGTTCTGGCGCTCGATCAAGGATTCCAACAAGCCCGAAGAGCTGAACGCCTATCTGACCAACTATCCCAACGGGCAATTCAAGTCGATCGCGCTGTCGCGCATCGCGTCGCTTGAGAACGGTCCGAGCACCACGACCCGCAACCTCACCGTGGGCATCGATCCCGCGACCTTCAACGAGGAAGCCAACCAGCTGACCGAGGATCAGATCGGTCTCGACCGCAACCAGCGCCGCGACGTGCAGCGCCGGCTCACCGGTCTCGGCTTCGACACCAAGGTCAGCGGCAAGTTCGATGAATCGACCCGCGCCGTCATCACGCGCTGGCAGGCCGCTCGCGGTTATCCCAGCACCGGCTACCTCAACAAGCTTCAGCACAAGGCGCTGTTGACGGAAATCGTTGCGACGACGCAGACCGGCTCGAACGACGATTCCGACGATCGGCCGAGCCGTCGCCGTTCCGGTGGCGGCCAGAGGGGCGGCGGAGGCGGCGGACTTGCCGGACCGGGGCAATTCCTTGGCGGCATGGCGCGCGGATTGTTCGGCAGGTGATGTAATGGGAGCGGGGCCGCCAGTGCCATCAGGCGTTGGCGGCCTCGATCTGACGTTCCCGCAAGTGCCTGTTAGTGCCGTTTACCAGACGTATCGCGCCACGCCCTTGCCGGCATAGCTGCTGGTGATATGGGAGAACGGGGGCGGATGTTGAAGGCAAAATCCGCGTCGTGGGGCGGCGGGAATTCGGAGGCGTGATTGCGACAGGCCGTTGAAATTCGAAACTGAAAGTGTCGGCTTCGCCCACCTCTCGTCATAGCCCGCGAAAAGCGGGCGATCCAGTATTCCAGAGCCGTTGGAATGGAATCGAGAAGCCGCGGCGTACTCCATCCCCCGCTTTCGTGGGGTATGACGTCTGTCGTGGCTGCCCAGCACAAGGCCGGAAAAGCAAGACGCGCGCAGAAGCACCATGAGGGATTAGCGCGGGTGGGCAGATGATGGTAGGACACCCTCGCCATCTGCCGCTGCCCACTGCCGTCCCAAATCCTTACCTTCACATCCCCCGATGAAAAACGACCAGATCCTGAGCCAGATCTCCGAATTCTGCCGCCAGGCCGACATGGCGGAATCGACCTTTGGTCGCCGCGCGGTCAATGATGGCAAGCTGGTGCACCGGCTGCGCGAGGGCAAGCGCATCACCATCGATACGCTGGATCGCATCCAGGCCTTTATTGCAGCCTCGATGCCGGGCGGGGTGGCGCCGCCGCGCGGGCTTGAAGTGCCGCCCGAGAAGCGCGACCCCAGAGGCAATTTCCGGTTTTTCGAGAACCGGCAGAAATACCTGTTGTTCGTCCATACCTGCAGCGAGAAGCGGGTGATCGCCGAGCGGGTGGCGCTGGAACTCGGCAGCATCCATCCGCG
>NZ_JBEKCZ010000253.1:0-7414 GCF_050014615.1 Bradyrhizobium sp. | reverse complement strand
TGGTGCTGGCGCAGGCGGATCAGGGGCTGACATGCTTCTTCATGCCGCGCTTTGCGCCGGATGGATCGGTCAACGCGATCGCATTCCAGCGCCTCAAGGACAAGCTCGGCAACCGCTCCAATGCCTCTTCGGAAGTCGAATTCAACGGCGCCTATGCGGTGCGCGTGGGCGACGAGGGCAAGGGTATCCGCACCATCATCCAGATGGTGCAGCTGACGCGGCAGGACTGCGCGATCGCCTCCGCCGGCCTGATGCGCTCGGGGCTCGCGCATGCGCTGCATAGGCGGTGCTGTCGGATATGGCGCTGCATGTCGAGGCTTCGATTGCGCTGGTGATGCGGCTGTGCCGTTCATTCGACCGGGCGCCGGATGATCCAAAGGAGGCGGCCTACATGCGGTTGCTGACGCCGGCGATCAAATACTGGGTCTGCAAAAGCGCGCCGGGTTTCCTCTACGAGGCGATGGAGTGCCTCGGCGGCAATGGCTATGTCGAGGAGGGCATTCTGGCCCGGCATTACCGGGAATCCCCTGTCAATGCGATCTGGGAAGGTTCCGGCAATGTGATGTGCCTCGATGTATTGCGCGCGTTGTCGCGCGAGGCGGACGCGGCGTTGGCGGTATTGCGCGGTCTGGCCGAGGAAACCAGGGGTTTGCCGGGCGCAACCGAGGCGGTCGCGTTCATCGGCAAGACTTTCCGTCGACCGGATGGCGAGCGGGTGGCGCGGCTGGCGGTGGAGAGACTGGCGCTGCTCGCAGCCTCAGCCGCGCTCAATCAAGTATCGCCCCGCCACGCGCAATTGTTCGCGGCCACACGGCTTGCCGGGAATCACGCCAGCATGTACGGCGCGGTCGATCTCGGCCACGACGATGTCAGGGGCTTGCTGGAGCGGGCGCTGCCGTGAATATCAATCCAAGTGTCATTGCCGGGCTTGACCCGGCAATCCATCTCGACAAGAGAATCTTGTGAAGCGTGATGGATGCCCGGTTCAAGTCCGGGCATGACGAAAATCTAAAACCTGAAAGCCAATTGATGGATTCCCTCGATCCCGCAAGTCCGCTGACGCCGGCCGTTGCCGTCCCACCTCCGCCCCGTATCTGGAAGTTCTGGGGCACCACCCTGTGGGGCCTGTTCGTGTTCGCCGCGATGTTTGTGGGACAGCTAGCGGTCGTGGCCTGGTTTGTATTGCGGCAGGACGGACCGATCGATGTGGCTTCCGCGACGCAGGTGCTCAGCGGCGGCCTGACGATTTCGCTCTCCGTGATCACGGGGTTGCCCGCTGTTGTCGCCGCCCTGTGGCTCGCCATCCGCCTGTCGCGCACGCCGTTCGCCGATTATCTCGCACTGCGCGGCACCACATGGACCAACCTCGTAATCGGGGTCGGGGCTCTCGTTATTTTGGTGCTGGGGTGGGACCTGCTGTCGCGCGCGACGGGCCGTGACGCCACGCCCGGATTCATGATCGACGTGCTGAAATCGGCGCGCGCCGATGGCGCATTATGGCTTCTGGTGATCGCGTTCTGCGTCGCGGCGCCGATCACCGAGGAATTGTTCGCGCGCGGCTTTCTCTACCGCGGCTGGTCAGAGTCGTTTCTCGGGCCCGTCGGAGCCATCCTGCTGTCATCGGCGGTGTGGACGGCGCTGCATTTGCAATACGACTGGTATTTCTTTGGCGAAGTGTTTTCGATCGGCCTGTTGCTCGGCTATCTCCGCTACCGCTTCCAATCGACATGGCTGACCATCATTCTGCACGGCCTCAACAACTTCGCCGCGGTGGTGCAGACCTATTTGCTGGCGGGGCCGAGCTAGCGTGTCAGTACGCCGTCAGCGCATGTCGCGCGGATTTGCCAGCCGATCGAGCGCCCCCTGCAGGATGAAAATCGCGGCATGTTCGTCGATCACCTCCGCGCGCCGGGCGCGGCTCATGTCCATCCCGATCAGTTCGCGCTCCACCGCCACGGTGGAGAGCCGCTCGTCCCACAGCGCGATGGCCAATTTGGTGAGGCCGGAAAAATTGCGGGCGAAAGCGCGGGTCGATTGCGCGCGCGGGCCTTCGCTGGCATCCATATTGATGGGCAGCCCCAGCACAAAGCCCACGGCATGGCGCTCGGCCGCGATGGCGATGAGGCGCGCCGCATCGGCCTTGAAGGCCTTGCGCTGGATGGTCTCGACGCCGGTCGCGAGCCGGCGATCGGGATCGGACACGGCGACGCCGATGGTCTTGGTGCCCAAATCGAGCCCCACCAGCGCGCCGCGTTCCGGCCAGTGCGCGGCAGCGTCGATCAGCGGTAGGATGAGAGCCGGCATGGCCCCGCATACCACGCGGGCGGCAAGGCGTGCAAAGCGGGAGAAGGGCGGATGAAATGGACGGGCTGACACTGTTTGGTTTGTTTGCGGTCACGGCGATGCTGGTGAGCTACGCGCTGGAAGACCGCAGCCCCTGGTTCATCCTCGTATTTGCGGTGGCCTGCGCGCTGGGGTCCATTTATGGATTTCTGCAGGGCGCCTGGCCGTTCGGGCTGGTCGAGGCGATCTGGGCCGTTGTGGCGCTGCGGCGCTGGATGGCCAGGCAGCAGCGCATTGCATAGCTTTCCCGCCTCCCGGGGTGCTAGGTTTGCCGCGGCTGCGGCAACGACGCCTGCCAATCCCCCATCCATCTTCAAGCGAGCAGACCATGTGGCCGGACCGCCGATTGATCGATCTTTTCAAGACCGAATTTCCCATCGTATTGGCGCCGATGGCGGGGGTGATGGATGCGGAACTGGTGATCGCGGCGGCGCAGGGTGGCGCGCTCGGCTCGTTGCCCTGTGCGATGCTGTCGGTGGAGAAGGCGCGCGAGCAGATCAACATCATCCGCCAGCGCGTGTCGGCGCCGGTCAACCTGAATTTCTTCTGTCACAGGCCGGTCGCAGCCGATCCGGCGCGCGAAGCCGGGTGGAAGCAGCGGCTCGGAACTTATTATAAAGAATTGGGGCTAGACCCGGCGGCGCCGGTCAACGCCGCCAACCGCGCGCCGTTCGATGCCGCGATGTGCGAGCTGGTCGAGGAGCTCAGGCCCGAGATCGTCAGTTTCCATTTCGGCCTGCCGGATCCGGCGCTGCTCGCTCGCGTCAAGGCCGCCGGTTGCATCGTGGTGTCGTCCGCGACCATTGTGAAAGAGGCGATCTGGCTCGAGGAGCACGGCGCCGACGTCATCATCGCGCAGGGCGCCGAAGCAGGAGGCCATCGCGGCATGTTCCTGACCGAGGATATTGCCGGGCAGCCCGGCACCTTCGCGCTGGTGCCGCAGGTGGTCGATGCCGTGAAGGTTCCCGTGATCGCGGCCGGCGGCATCGCCGATGGGCGGGGCATCGCGGCGGCGTTCGCGCTGGGAGCGTCCGGCGTGCAGATCGGCAGCGCCTATCTGCGTTGCCCGGAATCGAGGGTGATCGCGCCGGCACGGGTGGCACTGGCCCAGGCGCGGGATGATTCCACCGTCATTACCAACGTCATGACCGGTCGGCCGGCGCGCGGGGTTGCCAACCGGGTGATGCGCGAGGTTGGCCCGATCTCGCCGGATGCGCCGGCGTTTCCGCATGCCGCGACCGGCCTGGGCCCCCTGAAGGTCGCGGCGGAAAAGCTCGGCAAGGTCGATTTCACCAATCTATGGGCCGGGCAGGCGGTGCGGCTCGGCCGCGAGATGCCGGCGGCGGAGTTGACCCGGGCGCTGGCTGGTGCTGCGCTGGCGCGGCTCAGCCGGATGGCGGGGTAGGGAGCCCGCGGTTGCGGCACAAAACCACCCTCTGCTATACGGCGGGCTGAATTCTGCCTTAGAGGCCCTTACATAATGTCCGTCGATGCCGCCACCGTTCGCCGTATTGCGCATCTTGCGCGGATCGCGGTCACCGAAGCCGAGATTCCGCATCTGCAGGGCGAGCTGAACGCGATGCTGGCCTTTGTCGAGCAGCTGTCCGAAGTCAATGTCGAGGGGGTCGAACCGATGACCTCGGTGACGCCGATGGAAATGAAAAAGCGCGCCGACGTGGTCACTGACGGCGAGATCGCCGACGATGTGGTCAGGAATGCGCCGGAGACCCAGGATCATTTCTTTCTGGTGCCGAAAGTCGTGGAATAAACTTAAGGCTCTGTCTTCGAGACGGGAAATCCGATGTGCATGCTCTGCGACGATGAAAAGGCCTATGCGGCCTACATGAATTATCTCGATGCGATGGAGCGCCAGGGCAAGGCGGCCGATCCCGATAAGGCCATGGACGCTGTGCTCGATCAGCTGGAAGCCGACGACAAGAAGCGCCGCGACGACCCGGCCAACGACAAGACGCTGTCTCCGTTCTTCTGCAGCCCGGTTGATAAATGACCGATTTGACATCGCTGACCATCGCCGAGGCCAAAGCTGGCCTCGCGAACAAATCCTTCACGTCGCTTGAACTGACCGATGCGCATCTGTCGGCGATCGAGGCCGCGCGCGCGCTCAATGCCTTTGTGCTGGAAACGCCGGATCGGGCGCGGGCCATGGCGCGCGAGGTCGATGTGAAGATCGCAAAAGGCGAGGGCGGTCCGCTCGCCGGCATTCCGCTCGGGATCAAGGACCTGTTCGCGACCCAGGACGTGCGCACCACCGCGTGCTCGAAAATCCTGCGCGATTTCATCCCGCCTTATGAATCCACGGTCACCTCGCAGCTCTGGCGCGACGGCGCCGTGATGCTCGGCAAGCTCAACAATGACGAGTTCGCGATGGGCTCGTCGAACGAGACCTCCTGCTTCGGCCCGGTGGTCAATCCGTGGCGGCGCGACGGCGCCAATACCACGCTGGTGCCGGGCGGTTCCTCCGGCGGCTCGGCCTCGGCGGTGGCGGCGCAGCTCTGCATGGGCGCGACCGCGACCGATACCGGCGGCTCGATCCGCCAGCCGGCGGCGTTCACCGCGACCGTCGGCATCAAGCCGACCTATGGGCGCTGCTCGCGCTGGGGCATCGTGGCGTTTGCCTCCTCGCTCGATCAGGCCGGCCCGATCGCCCGCACCACGCGGGATGCCGCGATCCTGATGCGATCGATGGCCGGTCACGATCCCAAGGACACCACCTCGGTCGATCGCGCGGTGCCGGATTACGAGGCCGCGATCGGACAGTCCGTCAAAGGCATGAAGATCGGCATTCCCCGCGAATATCGCCTCGACGGCATGCCCGCGGAAATCGAAAAGCTCTGGACCGAGGGCGCGGCATGGCTGAAGGCGGCCGGCGCGGAACTGGTCGAGGTGTCGCTGCCGCACACCAAATACGCCCTGCCGGCGTACTACATCGTGGCACCGGCGGAGGCCTCGTCGAATCTGGCGCGCTATGATGGCGTGCGCTACGGCCTGCGCGTACCGGGTCGCAGCATTGGCGAAATGTATGAAAACACCCGCGCCGAGGGTTTTGGCGCCGAAGTCCGCCGCCGCGTCATGATCGGCACCTATGTGCTCTCGGCCGGCTATTACGACGCTTATTATCTGCGCGCGCAGAAGGTCCGTACCCTGATCAAGAAGGATTTCGAGGATTGCTTTGCCAAAGGCGTCCACGCGATCCTGACGCCGGCGACGCCATCGGCAGCGTTCGGCATCGGCGAGAAGGGCGCCGACCCCGTCGAGATGTATCTCAACGACATCTTCACGGTGACCGTGAACATGGCGGGACTGCCGGGGATCGCGGTCCCCGCCGGCAAGGACAGCCAGGGTCTGCCGCTCGGCCTGCAGCTGATCGGCCGCCCGTTCGATGAAGAGACGCTGTTCTCGCTGGGCGAGGTGATCGAGCAGGCGGCGGGCCGGTTCACGCCGGCGAAATGGTGGTGAACGTCACCGACTTCAAAGCCAGCCTGTCCGGCGCCGAGCCTGCGTCGAATCTAGACGCGCCGCTGGCGGCGTTGTGGTGGGCGGCCAAAGGCAACTGGGACCAAGCACACGGCATCGCCCAGGATGAAGAGACCTCGGAAGCGGCGTGGGTCCACGCCTACCTGCACCGGGTCGAAGGCGATATCGGCAACGCCGGCTATTGGTATCGAAAGGCCGGCAAACCGGCTGCGACCGGCGCTCTCGACGCCGAATGGGAAGAGATCGTGCAAGCCTTGCTCGCGAGCAGGCGGGTATGAACGCGGCGTTGCGACGTTAACCCTGTTGGCGCACCGCCGGCACGGCCATGCCGGCGCCACCTTGTTCATGATAGACTAGAAGTCGCGGGGCGGGGCCCGCGACGAAAGTGTTGCGTGCGGGCGTCGAACATGCGGGCGTGGGTTCTACCGGTGTCGGCCGTCGCATTTGCGGGCATTCTCGCCGGATGCGCGACGGTCTACAATCTGCCCGGCAATGCGCCGCTCGGCACCGCGCTCACCGACAATAATTTTGGACGCGAGGTCGCAAGCTACGACGACGATCTGCTGCTGGCGCTGTCGTTCTCCGGGGGCGGCTCGCGTGCGGCGGCTTTTTCTTTCGGGGTGCTGAAAGAGCTCGACCGTTCCCGGTCCGGTTCCGACCAGGCGAAAACGCTGCTCGACCGCGTCGACTTCATCTCCGGCGTGTCCGGCGGCTCGGTCACGGCGGCCTATTTCGGTCTCAAGAAACGCGCGGCGCTGGATGACTTCCGCGAGCGTTTCCTGCTGCGCAACGCCGAGGAAGCGCTCAATACCCAGCTGTCGCTCGGCAATATCGGCCGCGCGCTGGGCGGCGGCGTCAACGACAGCCAGTTCACCAACTGGCTCGACCGCAATCTGTTCGATGGCGCACGGTTCGACGTTTTCCGAGAGGAGCGGCGGCCGCGGGTCTGGATCAACGCTTCCGACATCTATAACCGCACGCCGTTCGTGTTCGGCAAGACCGCCTTCGATGCCCTGTGCAGCGACATCCGGTCCTACCGCGTCGCTGAGGCGGTCGCGGCCTCGGCGGCGGTGCCGCTCGCCTTCGCGCCGATCGTGCTGGAGACCTATCCCGGCGGCTGTGCGACGCAATTGCCGGCATGGATCGAGCGCGCCCGCCACGACCCGGATGCGCAACCATTGTTGAGATCGTTCGCGGAAGCCACCGCGCATTATCACGACGGCTCGATGCGCTATGTGAAGCTGCTCGATGGCGGCCTGGTCGACAATTACGGCCTGTCCGGGTTCAGCATCGGCATGCTGGCGGCGCAGCGCCCGTTCGAGCCGATGACCGAGCGGCAGGCGGTGAGGGTGCGGCGGGTCATGTTCCTGGTCGTCGATGCCGGGCGCAGCACCTCCGGCGACTTTGCGCAGCGGATCGAGGGACCGGGCGGCGTCGAACTGGTCGAGGCCGCGGCCGACACCGCCATCGATGCCAGCGTGCGATCGAGCTACGCGGCGTTTTCGACCCTGGTCAACGACTGGTCCGGCAAGATCAAGCGCTGGCGCTGCCGCCTGTCGGCGGCGGAGCGATCGCG
>NZ_JBEKCZ010000252.1:0-7183 GCF_050014615.1 Bradyrhizobium sp. | reverse complement strand
CGGGGGAAAAGCCGGCGGCGCCCACGCGCAATGCCGTGTTTGGCCGCGTTGGCAAGAATCTAAACGGAGATGCCCTGACGATCCTGATCCGCGGCGGCCCTGTGGTGAACCACGATCATTCGTGGCGCGCGGATGTCCTGGTCGAGGGCGAGACGATCGTTGCGTTCGGTCCGTCGCTCGCGGCACCCTCCGGCGCCGAGGTGATCGACGCCGGCGGCTGCTATTTGATGCCGGGCGGCATCGATCCGCATACCCATCTCGAACTGGGCTTCATGGGCAGCGTATCATCTGATGATTTCGAATGGGGCACCAAGGCCGCGCTGACCGGCGGCACCACCATGGTGGTCGATTTCTGCATTCCCGATCCCGGCCAATCGATGCTGGCGGCGTATCAGGACTGGCGGCGCAAATCAGAGAAGGCGGCCTCCGACTACGGCTTCCACATGGCGGTGACGTCGTGGTCGAAGCAGGTGTTCGACGAGATGGAGATCGTGGTCAAGACCTACGGGATCAACACCTTCAAGCACTTCATGGCCTATAAAGGCGCGCTGATGGTCAATGACGACGAGCTCTACAACTCGTTTGCGCGCTGCGCCCATCTCGGCGCCCTGCCGCTGGTACATGCCGAGAATGGCGACGTCGTCGCCCGTATGCAGGAAGCGCTGCTGGAACGCGGCGTCACCGGCCCCGAGGGCCACGCTTATTCGCGGCCGCCCGAGGTCGAAGGCGAGGCCACCAACCGCGCCATCATGATCGCCGACATGACCGGCGTGCCGCTTTATGTCGTCCATACCAGTTGCCGCGAGTCACACGAGGCGATCGCGCGGGCGCGGGCCGGCGGCAAGCGGGTCTATGGCGAGCCGCTGATCCAGCATCTGCTGCTCGACGCGGACGAATACGAAAACAGAAGCTGGGACCATGCCGCCCGCCGGGTGATGTCGCCGCCGTTCCGCGACAAGGCGCACCAGAACAGTCTGTGGGCCGGGCTGCAGTCCGGCTCGCTGCAGGTGGTCGCGACCGACCACTGCGCGTTCACCACAGAACAGAAGCGTCTTGGGCTCGGCGATTTCCGAAAAATCCCCAACGGCACCGGCGGGCTCGAAGACCGCATGCCCCTGCTGTGGACCGCAGGCGTCAACAGCGGCCGGCTGACCAAGGAAGAGTTCGTCGCGGTGACCTCAGCCAATATCGCCCGCATCCTCAACATCTATCCGCGCAAGGGACGGCTCGGCATCGGCTCCGACGCCGATATCGTGGTGTGGGACCCCTCCGCCAGCAAGACCATCAGCGCCAAAAGCCAGGTGAGCCGGATCGATTACAACGTGTTCGAGGGATATGCCTGCACCGGCGCGCCCGTCGCCACGCTGTCGCGCGGCAGGATCGCCTTTGCCAAAGGCGATCTGCGCGCCGAGAAGGGCGACGGAAAATATGTGGAGCGGCCGCCGTTCTCGCCGGTCCATGTCGCCAATTCGACCTGGAAACAGGCAACCGCGCCGCAAGCGGTGCGGCGAGCGGATGTCACGCCGTGAGGGTTGATCCGGCAACCCCTGGCTTGGCCATCTTCGCCATCTGCCTGAGCATGAATTGGGGTGCGATCCGGCTCATCGCCTTCAGCACGTTGCTGAGGCCGGGGCGGATTTCCATCCGGCCGGCTTCGATACCGGCGATCGCGCGTTTGGCGAGCACCTTCACGTCCATCCCCTTCTGCCCCTTCATCTCCTCTGCGAACTCACCGCGCAATAACGGCGTCTCGACGGCGGGCGGAGCCAATTCGATCACGGTCACGCTGGTGCCGTCGAGCTGTATGCGCAGCGACTGGGTGAATGAGTGAAGTGCCGCCTTGGTGGCGCAATAGACCGGCGACACAGGGAGAGGGACAAAGGCCAGACCGGAAGAGACATTGACGATCAGCGCGCCCTTGCGGGTCTTGAGGTGCGGCAGGAACTGTTGGACCATTCGCACCGGCCCGCTCAAATTGATTTCAATTTCGCGTGTCACGTCGTTCAGGTCGCGATCCCTATTGAGATTCAGGTTTCGCATGATCCCGGCATTGTTGATGAGCGTATCGAGCTCCGGAAATTGTGCGACTAATTTGTCGTGCAGCGCCGCTATCGCGACGGGATCGCTCACGTCGCTGTTGAAGGTGTGAACGCCGGGTAGCTCCCGCTTGACCGCATCGAGCTTTGCCTGATCGCGGCCGGTAACGATCACCTTGTTGCCGCGCTGGTAAAGCTGCCTGGCCAGCTCAAGGCCGATGCCGCTGGTTCCACCGGTTATCAGGACGGTCTTTTTCTCCAGTTTCACGAGAGGCTCCTTGCAGTTTGTTGATCGGGCTTGCCCAGTCGCAATCTAGGCGTCACACTCTCCAAACGAAAGAAGGCACCTGAAAGTTCTATACTTACCAAAAAGAGAGTAATTGAAAATGCGGAAGATTTCGCAGTTCACCGCGCAGCAAATCGCGATGGCGAAGGATTACGCCGCCCGCATTCCGCCCGACGACCTCGATCCGAGGATTGAAGCCCTGGTCAACGACCTGATCGGCCGCGTCGCCGACAAGTGGACGATGCTGGTCCTTGAAGTGTTGGCGGAAAAGGGCGAGCTGCGATTCACGCGCCTGAGCGAACTGGTCGAGGGCATCAGCCAAAAAATGCTCACGCAGACCTTGCGCCAGATGGAACGCGACGGCCTGGTCAAGAGGACCGTGCATCCGGTCGTGCCGCCAAAGGTTGAATACAAACTAACGCTGCTCGGCATGACCCTTGGCGCAGCCTTTTGCGGGGTATGGGTCTGGGCAGCGGAAAACCTCAAACAAGTCGAGCGGGCCCGCCGCAAGTTCGACAAACAGAGCGGAACGGACTGATCGGATAGCGTCGGTCACATCACGCCGGCCAATGAGTCCGCGCTCTAAATCGCGCCGGCCTTGCCCGTCGCCTTGTCGGTGAGCGCGACGGTTTCGAAATATTGAATCCTCGGATCGTTGCCGTAGCGGGCGCGAATCCCCTCGCGCCAGGGACCGCTGTAGAACGCCTCGGCCGCGGCCTGGCTTTCCCACATGTAAACGCCGCCGGCGACGTCGCCCTCCTTCCGGCAGATGAACTGCTTGCGGACGAAGCCCGAGGCTTTGAGAAAATCGGGCGCGATCTTGCTGAAATGCTCGCGGCACTCTTCAAGTCCGATTGATTTCGGCAGATCATAGAGAACAATGGCTGTGATCATCGGCGTTCTTCCCTTTTGTTACTTGTACCAGCCCGGGAATTGGACGGACAGTTCCCTGCGAGGCGGTTATGCCGTCAAATCGACAAAACCCGGACCGAAATTTGGCCGATGACAGCGCGCCGATGGACGACGGGATCCGCGCGCAGTTTGAAGATGGGTCGTGATGGCAAAATACCTGCTGCTTTGTTTGTTGCTGAGGTCAATCACGGGCGTATCGGTGCATGGCTCGGAGCCCGGGCTGGCCGACTTCGCCGCTCACCTGTTGAAGGCCGGACTCGTCAGCGACGGTTCAAGCCCCGCACCGGATGATGCCAGGAATACCGTCGAGAATACCGTCGAGAATACCGTCGGGAACAACGACAAGCCGGATGACGGACCGGATCAATCAAAATCATGCGCGAACGTGTCGTTTACCCGCGGCCTCAAATACGGCGAGAGCGACCTGAACATCCTCGACGTCGCCACCGGCGATATAAAGGCCACATCGCCGCGTCCGGTGCTGCTGTTCGTGACGGGGGACAGTTTCAGCGGCGACGCTGGGGCGACCGATGTCGCGGGCCCGCTGCAGGATGAGGCGATGTGCTTTGCCGCGCGCAATGGAATGGTCGGCGTGAAGATCAGCTACCGGCGGGCGCCGGCATATCCATGGCCATCCGGAGCCCGGGATGTCGCGGCGGCGCTGTCGTGGGTCCACCAGAACATCGACCTGTTCGGCGGAAGTCCCGACGAAGTGGTGACCATCGGCTTTTCCACCGGCGCATTTCACGTCGCCAGTTTGCTGGCGCACCCGGAATTTCAGGAGCGCGACTCCGCCGTCGCCGGGGCGGTGCTGGTGTCCGGCATTTACCGCTCCAGCGCGGATGCCGGCGCGACCGAGAAGTCGTATTTCGGGATGGACGCCGGCAAATACGAGGAGCGGTCGGCATTTCCCGGCATCCTGAACATCGAGACGCCGATCCTGCTGGCCTGGTCGGTCGACGACCCGCCACGTCTGGTCGCGCAGGGCGAAAAACTCAAGGAGCTGCTGTGCCACTCGGCCACCCATTGCCCGCGTGTCACGGTGCTCAAAAATCGCGACAGTCTCCCTTCTGTCCTGGAGGCCGATACGGCCGGGGCAAGCCTGGCTGAGCCACTGCGAGAGATGGTCCGGGAAATCGAGGCAAGGGGCCTGCCCTGACGCGGCTGAAACCGCCAGGAGCCAGCCGAAACAACTGCCTTTGCTCAAGGGATCGAAGGCTTGTTGTGGCGGGATGGTGGGCGCGACAGGGATCGAACCTGTGACCCCCTCGATGTCAACGAGGTGCTCTCCCGCTGAGCTACGCGCCCTGAAACCTTAACGACGGGTGCGGTCCGTATATCGGCTCCAAAGCGGGCAGGCAAGGATGCCGGCGTGCGTTTTCGAGCGAAAGCCGGGCCGACAGAAGCCGGCCGGGGACCCGTTCAGGCCGCCAGCATCTTGTTCACTTCGCTGACCAATTCGCGAAGATGGACCGGCTTCGACAGCACCTTGGCATTCTTCGGCGCCTCGGAATCGGAGTTGAGGGCGACCGCGGCAAAGCCGGTGATGAACATGATCTTGATGTCGGGATCGAGCTCGGAGGCGCGGCGCGCGAGCTCAATGCCGTCCATCTCGGGCATCACGATGTCGGTGAGCAGCATCTCGAACGGCTCCTCGCGCAGCCTTTGATAGGCCGACATGCCGTTGTCATGGGAAGAGACCTGAAAACCGGCGTTTTCCAGCGCCTTGACCAGGAAGCGGCGCATATCATTGTCGTCTTCGGCGAGGAGGATTTTGTGCATGGGATTGGTCGTCGAATCCTGATTGGAGGATCAATCCACTCACTAAGCCCGACAGAGGGTAAATTTCGGGTGAAAGCGGTCGGAGCGGGCCTGCGGTTCGCGGCGCTATTTGTGGACCGGAACGCGCGGCGAATCAATGAAGGCGGGCCTTTTTGGACCGCAAGCGGCGTTCCAGCCGATTTGCTGTTTTTTTCGCTTGGCAGAAGGGTTGCGATTACCGACAATGAGTTTGCATAAAAACACCGTTTTTCTGGCAGGAATGGCGTGTTCAGAACGGCGGATTCCAGGGACGGCGCCCGACGATGACCCAGTTTGATGGCGAACTGTCGCCCCCGTTCGAGATCGTAGAGCCGGCCGCGTGGCGGGCACCGATCATCTTCAACTCGCCGCATTCCGGATCGGTCTATCCGGACGAATTCCTCAGCGCGTCGCGGATCGATCTTCCGGCGCTGCGCCGCTCCGAGGATTCGTTCATGGACGAACTGATCAGCGGCCTGAGCGACCGCGGTTTTCCGGTGGTCCGGGTCAATTTTCCCCGCTCCTATGTCGATGTGAACCGCGAGCCCTACGAACTCGACCCGCGCATGTTCTCAGGGCGATTGCCGAGTTTCGCCAACACCCGGTCGATGCGGGTCGCCGGCGGCCTCGGCACTATCCCGCGCGTGGTCGGCGACGGACAGGAGATCTATCGCGAGCGTCTGTCCGTCGACGATGCCATGGCGAGGATCGAGGTGCTCTACAAGCCCTATCACCGCGCGCTGCGGCGGCTGATCAACAAGGCGCATCAGGCGTTCGGCACCGTGGTGGTGGTGGATTGCCATTCGATGCCCTCGATCGGCGTGTCGCGGGACGAGCCGCGTCGACCGGATGTGGTCATCGGCGACCGCTATGGCACCAGTTGCGCCGCTGTGCTCCCCGACATGGTCGAGGAAACCATGAGCCGGCTCGGCTACTCGGTCGGACGCAACAAGCCCTATGCCGGCGGATTCATCACCGAGCATTACGGCAATCCGGCATCCGGACTGCATACGATCCAGCTCGAACTCAACCGGGCGATCTACATGGATGAGCGGCGGCGCGAACGCAGCACAAGATTTGCGCAGGTGGCCACCGATTTCGTGGTGCTGGCCGAAGCCCTGGCCGCCGTTCCGCTCGACGACCTCGGACCGTTTCAGGCCGCCGCGGAATAGTTCGCCTGGTCATTTTCGGGTGCGCGACAGCTCGAACCCGACATGACAATTCCAAGAAGAAAATAACAATTTCAAGACAAGCGAACGCGGCGTGAAACGTTCCAAAAAAATCCCAAGAAAAAAGGGCCGCTTGCGTTGGCAAGCGGCCCAAGTCTAGGGAGGAAACGCCCAAGGAGGGCAGCGATAACGCCAAAAGCGCTACCGCACCGCAACAATATGCGACCGCGCTGCACAAATTGCAAGGCTTTTTGAATCATTTCCGCTGGGCCGTCCACAGGCTTCGGTGACGGCTCCCAAACCCCGATTTAACGGTTTTTCAACATAATTTCATATGGTTGCGTGCATCTCCAACAGCCAGCGAGCCTCACCCCCGTATCATTACTGATATGTTCTCAAATTCGTGATCGACCTTGTCATCAGAAAATGCAGCCCCGCTGCGGGGTGATTCGGAAGCTCAATATTAAGGGCGCAAGCATCTGATAAAGGTGGGTTAGCCGTGCGCAATTCACGGGATTGCGCTACGCAGGACCTCCAACATTCTCCACCCGCTCCACTGCTCAAAGGATTGCCGTGACGGTCATTGATTTTACAGCCTTCATCGGCCGCCTCGCGACCTCCTCCGGGGAAACCATCCTGCCGTTCTTTCGAACGTCGCTGAGCATCGACAATAAAAGCACGGCCCACGATTTCGATCCGGTGACGGAGGCCGACCGCGCCGCCGAGGCGGTGATGCGGCGCCTGATCAAGGCCAATTTTCCGCAGCATGGCATTGTCGGCGAGGAATTCGGCAGCGAGCGCGAAGACGCCGAATATGTCTGGGTGCTGGACCCGATCGACGGCACCAAATCCTTCATCTCGGGCTTTCCGATCTGGGGCACGCTGATCGCGCTGTTGCACAAGGGCACCCCGGTGTTCGGCATGATGCACCAGCCCTTTATCGGCGAACGCTTTTCCGGCGACAGCGGCTCGGCACATTA
>NZ_JBEKCZ010000251.1:0-7205 GCF_050014615.1 Bradyrhizobium sp. | reverse complement strand
AAGGAAAGCACGGTTCATCGAAGCCTCCAGAGGAATTTCCGTCATGCCCGGGCTCGTCCCGGGCATCCACGTCTTCCATAGCGGGGCATAAAGACAGGGATGGCCGGGTCATCTAGCGCGAAATACGCGCTTCGCGCTACTGCCCGGCCATGACGACAAGTTAGTGATCCGCGCTCAAAGCGCCGCTATTCGCCATCCCCGAACAGGGCCGCGAATCGCTTCTCGCCATTGCGGCTGAAATTGACGACGCGGCTGCCGGGGACGGTATCGCGGGCGGCCCATTTCAGCTCGGTGAAACGCGTCATCAGCGCCGCGCCGAGCGTGCCGGCGAGATGATGGCGCCGCTCGCTCCAGTCGAGGCAGGCCTTGCAGACCGGGCGGCGCGGATGCGCCAGCGCCTCGGCCGATATCTGCAGGGTGCTGGCCATGAAACGCCGGCCCTCGGCGGTCAGTTCGATGTCGTGCTTGTGCTGGCGGATCAATTTTTGCCGCTTCATGCTGTCGAGCATCTGCACGCCGAGATCGCCGGCGAGATGATCGTAGCAAACCCGCGCCCGGCGCAGCGCCGGATCCTTCGGTCCGGTACGCACCCGCATGTGGCCGGCGCGGGCGGCCAGGCCCGCGAGGCCTTCGAGTACGCCGGCGACGTCGGGATCGGTGAGGCGGTAATAACGGTGGCGGCCCTGTTTCTCCTGTTCGATCAGGCCGCCGGCCTCCAGCTTTGACAGATGCGAACTCGCGGTCTGCGGCGTGATGCCGGCCTGGTGCGCGAGTTCGCTTGCGGTCAGCGCGCGGCCGGTCATCAGCGCGGTCAGCATGTTGGCGCGGCCGGGATCGCCGACCAGCGAGGCGACCATGGCGATATCGGGACCTGCTTTCATAGTTCGATCATAGACGAAGCATCCACGTCGATCAAGCGGCTATTCATTCACACGTTCAACTGCTTCGGGCCCGCTGACGGCAGGCTTTGGCGCGACATAAACAGGAGGTTTTCGTGGCTGTCACCGTCTTCATCCGCTACCAGCTCGACCCGTTCAAGCGCGCGATGTTCGAGGAATATGCAAGGCGCTGGCTCATCATCATTCCGAGATGCGGCGGCGATCTCGTCGGCTACTGGATGCCGCATGAGGGCACCAACAATATCGCCTCCGCGCTGATTTCCTTTGAAAGTCTCGCGGCCTATGAGAGCTATCGCGCACGGCTTCGCACCGACAGCGAGAGCATGGCCAATTTTGGTTTTGCCGAGGAAAACAAGTTCATCCTGGCGGAGGAGCGGACGTTTCTGCGCCAGGTGACCGCATAGGTTCGGTTATCCCCATTGAAAATCAAGGCTGTTTATCGCGTTATCTGGTGTAGACGCTACGTACGGTTGTTCAGCTGGGGATAAAGCAGTGCTGCTGAAGCAATGTGTTCGGCGAAATTCGGCCGCTGCAAACACCGATGATCAACCTGACGTCAAATCGACACACGCCCGTCATTTGCCGCTGATTATAACTCGCCCCGCGTAATTTACTTTTTTTGAAGGGGCGAGATGAAGATGAAGAAGAATCTGCTTTCTACGGCTGCGATGTTCGGTGTCGCGGCTGCCGTGGCCTGGAGCGGTCTGGTTGCCGCTGATGATTTCGATGGCCGCGGACCGGATTTCGGCCGCGGACCGGACTTCGGTCGGCACGACAACGACGGACATCACCGTAGCCCGCAGAACGAGGCGCAGACCGCGACCCCGATCAAGCATGTCGTGGTGATCTTCAACGAAAACAGGTCGTTTGATCATTACTTCGCCACCTACCCGACCGCGACCAATCCCCCGGGCGAGCCGGTCTTCAAGGCGGCCCACAACACGCCGGCGGTAAACAATCTGGCCGCGAATCCGTATCTGCTCAACAATAACGGCAACTTCACCAACCCCGCCAACGGCGCCGGCGCCGCCAATCCGTTCCGCATCGATCGCACGCAGGTGAATACGGCTGGTCAGAACCACTCCTATACGCCGGAGCAGCAGGCCAATGACAATGGCGCAGCCGACCTGTTCCCGGAGTTCACGGGCAACGCCACCGCAGGCGGCGCCGGCGCCTTCGGCACCAAGGGCATGGTGATGGGCTATTACGATGGCAACACCGTCACCGCCTTTTGGAACTACGCTCAGCATTTCGCGATGAGCGACAATAATTATACCGGCACCTATGGTCCATCGACCCCTGGCGCGCTCGAAGTGTTCTCGGGCCAGACCAATGGCGCCAAGGCCATCGTGGGTAGCCCATCGATGATCCCCGACGGCCAAGGCGGCTTCACGCAGAACGGCGATACCGATCCCGCTTATGACACGTGCTCGAGCACCACGAGCCAGGTCCAGATGACGAGCAAGAACATCGGTGATCTGCTCAACACGGCCCATCTCACCTGGGGTTCGTTCGCGGGCGGTTTCAACCTGCAAACGGTCAACGCCAACGGCTCCACCGGCTGCACGCGCACCACGGCTTCAACCATCATCGGCGCCAACATCACCGACTACACGCCGCACCATATGTGGTTCCAGTACTTCGCGTCGACCGCCAACCCGACCCATGCCCGTCCGAGTTCTACCGAGGCGATCGGCTACAGCACGGTGCACAATGGCGGAACGGCGGACCCCGCCAATCATGCCTATGACCTGAACGACTTCTACGCGTCGGTGAAGGCCGGCAATTATCCGTCGGTCTCCTACGTCAAGATGGCAGCCTTCCAGGACGCTCACCCGGGCAACTCCGATCCGCTCGATGAGCAGGAGGGAACCACTACTCTGATCAACTTCCTGCAGCAGCAGCCTGATTGGAAGAACACCGCTGTGATCATCACCTATGACGACTCGGACGGCTGGTACGACCACGCCTATGCCACGCCCACGAGCTCGTCCTACAATGCTACGGCCGATCAGCTAAACGGTCCCGGCAAATGCGGTACCGGCACTCAGCCCAACGGCGTCAACGGTACTCCCGTTAACGGGCGCTGCGGTCCCGGCGTGCGCGTTCCGTTCATCGTGATCTCGCCCTACGCCAAGCCGAACTACGTCAGCCACGAGCGGATCTCGCAGGCCTCCGTGGTGCGCTTCATCGAGGACAACTGGCTGAAGGGCGAGCGTCTCGGTGGGGGCTCCTTCGACGCCAGCGCCGGTCCGATCGACGACATGTTTGACTTCGGTCAGGACGTTGATCGCGACGGCATCCGCAAGCTCATCCTCGATCCGACGACGGGCACCGTGGTTTCGAGCTCGCCGTCGAATGGCTGGGGCCACTGAGCGATAGAGCATATGCACAGCCGCACACTCTTGTGGCTTTTCAGCGCCGGCCTCTGGGCCGGCGCTGTCTTCGCGGCTGAACCGCAAGGTTTGCCTGGCGAAAACCCACATCCGATCCATCTCGTCCGCCGCCCTGTCGCGCCGCTTTCCGCGATGGCGCAGCTTGGCCGGGAGATGTTTTATGACCCGAGCCTGTCGTCGTCGGGCAAGATGTCCTGCGCGTCATGTCACAGTCCG
The DNA here is from genome assembly GCF_050014615.1 of Bradyrhizobium sp. GTDB lineage: Bacteria > Pseudomonadota > Alphaproteobacteria > Rhizobiales > Xanthobacteraceae > Bradyrhizobium. The sequence continues at coordinate 3,694 of NZ_JBEKCZ010000251.1, read as the reverse complement.
GACCATGCCTATGGCCCGCCGAACGACGGACCCGTCATGCTCGGCGGCCCGGCGCTGACGCAGCAGGGCGCGCGTGCCGTCCCCTCGCTGACTTATCTTGAGCGGCAACCGGACTTCAGCATCGGTCCGGATGACCGGGAATCCGAGAACGTCAACCTGGCGCAGCAGGCCGAGATCGGCAAGACCGCGGACCGCGCGCAAAAGACCGCGACGCAGACTTCGCAGAGCGCCGCCAATATCGTGCCGCAGGGCGGCCTGTTCTGGGACGGACACGCCGACACGCTTCAGATGCAGGCGTCAGGTCCGCTGCTCGATCCGCGTGAGATGGATGGCGGCAGCATGGAAATCATCGCCGAGAAACTGCGCCACGCGCCTTATGCCAAATATTTTACGGGATTGTTCGGCGAAAACATTTTTCAAAACACCAAGCTGCTGATGAGCGAGGCGATGTTCGCGGTCGCGCGCTATCAGATCGAGGAGCCGAGCTTTCACCCCTACACCAGCAAGTACGATTATTGGCTGGAAGGCAACGCCCGTCTCAGCGAGAGCGAAATGCGCGGCCTTCGCTTGTTCAACGATCCGGAAAAAGCCAATTGCGCCGGCTGCCATAGTTCGCAACCCTCGCGCGATGGACTTCCACCGCGCTTCACCGACACGCAATATGAAGCCTTGGGTGCGCCACGCAATCTCGCGCTCGCCGATACCAAGGATCCCGGCTATTTCGACCTCGGGGTTTGCGGACCCATTCGCAAGGACATCGCCGAACAGACCCAATTTTGCGGCATGTTCAAGACACCGACCTTGCGCAACACTGCCGTGCGCCGCGCCTTCTTTCACAACGGGGTGTTCCACACGCTGCAAGAGGTGATGGATTTCTACAATTTCCGCGACACCAATCCAGAGAAGGTCTATCCGGTCGGCGCCGACCGGAAGGTGCAGAAATACAACGACATTCCCGTGCAGTATCACGCCAACGTCGATGTCAGCGATCCGCCCTTCAACCGCCATCCCGGCGAACCGCCGGCCATGACGGTCCAGGACGAGGCCGACATCATCGCATTCCTGAAGACCCTGAACGACGGCTACAAGCCGGAGTGACGCGCGATCAACGCCGTCCGGCCCGGGAGCGGACGTTCTGCGCGGGGTGAGCGGCTGATGCGGGTCCTGCGCACTGGCGCGCGCGGGCAGGCGTGGCTATTCTCGCCGCCCAAACAGGAGGAAACGGGATCATGCCGGCTACCGCAGCAGATAAACGCATGACGTTCCGCAAGATGCACGAGGCCGGATGCTTCGTGCTGCCCAACCCCTGGGATGTCGGCAGCGCCAGGGCGCTGCAACAGATGGGCTTCAAGGCGGTCGCCTCGACCAGCGCGGGCTTTGCGTGGTCGATCGGAAAACCCGACAACCGCGTCACGCTCGACGACGTCTGCGGCCATCTGACCGCGCTGTGCAGCGCGGTCGATCTGCCCGTCAATGCCGATTTCGAGGGTGGTTTCGCGCACAAGCCCGAAAAGGTCGCCGCCAATGTTATCAGCGCCGTCCAGACCGGCGTCGCCGGATTGTCGATCGAGGATTCCACCGGCGATGCCGCCAAGCCGCTTTACGAGCGCGCCTTCGCCATCGAGCGCATCAAGGCGGCGCGCGCCGCCATCGATGCCGACCACAGCGGCGTATTGTTGACCGGCCGCTGCGAGGGCTTTCTGGTCGGACAAACCGATCTCGCTCTGGTGATCGATCGATTGGTCGCCTATGCCGAGGCGGGCGCGGATTGTCTCTATGCGCCGGGGATCAAGACCCGGGAGCAGATATCGGCGGTCGTGAAAGCCGTGCATCCCAAGCCGGTCAATTTGCTGATCGGGGCGTCCGGTCTTTCGGTCGCGCAGGCGGCCGATCTTGGCGTGCGGCGGATCAGCGTCGGTGGGTCGCTGGCGCGCGCCGCATGGGCCGGTTTCATGCGCGCGGCGCGCGAGATGGCGGAGCAGGGAACTTTTACCGAACTCGGCAATGGCCATCCCGGCGGCGAATTGAACAAGATGTTCGGCTGACGCGCGAACGGGGCGGCGGGCAGGGAGCTGCCCGCAGCGCCGATTGCTGGATCAAAAACGCATCAATCGCTATTCGGTCCCGCCTGACGGTGCCGGAGCCGGTGGTGCCTTCGGATCCGCGGATCTTGGGGTCAGGGGTTTAGGATTCGAGGACGCGGGGTCCGGGGAAGCCGCACCGGTCGTCATGCCCGGCGCGCTATTATTGCGGGGCGTGACGTCACGCATGCCCGGAGGCGCCGCAGGCGGTGACATTGGCGCGTTCTGGGCCGTCGCCGCCGGGGTGGCCGCCGGAGATGTACTGGCCTGGTTGATCGACGAATTGTTCAGGCCATAGAACACGACGCCCAATATGACGGCGATACCGACGGCGAACAGCGCCATTCGACCGCCGCTCGTGGGTCCCTCGCCAAGTTCGGGATCGACCTGCAATTCATTGTCGAGCCGAACTGCGCGGTGGGCGTCGTCGTCGCGGCTACTGGAACGCGATTTGGTACGATAGGGATCGTCCGCCGGATTGGAATCGCGATTGGGACTGGCGCGATAGGGATCGCCGGCGCGATAGGGATCGTTCGGATTGGGTTCGTTGGCCATGACGGGATTCCTCCATTATCCCGATCACAACCGCGGCTGGCCGCGGAGGTTCCGGGAACCATCCGCTGTTTCTGAAACGGGACAGACCGGCCAGCACGCCTTTTTCAATCTGTTCAGAATGGAACCCGCGACGTAGGTTCAAAGCCGCTCGAAAATCCTGTTCGTGAGGTTGCGATGTGGGGCCTGCCGCCCAGCGATTCGGTCTTGCAAATGCTGTCGTTCGTGGCGGTCGCAGCCCAGGCGATGACGGCCGCGCTGGCGGCGGGCAAGCGCAGCATGGACTGGGCCGGCGTCTGCATGCTCGGCTGCATCACCGCGCTCGGCGGCGGCACCATTCGCGACGTCCTGCTCGGACATTATCCGCTGGTTTGGGTGCAACACCCCTCCTATTTGCTGCTGGCGGCCGGGGCCGCGCTGGGGACCATTCTGATCGCCCGCCTGGTGCACCGGCTGTACGCGGCGTTCCTCGTTCTCGACGCGATCGGCCTGGTGGTCTTCACCATGGCCGGCTGCGACGTGGCATGGCAGGTCGACGCCTCATTGCCGCTGGTGGTCGTGGTGGTGGCGGGGATGATCACCGGATGCGCCGGCGGCGTGCTGCGCGACATCCTCTGCAATGACGTGCCGCTATTGTTTCGTAGCGAACTCTACGCCAGCGTCTCCGTCGTCACCGGGCTGTTCTACGCCACCGCGTTCGGGCTGAGGCTGAACGACGAAGTCTGGACCGCGCTGACCTTCGTGCTCGGCCTGTCATTTCGTCTGCTCGCGATCCGCTACAAATGGGAGATGCCGAAATTCGAGTTCAACGAAGATCGGCGGTAGCGTCGGATCGTCTATCGCCGCGCGTTCTTGACTTGCCCTGGCGTCACCGTGGGCGCCGCATTGCCCCAGGAATTGCGAATATAGGTCGCGACATCCGCGATCTCCTGATCCGATAGTTTCGCGGCATAGGCCGGCATTGATCCCTTGTTGGGCGCGCGTGGCGTGGTCACGGTCTCGGCGCCGTCGAGGATGATGCGAAGCGTGCTCAAGGGATCGGCGGACTGCAAATTCGCGTT
>NZ_JBEKCZ010000250.1:0-7209 GCF_050014615.1 Bradyrhizobium sp. | reverse complement strand
AAGACCGCAAAATCGCGCACCGTCACGGTGGCGATCGAAGCGATGAATTTCCGCAAGCCGGTTTTCGTCGGCGATCTGGTTTCCGTGCATGCCAATCTGGTCCGGATCGGCAAGACCTCGATCACCGTCCACCTCGAGGCCTGGGTGCTGCGCCGCAAGGAAATGCACTCGATTTTGGTGACCGACGGCAATTTCACCTATGTCTCGATCGACGATCAGGGACATCCGCAGGCGATCCCGCAGGCCGCAGCGCCGGTTTCGGCGTGAGAGGTTTCCGTCATGGCCGGGCTTGACCCGGCCATCCACGTCCTTTCGTCTCCTCCGAGAGAAAGTAAGACGTCGATCACCGGGTCAAGCCCGGTGACGACAGTTTGCGTGTGGCATCACCCCATTCTTCGTTGTTTCACGCGCGGAACTTTTCCCCGCCGGTCCTGTTATCCGCGCGCTCCGAGGCGTGAGGGCGCAAGATCAGAAATGTCAGACATTTATATTATCGAAGTTAGCTCGAAAGCGGCCGGAATCGTCGTGCGCGATCTGGGCGGCTACCGGTTTTTCGCGGCAACTCACGATTTTAATCGACTGGAAGGGCAGTTGTTTCGCAACGCGCGGGATGCCGAGCGTGCGGCGATCCGGCTTGCCGGCGGCGCTTGACGTTATTGGCCTAAAGACATCGGCGCCTTCCCGAAATGACGCCCGCGCGCCTTCATTGCGCGCCTGAAAAAGCGTAGACGTCCATCCGCAGCACGCTGTAGGTGGCGCTGGCGTGCAGCCGCTCCGCTTCAGCCTTCTCGCCTGCGGCACCCAGAGCCGTGTAGAGCGGCAACAGATGTTCTTCGGTCGGGTGGTTCTTGGCCGCAAAGGGTGCCTGACGCCGGTAGTCGAGCAGCTTGTCGGTCTGGTTGCCGGTCAGTTCGTCATGGAACCAGTCCGCGAAGCTGTTGACCCAGTCGGGCGCCGGATCATTGAGGCCGTGGCCGCGAAATTCCGACAGATCATGGGTGAAGCTGCCGCTGCCGATGACCAGCACGCCCTCCTGCCGCAGTGCCGCCAAGGCGCGGCCGACGCGAAGGTGATGCTCAGGCCCCAAATGCGGCTGAACCGAGAGCTGAAGCACGGGAATGTCGGCGTGCGGGTACATCAACAGCAGCGGCACCCAGGCGCCGTGATCGAGGCCGCGGCTTCGATCGATGTTGCAATCGATCGCGGCGGCCCGCAACAATTCCGCAACGCGCGCGGCGACCGCCGGCGAGCCAGGCGCGGCGTAACTCATTTCATAGAGCGCGCGTGGAAATCCCCGGAAGTCGTGGATGGTCTCGTTGCGTTCCGCGGCGCTGACCGTCGGCACCGCGGTTTCCCAGTGCGCCGAGACCACCAGAATGGCTTTAGGGTGTGTGAGCGTGCCGCCAAGCCCGCTCAGGAACGCGCGGGCCGGCGTATCCGTCAGCGGCAGGGTCGGCGCGCCATGCGAGAGAAACAGGCTTGGCATTGTCATGACATGGCTCCCTCGGGTTTGATGCGCCGATCGCTGGCCGCCTTCAACCTGAATAGGCGCCGCTGAGCTTGACGCCGCTATCGCCGCGCAACGGGCGCAGCGCATAGATTCCATCGCCGAGCAGGGCCTGGACGATCAGCGCCACGATCCAGAAGGCCGGGTATTCCCAGCCGCCATTGGCATTGTTGAAAAAGAATCCGGCCGCGCCATGCACGGTGAAGATCGCGCCGAGCAGGATCGGCGTCAGCAACAGCGCTGCAAGCCGGGTCCAGACCCCGAGGATCAGCGCGATCCCGCCCAGAAGTTCGGCACTCATGATGACATAGGCCAATGCCGGCGGCAGGCCGATTTTGCCGAAAAACGCCGCCGTCCCGGCCGGCGTGAAAACAAAGAATTTGAGGGCGAGATGGGTGAGGAACAGGCCACCCAGGGTGAGGCGAAGCAGAAGCGCGGCATAGGGGGCGGTGCGGGTATCGATCAAGGCTGTCTCCTGTTTTCCATGATCTCCTGTATTATTCATTCCTTTTGGTGTGATAATATTGATATCAGGAATTTTAGTTCACACTTACAGTGTGGAATAGCCTCATGCTCGACCGGCTGACCAGTCTCGAAGTCTTCGCGAAAGCCGCCAGCACTGGCAGCTTTTCAGCCGCCGGCCGGGCCATGGGGATCTCGCAGACCATGGTCACCAAGCACGTCGCCGCCCTCGAAGCGCGGTTGGGCATCAAGCTGTTTCACCGCAGCACGCGGCGGCTTTCGATCACCGAGGCCGGACGCAGCTATCTCGAAGCTTCCGAGCGCATCATGGCCGACATGGATGCGGTGGAGGCCGCGATCTCCGCCGACCGGGTCGAGCCGAGAGGCATGTTGCGGCTGAATGCGCCGGTCTCGTTCGGCACCCGGCGGATCGCCCCTTTGCTCACGGAGTTCGCCAGACACCATCCCTACGTGACCGTCGAATTGGCCCTCAATGATCGCCTGGTCGATCTTGCCGAGGAGGGCTGGGATCTCGCGATCCGGATTGGCAACCTCAGCGATTCAAATCTGATCGCCCGCCGGATCGCGCCATGCCGCACCGTGATCTGCGCGGCTCCCGCCTATCTCGAAGCGCGGGGCAGGCCGCGCACGGTGTCCGAATTGCCGGACCATAATTGTCTCGGCTACACGCTTTCGCGCCTGACCGGTGTCGGCCGCTGGACATTCGGCGCCAGGTCCGAGATCGCGGTTGAGGTTTCCGGCAACCTGCGGGCCAACAATGGCGATGCCCTGCTCGCCGCGGCGATCGCGGGCCAGGGCATCATCTACCAGCCGGACTTCATCGTTGCCGACAGCCTGCGCAGCGGTGCGTTGGTGTCGCTCGTGCTGGATCAACCGACGGTCGAGCTTGGCGGCGTCTATGCCGTGTTCCTGCCGGACCGGCATCCGGCCGCGAAGGTGCGGGCTTTCATCGACTTTCTCGTCGCCCGTATCGCGTCCGAACCGTGATGCTAGTCCGCGGCAAGCAGCCGGAACTTGGGTCTGGCGCGGTAGCTTGGCTCTGGCACCGGCCGCATCGGAAGGCCCGTACGTTCGGATCTCATCGTGAGATAATTCCGCAAATCGATCTCGCTTTGCCTGATCCGGTTTCGAATCTCGCGGCGGTCGAAATTGGTGAGACTTGGGCTGGCGAGCTGGCTCCAGGCCACCCGCTGCAGTTCTTTCAACGCATGGATGTCGCGACTTAAGAGGTCAGGGTCAGTCATGCTATCGGCCCGATCTTTAAGGAAAAGCCGCTTCGAGCTGTAGCGCTGATTCCTAAAGATTCATTAACCGGGCCGCCGGTCTGCCGGTTTTCGCGACACCCGACCCCGCCCATCCTCGGCCGGGACAACTCTCCGGCGAGGCCGGGCGGGCACCCAGCCGCCGCGGCCGGCCGGGCCCAAAACGCCCCTCGGAACCGCGGCGCAAGCCAAGGGAAGCTCAAGGGAAACTCAAGGGAAGCTCCAGGGAAGCTCCAGCGAAATTGCAGCGAAAATTCATTTGCTTTGGGAACCAAGATTGTCCCTACTGCATCGATAAAAACAAGAACCGGGTGGAGCGGTAATGGAATCCGCGCGAGATAGCGAAAAGTACGGTCCAGGGTACTGTGTCATGCCGGTTCGCCTATCCATGGGGCGGGACGTCGGCGGCCTTCAGACGGCCGGCCGTACTTTAAGTCGCGCTTTTCTGTTACGCCCCCATCCCAGGATTGATCGATCGCAGCGGTCGACGATAGCGGCGGAATAAGCGGCCAAACCCACCCCGGAGAACCCATGTACAAGCCCGACAACGTCAAGACCTCGCCCGATTTTCCGATCCCCGAGACGATGCGCGCCTGGGTGCTGGGCGATCCCGATCAATTGACCCTGACCACCAAGCCGGTGCCGGTGCCGAAACGGGCGGAGGTTCTGGTTCGGATCGACGCGGTCGCGATCTGCGCCACCGATCTCGAGATCATCCATCACGGTCCGCCGGCGATGATCCAGGGCGGTCTGCCCTACAACAAGAATTTCACGCCGGGCCATGAATATATGGGCACCGTCGCCGCACTCGGGCCGGGCGTCGACGAGTACAAGATCGGCGACCGCGTCACCGTCGAAATCCACGCCGGATGCGGCCAGTGCAAGCGCTGCCGCGAGGGAATGTATACGGCGTGCCACAATTACGGCCTCAACTATGGTGACGTCGACAAGGGGCATCGCGCCAACGGCTTCACGACCGACGGCGGATTTGCCGAATACGCCATCAACAGCATCAACACGCTGGTTCCGATCTCTGATGAGATGTCGGACGAGGAGGCGACGCTGGTCGTCACCGCCGGCACGGCGATGTACGGGCTGACCGAACTCGGCGGCCTGGTCGCGGGCGAAAGCGTCGTCGTCACCGGGCCCGGTCCGATCGGGTTGCTCGGCGTCGCGGTCGCCAAGGCGCTGGGAGCTAACCCGGTGATCCTGACCGGCACGCGCGACAACCGCCTCAAGATCGGTCTCGAACTCGGCGCCGACTACGTCGTCAACGCGAGGAACGAAGACCCGGTCGCGGCCGTCCGCAAGCTCAATGGCGGCAAGGGCGTCGATTATGTCGTCGAATGTTCGGGGGCGCCGGAAGCCGTCAACGAAGCGGCGCGCATGGTCAACCGCGGCGGCCGCATCTGTCTGGCCGCGTTTCCCGGCAAGCCGGCCGAAGTCGATATCGCCTATATCGTGCGCAACAACATTTACATCTACGGCATCCGTGGCGAAGGCAAGAGCGCCACGCACCGCGCCGAGGCGTTCATGGCGCAAAAACGCTTCGACGCCACCAAGGTGCATACCCACACTTTCGCGCTGGAAGATCTGCCCACCGCGTTGAAATACGCCCGCGAGCGCATCGAGGATGCCATCAAGGTCGTGGTCAAGACCCATGGCCATGCGGCGATCAATCGCGTGGCCGCCGAGTAGTCCGGGATCGTCGGGCGATACGCTGGCCGCAGTCGCGGCCAGCGACGGTCGCTTTGGCTGCGCCGCCGATGCGACCGATTTTGCGAAGAAGCGAACTTAAGAGACGATCAAAACCGTCCGTCCCTGCTGACTGGAAAATCGATGTCCGCGCTCGAAGTCGATCATCAGACTTCCGAAATCGCCAAACTCCCGCGGCCGCCCGCCAAGGCCGCGCCTGAGAAAACGCGGTTCTATCGCAAGCTCTATGTCCAGGTCCTGATCGCGGTCGCGCTCGGCGCGATCCTGGGTTACGCCTATCCGGACCTAGCAGCCTATCTCAAGCCCTTCAGCGACGGCTTTGTGCGGGCGATCAAGGTCGTGGTGACTCCGATCATTTTCGTAACCATCGTGGTCGGCATCGCCAAGATGGGAGATATCCGCCGCGTCGCCAATGTCGGCGTCAAGGCGCTGGTTTATTTCGAGGTCGCATCGACGCTGGCGCTGGTGATCGGGATGGCCGTCGGCAATTGGTGGAAGATCGGCGTCGGGCTCAATGCCGACCCGGCGGCGTTCGATCCCAAGGCGGTCGAGGCCTACGCGAAACTCGCCAAGAACGTCACCCTGTCGGATTTCCTGCAGTCGATCATCCCGGGGTCGTTTGTCGAGCCCTTCGTCAAGGGCGACATCATGCCGGTGCTGTTCATCGCCGTGCTGCTCGGATCGGCGCTCAGCCTCGCGCAGGCGCGGGGCAGGCCGGTGGTGTCGTTTCTGGAATCGACGTCGGTCGCCCTGTTCGGCATGGTGCGGATCATCATGTATTTCGCGCCGCTCGCCGCGTTGTGTGCGATGGCGTTCACCGTGGGCCAATACGGCTTGCGGACCCTGCTCGACCTCGGGGAACTGGTCGCCTCGGTCTATCTGGTCAGCTTCCTGTTCGTCATCATCGTGCTCGGCGCCTTCCTGCGGCTGTCCGGCTTCAGCGTCGTCCGGGTGCTGAACTACTTCAAGGACGAGATCCTGTTCGTGTTCGCGGCGACCTCGGCCGAAACCATGATGCCGCGCTCGATGCAGAAACTGGAGAAGGTCGGCGTGTCCCGCGAGGTCGTAGGGCTGGTGATGCCCGGCGGGTTCTCCTTCAACATGGATGGCACGGCGATCTACATGACCACGGCGGTGTTGTTTCTCGCCAATGCCTTCAACGTTCATCTCTCGCTCTGGCACCAGTTGAGCGTGCTGTTCGTGATGCTGTTCACCTCGAAGGGCGCCGCCGGCGTCACCGGTGGCGGCTTCATCGCGCTCGCGGCCACGCTTCCGGTGGTCGACGCGGTGCCGGTCGCCGGCATCGCGCTGTTGCTCGGCGTCGATCGCTTCATGGCTGAAATTCGCGCCGCCACCAATCTCGCCTCCAACATCATCGCCACGCTGGTGGTCGGACGCTGGGTCGACGGCGTCGACATGACGGTCGCGACCGCGGAATTTCAGGCCGGTTTCGTCGAAACCGAGGAAACGCGGGCCTGGGACGGCGGCCATGCCGATATCCGGGCCGTGCAATGACGGCAGCGCCGCGCCGCAAGAATCGTTCCCGCCTGATCGTTGGACCAGGCGTCTCGCTTCACTATGATCCGCCGTAACGCATCCGGAAACGCATCCATGCAACAGAAATTCGACCGCGCCGCAGAAGATCTTGGCAATTCGATCCATCTCGAACACGTCAACGTCCAGGTTCCCGACCAGCATCTGGCGACATTATTCTATGTCGCCGGGCTCGGGCTGACCCGCGATCCCTATCTGATGGTGTCCGACGACAATATGTGGGTCAACGCCGGCAGGAGCCAGTTTCACCTGCCGAGCGGCGAGGCGCAGCTGCTGCGCGGCCACACCGGGATCGTCATTTCGGGTCGCGCGGCCTTGCTCGACCGGCTCGCGCGTGTCGCCGGAAAGCTGCATGGCACCAAATTCGCCTTCAGCGAGCACAATGATTATGTCGAGGCGATCTGTCCCTGGGGCAATCATGTGCGCTGCCATGAGCCGGACGCGGCGCATTTCGGGCGCATCACGCTCGGCATCCCCTATGTCGAATTCGAGGTGCCGGCCGGGACCGCGAAAGGCATTGTTGCCTTCTATCCCGAGATCATGGGAATGCCCGCCGAACTCGACCATGGCGACGCGACGCTCGCGCGCGTCAAATTCGGCAAGGACCAGTATCTTCTGTTCCGCGAGACCGATCGGCCGCAGCCGGATTATGACGGCCACCATGTCCAGATGTACATCACGGACTTC
>NZ_JBEKCZ010000249.1:0-7209 GCF_050014615.1 Bradyrhizobium sp. | reverse complement strand
AAATCGTCGAAGGCCTTTCGGAAATTGTCGCGCTTGCGCAAAATCGTGATCCACGACAACCCGGCCTGGAAACCGTCGAGGATCAGTTTTTCGTAAAGCGCGCGGTCGTCATATTCCGGCACACCCCATTCGGTGTCGTGATAGGCCATGTAAAACGGATCTTCGCCCGGCCAGGGACACCGTGTCAGGCCGTCGGCATGCAGGCGCGCCGACCTCGTCATGCCACGGTCTGCCTTGGTGGGGATCGCACGTCGTCCGGCTCGGCAAGCCGGATCGCAAGGCCGCCTGATGTCAGGGGAATCGCGGCGTCGAGCGCATCGGCGACGCGGTCGATCCGGATCAGCGCGAGACCGTTCCGGCCCGCGGCCGATCCCATGGTGCCGACCGATTTGTCGCCGGCGAGTATGGCGGCACCCGGTTCCGGCGCCGGGCCGTCAAGGATGATCCGGACCGTTCGCGTGCGCGCGGTGCCGCGGTGCTGCATCCGCGACACGACTTCCTGTCCGACATAGCAGCCCTTGTCGAAATCGACGCCGTGCAGCCGGTCCATGTTGGTCTCGTGCGGAAACGCATCACCATAGATGAAATCCAGCCCGCCGCGCGGCACGCCGGACGCAATGCGATGCGCGTCATAGGCGGTGCTGTCGACCATTTCGGCGCCGATCAGACCGGCGGCTTTTGGCGCGAGCTCATCGGGCACCAGAATCCGCCAGCCGAGGGCCGGGTTGCGTGGATCGACGAAGGCCAGATCGGGTTTCAGCGCGGGATCGCCGTCCCACGCCGCCAGCACGCCCAGACTATCCGACAGATTTTCGACAGTGACCTTGGCGCGCAGTTTGTAGAAGCCGAGCTTGTCGGCGAGACCTTGCGCGAGCGCCCGCGGACAGTCGATCAGGAAGCCGCCGCCATGGCCGGACGGCGCTTCGGTGATCAGAAAATCCGTCGTGATCTTGCCCTGCGGCGTCAGCAAGGCCCCGAACCGCCCCAGGCCCGGCCGCAGCAGCGTCACATCCGTGGTGACAAGACCATTGAGAAAGTCGCGGGCGTCGTGGCCGCTGACTTTGACCACGCCCCGGTCGGGCAGAAGCGCTGCTTTCATGCATAAATCTCGTGTGACATGCTGCAGCGGAACGTAAGCCGCCGGGTCACAAACGACAAGGCCCGCGCGAGGCACAAGCCGCGTCAAGGCGTAACAATCCCATCGTCATCACCCGCGAAATGTTCGTTCCGGACAGAACAGAAAGCGGGTGATCCAGTACGCCGCAGCGTTGATGCTCAAATGCGAAAGCTCTGGAATACTGGGTCGCCCGGTCATAGGCGAGCGGAAGCGACGCCGTCCTTCGGACGGCTATGCCGGGCGATAACCGTTTGCCTGATGCAAACTTACTGCTTCGCCAGCTGAATCGAAAACTCGCCGTTACGCACGCGCATGGGAAGACCTTCGACGAATTTCGCCACCGCGTCTTCGCCGTAGGTTCCGACCAGTTCGGCGAAAGCCGCAAACAGGCTGGCCTGCGCCAGGCAATCGCCATCGACGCCATCGTGTCGCGCCTCTGCCCAGGCCTCGTTGAGATAACTGAGGGCAGCCTGCTTCTGCTCGTGATCGGGCAGTGGGTCGCGGGCGGTTGCGAAGGACGCTGGATGGCTCATGGAACTCATCAGATGTGGGCGCGGGTCCAGGGCGGAGCGCGTCGAATGCGCGAGGTGTAGCATGCGGTGCCGCGCCGCCTAGGCCACTTCTTTAGGAAAGGTTAACGGCGCTCCCCAACATGAATCTGTTGTTCCGAAGTCGAATTCTGCAACACGGGAAAACGCTCTAATTGGCGTAGCGCGCGGTCAGATCCCGGGAAATCTTCGAGCCTTCGTCGATATATCTGCGGATCGCGACCGCGGCGGCAGGCGTGCAGGTGCGGTAGGTCTGCTGGAAGCCGTTATAGCCGCGGTTGAAGCCCGCGATCATGCGCGCCCGGCGATCGCCCGAGGGGGTTTCGGCATCGATCAGCGCCTGCATTTCGTTGCGCCATTTGCCGCCTTCATTGGTGCCGCAAATGCCCCGCAAATAGTGCAGGGTGCCGAGAATCTCGGCCAGCCGCTGCAGATCGCCGTCGAACGGCGCGGCCGCATCCTGGGCCCGCGCCGGGCCGTGAATGCACGCCGAGAAGAGAATGAGAGTGGCCAGAAAATACTTCGACATGAATGGGTCCGATATCGCCGTGATATGCCTTTTCAATGCGCTGGAAGCAAGGCGGACGACGGCAGATGAGGGCCCGCTGTCAGGCCCCGAGCAGGCGCCGGGCGGACCGGATGACGTCCTGCAGGCCGGCGGTGATGCTGAGCTCGCCAAGCGCGTCGGGGGCCAGCCACCTGAAATCATCGAGTTCGTCGTTCAGGACCGGCTCACCGGAGTTCCAACGCGCCGCGAATGACATGATCAGATAATGCCCGCTCCCCGTCGCTCCCGGCACCACCTCGCGCCATCCGGCGAGGTCGACGATTTCGATTTTCAAGCCGGTCTCCTCATCGACTTCGCGATGCAGGGCCGCGTGCAGGGTTTCGCCGAATTCGACCCGGCCGCCCGGCAGCGAATAAAGACCCTTGGCCGGCGATCGCGCGCGCCGGACCAGCAGGATTTTTCCATCGCGAAAGATCGCCGCGCTGACGGCAAGCTGGGGATGCGACGGGGTCGGTGAGACCGTCGGCATCAATGGGTCATGATGTAGTCGACATCGGCTTCGGCGCCCACGCCGTTGATGATGCCACCGGCCATCGCCACCAGCGGCTTGACCCAGATAGTGGCCTGTTCGGCCAGCGTGGCGCGGGTCTTGTCCTGCTGGGCTTCGCGCATCGCCGTGCTGACGGCGGTGAGGATCGAGGTCATGGCGGAGGTCAGTTTGTCGAATTCGGCGCGGATGCGGGCGTCGGCGGTTTCATAGGCCTCGATCGCGAGGTCGCGGGCCTTGAAATTCGAGGCCGTGAAATGTTCGCTGTAGGACAGTGGCTGCCATCCCAGAAAATCCTCCGCGCATTCCGGTATGTCCGGAATCATTTCAAGCAGCATAATGGCTTCATTAAAATGATTGAGATAGTCAGTGGCGAGGCCGGTGCGGGGATTGATATTGGCCGCTAGCAATTGGGCGGCGCGCGCCTCCTCCTTGGGGCCCGTTCCGGGGTCAGGTCGCGCGGGTTTGGCCGTTGATGTCATCTGCCGCAGTGTTGACGGTCGGGGTTAAAAGGTACTGAATAGATGCCTATTTTGGCTACAGAATGTGTGGACGCTTCGTAATCACCTCGCCGCCGGCGGCCTTGCGGCAGATGTTCGGCTATGCCGAGCAGCCGAATTTCCCGCCGCAGTTTAATATCGCGCCGACACAACCGATTCCGGTGGTCATCATCGAGAATGGTATCAGGCATTTTCACCTGATGCGCTGGGGCCTGCTGCCGGCCTGGGTCAAGGATCCCCGTAAATTTACGCTCCTGATCAATGCGCGTGCCGAGACGGTGCTGGAAAAGCCGGCCTTCAAGAACGCGATCAAGCGGCGCCGCTGCCTGATTCCGGCGGACGGCTATTATGAATGGCACAGCGCCGACCAGCGCAAGCGGCCTTATTTCATCCATCGCCGCGCGGGCGGTCCGGTCGCGCTCGCCGCGCTCGCGGAAACCTGGATCGGCCCCAACGGCGAGGAACTCGACACCGTGGCGATCGTCACGGCGCCGGCCAGTCCCGATCTTGCGGTGCTGCATCATCGCGTGCCCGTCACCATCTCGCCCGATGATTTCGAACGCTGGCTCGATTGCCGCGCGTACGACGCGCAGACGGTGATGGCGCTGCTGAGGGGACCCGACGAGGGCGAGTTCGCGTGGCATGAAGTCTCGACACGGGTCAACCGCGTCGCCAATGACGACGCGCAATTGATCCTGCCGATCACGGCGGAACAGATGGCGGCCGAGCAACCGAGGCCGGTGAAGAAGGCCGTGCCGAGGAAGCCGGCACCAGCGCCGCCTGATGACGGACAGGGAAGTTTGTTCTGACATTTGCGTCGCCACATCAGCCGACCACATCAACCGGTAACCGCGAGCAATTGTTTCAGCTTGAGCACGGCGCTGTCGGGTGTCGTGAGTACCGGCCGTCCCGACGCCTCGGCGACCAGTGCCGCCGCCGGCGCCATGCTGTATTGCGCCAGCGCGATGAGGTCGCAATCGCGCAAATCGCGTGACGCTTGCGCGACCAGGCGATCGTGTTCGGCGCGATCACCGCGATCCAGCGCCGCCAGCGCGCCTTCCGCCAGTTTCGGCACGATCTCGACCGAGCGGGGAAATTCCGGCGGCATCGACGCCAGCGTCGGCGGAAAGGTCGAGAGCAAACCGATCCGGTGACCGCGCGCGGCGGCCTGCTCGATCATCGCTTGATTGGGTTTGAGCACCGGCATCGGTGCTAGTTCGCGCACGACCGCCTCGATGCAGGGACCGAAGGCCGAGCATGTGAACAGGATCGCGTCGGCGCCGGTCGAGGCCGCGTAACGTCCGAGCGACAGGAAACGATCGGTCATCCCGGCCGTGAGGCGGCCCTCACGCGCGACGTCGGCCGACAGGCTGTCGTCGAGCAAATTCATCAGACTGGCGTCCGGCCACAGCCGGGCGAACGAGGCCTCGATCGGTACAATCGAATGTTTCAGGGCGTGGATGAGAGCGATGCGCATCTTGTTCAATCCGGTTGCAGTCCGTTGGGGTGTCAATGTCGTCGGCGCGCCTGCTGATTTCGGCTTACGGTGTCGGCTCGCGGCCATCGAGCCATTTGGCGTAGATGATGCGCTCCTGCTCGAAATAACCCAGCGACTGGTAGAATGTTTGCACCTGGCCGTTATCGGGGCGCACCATCAGCTGCAGCTTTTCGATGCCGCGCCGGCGCAGCCAGTGTTCCGCGGCCTCCATCACGACGCGGCCGTATCCTTGGTGACGACAATCGGGATCGACGGCGACGTAATAGACCCAGCCGCGATGGCCGTCATGTCCGACCAGAACCGAGGCGACGATGCCGCCGCCGTTACGCCCGGCCAGTACCGCGGCGTTCGGTTCCTTGCGCGCAAGTGCGATGTCGGCGGCGGGATCGTTCCAGGGCCGCGTCAAACCGCAGCGCCGCCACAGCGCAATCACCTCGGCGATGTCGGCGTCGTCGATCGGTGCGATCGTGAGCGCCGGGGCAAGGGCGGTCATTTCTGTTACAGCACCTTGCCGGGGTTCATGATCCCCAGGGGATCGAGCATCGCCTTGATGCCGCGCATCAGTTCGATCGCGACCTTGTCCTTGACGTCGGGCAGTTCGTCGCGCTTGAGCACGCCGATGCCGTGCTCGGCGGAAATCGATCCGCCCATTCGCAGCACGATCTCGAACACCACCGCGTTCACCGCATGCCATTGGCCAAGGAAATCCGCGGCGTTGGCGCCGATCGGCTGGCTGACATTGTAATGGATGTTGCCATCGCCGAGATGGCCGAACGGCACCGGCCGCGCGCCCGGGATCAGTTTTACAACCGCCGCGTTTGCTTGCGCGATGAAATCCGGCACTGCGGCGACCGGCACCGAAATGTCATGCTTGATCGAGCCGCCTTCGGGCTTCTGCGCCGCGGACATTTCGTCGCGCAGTTTCCAGAATGCGCTGCGCTGGCTTAGATTGGCCGCGATCACGGCGTCGTCGACGATGCCGTCCTCCAGTCCCTGCGCCAGGAT
This sequence comes from Bradyrhizobium sp., assembly GCF_050014615.1. GTDB lineage: Bacteria > Pseudomonadota > Alphaproteobacteria > Rhizobiales > Xanthobacteraceae > Bradyrhizobium. The sequence continues at coordinate 1,486 of NZ_JBEKCZ010000249.1, read as the reverse complement.
CGATTCCAGCGTGGCGCGGGCGTCCTCGCGCGGGGACGACAATTCCATCAGCACATACCAGGGATGCTTGGAGCCTAAGGGATCGCGGATGTCGATGCCGTGACGCACGCTGAAATCGACCGCGATGTCGGCGAGCAATTCAAAGCTGGTGAGGCTGCCCGCGGCCTCGTTGCGCGAGATCGAGAGCAGCTTCAGCGCCAGCGCCGGCGACTTCAGCCCGATGAAGGCGGTTTCCACCGCGCGCGGTTTCGGAAACAGTTTTAGGGTTGCCGCGGTGATAATGCCGAGCGTGCCCTCGGCGCCGATGAACAAATTGCGCAGATCGTAGCCGGTATTGTCTTTCTTCAGCTTCGACAGGCCGTTGAGAATGCGCCCGTCGGCCAGCACCACTTCCAGCCCGAGCGCCATCTCGCGCGCCACGCCATAGGCCAGCGCGGCGGTGCCGCCGGCATTGGTGGAAAGATTGCCGCCGATGGTGCAGCTTCCCTCCGCGCCGAGCGATAGCGGAAACAGCCGGTCGGCTTCGGACGCCTTTTGCTGCGCGATCTGCAGCACCACGCCGGACTCGCAGGTCATGGTGTTGGAGGCGGTGTCGATGTCGCGGATCTTGTCCATCCGCCGCGTCGAGACCACGACCTCGCCATTATGCGGCGTCTGGCCGCCGACCAGGCCGGTATTGCCGCCCTGCGGCACCAGCGCGATCCGGTACTCGCTGGCGAGCTTGCAGATCGCGGCGACTTCCGCGGTCGAGCCTGGCCGCAGCACCAGCGGCGAGCGTCCGTGAAACAGGCCGCGCTCTTCGGTGACGTAGGGCGCGATGTCAGCGGTGTCGGTGACGGCGTATTTATCGCCGACGATGCTTCGAAAGCGCGCGATCAGTTCGGGTGGAAGCGGGGGGACGGCAGGCTGAACGATATTCATCTGGGTCTCTTGTTTTGCTTCTTGCTTGATTTAATCCCGCGCCATCGCGGCGCGGCGCAGCCGGTCATTGATCGCCTCGCCGAGCCCGTGCTGCGGAACCGGCATCACCGCGATGACGCGCGGTGCCCGCGCATCGAGCGCGCGAAGATAGCCGAAAAGATTGGCCGCGGCTTCAGCGAGATCGCCTCGCGCCGACAAATTCATCACCACAGTTGATGCGTCAACCCCCGGCACTGCATTGGGACCAAACGCCAGCAGCGCCTCGCCGGGCTCGATCCCAAAGGCATTGAGCCGCACGGGCTTATGCGGCGCATAATGCGAGGCCAGCATGCCCGGCGCCAGAGGCTGGCCGGTATCGTTGTCGGCATCCGCGGGCGGCTGCAGCAGGGCGCGGCCGAGCACGCGTTCGATCTCGCCGCGCGGCACTCCGCCGGGGCGCAGCAGCATCGGCGCCTCGAAGCATCCGACAATGGTGGACTCGACGCCGACCGCGACCGCGCCGCCGTCGATGATCAGGTCGATCCGCCCCGAGAGGTCGCTTTCGACGTGGGCCGCCGTGGTCGGC
>NZ_JBEKCZ010000248.1:0-10582 GCF_050014615.1 Bradyrhizobium sp. | reverse complement strand
TCGGCATTGCGAGTTTCATCGAGGTCACCAATCCCAGCGCGGCATTCTACGGCGTCGGTGGTGCGCGCATCTCGTCGCAGGACGGCGTCGCGGTGCGGCTCGACGCCCAGGGTTCGGTGATCTGCCAGACCAGCATCACCGAGCAGGGGCAGGGCTCGGAATCGCTGACCGCGCAGATCGTCGGCAGCGTGCTGGGGGTTTCGATGGCGCGCGTCCGCGTCATTCTCGGTGACACGGATAATACGCCCTATGGTGGCGGCACCTGGGCCTCGCGCGGGGCTGGAATCGGCGGTGAAGCCGCGCTTCAGGCCGCCAAGGTCCTGCGCCGCAATATTCTGGATGTCGCGGCCGCGATCCTGCAAGCCTCACCCGCTGAACTCGACATCGTCAACGATGCGATCGTGAACGCCGATGACGGTGCCGTGCGCATCGAGCTGCGCGAGCTCGCCCGTATCGTCTATTTCCGCCCCGATACCTTGCCGCCGGGCATTCAGCCCGAACTGATGGCGACGCGCCATTTCGTGCCCCGCGAATATCCGTTTGCCTTTACCAACGGCGTTCAGGCCGCATGGATCGAGGTCGACACCGACACCGGCTTTGTCAAGCTGCTGAGACATTGGGTGGTGGAGGATTGCGGCACCATCATCAATCCGCAACTGGTCGACGAGCAGATCCGGGGCGGCGTGGTGCAGGGCCTCGGTGCCGCGCTATTCGAGAAATGCATCTATGACGAGCGCGGTCAGCTGACCAACGCCAACATGGCCGATTATCTGGTGCCGATGTCCGGCGAAATGCCCGATATCGATATCGGGCATGTGGTATCGCCGACGCTGGAGACCGAACTGGGCGCCAAGGGCGCCGGCGAGGCCGGCACCGCGGGGGCCGCGGCGGCGGTGGCGAATGCGGTGAATGATGCACTCAAGCCGTTCGGGGCGATAATTACCGAGATTCCGCTGACGCCGCAGGTTATCCTGACGGCGCTTGGGCGAATTTGAGCGGTCGATGCCAACACAACCAAATACGATATAATTCAGGGGAGGAAGCCATGACCAAGAAGATCACCAAATCCGGATCGATTTCGCGGCGCCGTCTGCTGACGACGGTCAGCGGGGGCGCGGCACTCGCGGTCTCGCCGTTTCGCATCAATCTTTTGCAGGCGCAGGAAGCGGCCATCAAGATCGGCTTTCCGGTACCGCTGACCGGCCCCTACGGCGCCGAAGCCCAGGACCAGGTGCGCGCGGCGCAGGTCGCCATCGCCCAGTTCAACGACGACGGCGGCCTCAACGGCCGCAAGGCGGAGCTGGTGGTGCGCGACGACAAGCTCAATCCCGGCGAGGCGGCGACCCGCACCCTCGAACTGGTCGAAAAGGAAAAGGTGAATTTCGTCGTCGGCAGTCTCTCGGCTGCGGTTCAGCTTGCGATCAACAACGTCACCAAAGAGCGCGGCATCATTTTCAATTCGATCAGCCAGTCCGATGCGATCAACGAGGCCGCCGATTTCAGCAAATACACCTTCCACGAGGCCCTCAACCCGCATCTGACCTCGGGCGCGGTCGGCCGCTACGCGTTTTCGAAATTCGGCAAGAAGGTCGCGTTCCTCACCGCGGATTATGCCTACGGCCACGAGATGGTTCGCGGCTTCCTCGAAGTCGGCAAGGCCTACAACATCGAGAACCTCGGCGATATCCGTCATCCGCTGGGCACCTCCGATTTCTCGACGCTATTGCCGCGCATCCAGGCGCTGAAGCCGGATATTCTGTGCATCAGCAATTTCGGCCGCGACCAGCAGATCGTGCTGAAACAGGCCACCGATTTCGGCGTCAAGAAGACCACCCAGATCATTGCGCCCCTGCTTTCGCATGCAAGCCGGATCGCGGCGGGGCCACAGGCATTCGACGGCGTGATCGGCGGTTGCTCGTTCTACTGGGGCATCGAGGATCAATTCGCATCCACCAAGGCGTTCAACGATGCCTTCCGCAAGATGTATGACGGCAAGGTGCCGACCGATTACGGCGCGCTTGGCTATGGCGGCGTGCGGACGGTTCTCACCGCGGTCAAGAATGCCGGCAGCGTCGACACCGACAAGGTGATTTCCGCCCTTGAAGCGCTCAAATATGACTTCTACAAGGGGCCGCAATATTATCGCAAATGCGATCATCAGTCGGTGCAGTCGGTGCTGGTGATCCAGTCGAAATCGAAAGACATGAAGAACGAGTCCGATGTCTTCAGTGTCGTCAGCACCGACGAACCCAACGAGGCCAATCTGCGGTCCTGCGAAGCGCTCGGACACAAGGCCTGATGTCTTTTGGTTTGAGCATGATATTCGGGCAAACGCATTTGCGTTTGCCCGGATGCGTTAGAGGAAACACATGGCCGGTCTGAGCCTCGATCTCATCGCGCTGCAATTGTTCGCCGGCCTCGCGCTGGGTGCGATCTACGTGCTGTTCGCCATCGGCCTTTCCCTGATCTTTGGCATGCTGACCGTGGTCAATTTTGCCCACGGCGCCTTCTACATGGTCGGTGCCTATGTCGGGGTTTACATCCTGATGCTGGGTGGCAATTTCTGGATTTGCCTGGTCGCGGTGCCGCTGGCGGTCGGCCTGTTCGGTCTTCTCGTCGAGCGCTTCCTGATCCGTCCGCTTTATGGACGGGGGATCGATTATCCGCTGCTGCTGACGTTTGGACTGAGCTACGTGATGGTCGAACTGGTTCGCATCGCCTTCGGCAAGACCGGATATCCGTTCGACACCCCGGAGATCCTGCAAGGCGCCGTCAATATCGGGGTCGGCTATTTCCCGCTCTATCGTCTGTTCGTGATCGGCGCGACCGCGGCGGTGTTGCTGGCGCTGTGGCTGTTTCTGGAGAAGACCAGTTTTGGCCTGATCATCCGGGCGGGCGCGCGCGATCCGCAGATCGTGCGCGTGCTCGGCGTCGACGTTGCGCGGGTCTGGCTGATCGTTTTCGGCATCGGAACCGCGATCGCGGGTTTTGCGGGTTTGCTGGCGGCGCCGCTTCAGGGCGTCATTCCCGAAATGGGCGGGACCATTCTGGCCGAGGCCTTTGTCGTCACGGTGGTGGGCGGCATGGGCTCGATCGGGGGCGCGGTGCTGGCCGGTCTTCTGGTCGGCGTGGTCGTCAGCATGACCTCGCTGTTTGCGCCTGAGATGGCCAAGGTGTCGATCTTCGCGCTGATGGCGGTGGTTCTGATCGTCCGGCCGCAAGGGTTCTTCGGCCGCGCCGGGTTGATGAGTTGAGGGAAGAAATCCGGGCATGAACGAGATCACCCAGCCTATCCTGCGGGCGCAGGCGGCACCTATGAGCTGGTTTCAGTTCGCGACCGCGCATCGCGCCACGCGCCAGCCTTGCCAGCCTCGTCGTGCTGGTGTTTCCGCTGGTGATGCCGTTCACCGCGCTCGCGGTGAACATCCTGATCTACGGCCTGTTCGCGCTCGGCTTCAACCTGGTCTACGGCTACCTCGGCCTGTTGTCCTTTGGCCACGCCGCATTGTTCGGAACCGGCGCTTATTTCTGTGGCATCGCGATTGCGCATTTCGGCCTGCCATGGTTCGTGGCCATCGCACTTGGGGTTCTCGGCGGGTTGTTGATGGCGGCGTTGATCGGCGTGCTGGCGATCCGCACGCGGGGCATTTACTTCGCGATGGTGACGATGGCGCTGTCGCAATGCGTCTACTACCTGTTTTACCAGGCCGTCGACTGGACCGGCGGCGAGAACGGCCTGCGTGGCATCAATGTCCGTGTCATCGATATCTTCGGTCTCAAGCTGGATTTCATCCATCCACTGACGCGCTATTATGTGATCGCGGCCTTCGTGATCGCGGCCTTCTTCGTGCTGTCGCGAATCCTCGCCTCGCCCTTCGGGGCCGTGATCGAAGCGGTGCGGGAGAACGAGACCCGTGCCAGGGCTTCCGGCTATGACGTGACGGCGACGCGCCTGATCACATTCGTGCTGTCAGGCGGATTTTGCGGGCTGGCCGGCGCGCTGCAAGCCCTGCACCTCTCGATCGTGCCGATCGAAATCCTGCATTACGACACCTCAGGCGTTGTCGTGATGGTTGCGCTGCTCGGCGGGATGGGAACCTTCTTCGGACCGATGGTCGGTGCGGCGGCGTTTCTGCTGCTGGAAAATCTTGTCTCGCTTTGGACCGTGCATTGGCAGCTGATTGTCGGCGCCGTCTTCATGGTATGCGTGCTGTTCTTCCCGGCCGGCATCTGGGGCACGATCATTTCGCGGGGCAAGCCATGACGGCAGCCACCGCGTCATCGCAAGAGGTGATCCTGCGCACCAAGGGGGTGGGCAAGATGTTCGGCAAATTCGTGGCGCTGAACAATATCTCGGCCGAATTCACCAAGGGCGCGATCACCTCGATCATCGGCCCCAATGGTGCGGGCAAGAGCACCTATTTCAATCTGCTGTCCGGGGCGCTGGTGCCGTCGAGTGGCAGCGTGGAGTTCGAGGGCCGCGACGTCACGGGATTGCCGCAGCATCGTTTTGCCCATATGGGCGTCGCGAAGTCGTTCCAGATCACCAATGTGTTTCCGCAGCTGTCGACGCGCGAGAACATCCGCGTCGGGCTGCAGGCGCTGGTGTCGCGCTACGACATGTGGCGACCGCGCGCCAGGCTTCACGAATTGACCGAACAGGCCGATGAATTGCTGGCGCTGGTCGGATTATGGGAATCCCGTGAGCGAACCGCGAAGACGCTGGCGCATGGCGAGCAGCGCGCGCTGGAAATCGGCATGGCGCTGGCGAGCCGGCCGCGGCTGTTGCTGCTGGACGAGCCGACCGCGGGCATGAGCCCGGAGGAAACCCGCATCATGATGGATCTGATCGTGAAGCTTGCGGGCGAACGCACCGTCATCCTGGTCGAGCACAAGATGAAACTGGTGCTGGGGATCAGTAACCGCATTCTGGTGCTTCATCACGGTGAATTGCTGGCGGAAGGCACGCCGCTGGAGGTTCGCCGCAACGAGGCGGTGAAGCGGGTCTATCTTGGCCAGCGGGAGCACTGAGCCGATGTTGCAGATCAACAATCTCAACGCCTGGTACGGCGCCAGCCACGTGCTGCAGGACATCAATATCGAGGTTGCCAAGGGCGAGATCGTTTGCCTGATCGGCCGCAATGGCGCCGGCAAGACCACGACCCTGAAGTCGATCATGGGCCTGATGGAAAAAACCAGGGGGTCGGCGATCTTCAAGGGCAGGGATTTGCTGAGTGCGCCGGCGCATATGCGCTTTGCGCTCGGGCTCGCCTATGTGCCGGAAGAGCGGCGTATCGTGCAGGGGCTTTCGGTGCGGGAGAATCTGCGGCTTGGCCTGGTGGCATCTCCCGAAAAGAAGCGGGAAGTCGAGCTGATCCAGGGCATCGCCGAGATTTTCCCGCGGCTGGCCGAGCGTCTGGACCAGGAAGCCGTCACCATGTCCGGCGGCGAACAGCAGATGCTCGCGATCGCGCGCGCGATGATCGCCAAGCCGGATTTGATCATGCTCGATGAACCCTCGGAAGGCATCATGCCGGTCCTGGTCGACGAAATGTTCGAGCTGTTTCGCGCCATGAAGGCGCAGGGCACGACCGTGCTGCTGGTCGAGCAGAATGTGGAATTGGCGCTCGATATCGCCGACCGCGCCTATGTGCTGGATCAGGGCGCTGTGGTGCACCAGGCCGCCGCCAGCGAATTGTTGGCCGATAACGAGATCAAGGAGCGCTATTGCTCGGTGTGACCAAGGGTTTGCCGGTCCAGCGAGACCCAGGAGATGCCCTTCGACGAGTTCAGCCAGACCGTCGCGTCTTTTGAATCGATCTTCACTTCCATCAATTCTGCGGGGGCGTCTCCAACGATGGTGCGTGCGGCTTTTTTGGCCAATGCCGGCAAATCCGGAATGTCGCTGGGTTGCAGATCGAACGCAGGGCCACGATTCTCCTCGATCCGTCCCTCGGGCTCAGGGCCGGAGACCCAATACCATTCGCCCCAAAACACCTTCCAACGCCTGACGCGCCAGCTCTGTTCGAACACGCCAGAGACGTAATAGGTGTGGGCGCTGTGCTGGCGCGACCCCGGCGTCGTGCGCCAGGGCGACATGTCCGGGTCCATCGCCCAGACGGTCAACTCGCCTGGCTTGACGTTCACATTCCGCACCTGCATGCGCGGTCCCGCATGCCGCTTGACGGCTTCGAATGCGCGCTGGGCTTGCCCGGTTTCGAGCAGCGTAGCGGTCGGGCGCACACCGGCCAGACACGCGATCCCGAACAACAACGCGAAGATAAATAGGACGGTCAGGAATACGGTCAGCCGCGCGGTACCGGCGCCGACTTCCGCGGTCATGGCCCGATAACCCCGGCTCAGCGCGCTCATGCGAAGATTTCCCTCACGTGCGCCGAGGCCGGCGTTAGCATGCGCCACAAGGCGGATACTGCAGGGGAGGACAAGGAGGCAATGGAATCCATGGCCTCCAGCTGTCGTCGCACCCCGCCGTCGGGTTCAATCCGGACCTCAGGTCGCCCGGCGCACAAAGCCCGGAGTGAGCTCCTTGACCGAGCGCGCGCCGCATTGCTGCATGGCGGTGCGGGTTTCGGTCCGGACGATCTCGAGCACGCGCTCGACGCCTTCCTGGCCGAAGGCGCCCAGCCCCCAGAGATAAGGCCGGCCGATGCCGACCGCTTGCGCCCCCATCGCGAGCGCCTTGACGGCATCGGTGCCGCGGCGGAATCCGCTGTCGACGATCACGGGCATCCGTCCCTTCACCGCGGCGATGATCTCCGGCAGTGCGTCGATGGTGGAGCGGCCGTAGTCCTCGCCGCGCCCGCCGTGATTGGAGACGAGAATTCCGTCCAACCCGTTCTGCGCCGCGAGGTCCGCGTCCTCGGCGGTGACGATACCCTTGAGCATGATCTTCATGCGCGTGATATCGCGCATGCGTTTGACGGTGTCCCAGGACAAATTCGAGGATTCGCCGCCTCCGGTAATGCCGGAGAGATCGATGCCGTCGTAATTGTGCCGCCGGACCGAGCGTCCCGCAAAGCTGCTGCGGTCGTGACAATCCGCGCACTCGCGCGTATCAGTGCGCCGCAGCCGGAACATGGTCTCCTGGTTGCGGCCCGCGATACGGTCGACCGTCACCATCAGGACCGGACAACCGGCAGCCTCGGCCCGCTTGATCAGCGCCTGCGCCACTTCAAAGCGCGGCGAGGCGTAGAGCTGGAACCAGATCGGCGCGCCGCGCGCCTTGGTGACGTCTTCGACGGAATAGTTCGAAGATGTCGACAGAATTTGCAGATGATTACCGACCCGCGCGGCCTTGGCGACGGCTACCTCTCCGTCCGGGTGAAAGAACTGGTTGCCGCCGGTCGGGCACACGAAGATCGGTGAATCATATTTGGTGCCGAACAGCTCCACGCTGGTGTCGACCTTGGACACGTCGTTGAGGCGGTGCGGGTTGAGCTGGAATTTGAGGAACCCATCGCGGTTGGCGCGCAGCGTCACCTCGTCGTCAAGGCCGGAGGCCATGTAGCCGAAATGCGCTGGCGGCGTGTTCTGGCGGGCCACCGGCTCGAATTCGAAGACGTTGATCGCGTCCTTCGGGCTTTTGATGAGGTCGCCGCTGCCCGGCGGCGCCCATATCATCGGATCGGGCAGTTTGGACGGTGTTTCCGCGGCGTAAGCCGACAGCGCGCCCGATGCGGCCAGCGGACCGCCGGCGAGGTATTGCAGAAAACGACGGCGGCTGGTGGCGCGCACGATCGGTGTCGTCATTGGAATTTTCTCCCTGAACTGTTTTTCTTGTTCGGGGATGATAGCAGCCGGCGGGGTGGTCCGGAAGCCATGGACGGCGCCTGGTGTCGCAACGAATGCTGGCAGCGGTTTTTGGCAGCGGGGTTTGGCCGGCGCGACCCGCCCTCGGCTTGCTCTTAAAGGCGATCGACCGCCTTGAAGGTGCCGTCCGGCTGAATCACGGTCAGGAAAACCTTAGCCGGAGCGTCCCGCCGTTTTTGCCCGAACGTGATGACGTCGCCGCTGATGTCAAATTGGCCGACGTCGTTGATGAGCCGCAGCATATCCGCGCGCGTCGGGTTCGGTCCGGCAATTTCGAGCACGGCGGCGACGAGACGGCCCGAGAGATATCCCTCCAGCGAAATAAAATCCGGCCTCAGACCTGGATCGAGCGCCTTCTCGGCAGCCTGGTAATCGGCGACGACCTTCACCGACGCGTCCCATGGAAAAGGTACGACCTGGGAGACGATAACTCCCTGACCCTCGGGGCCGAGCTCTTTTGCCAGCGCATTGGCGCCGACGAAGGAGATGTTGACGAAGACCGGATTGAATCCGCTCTTGCGGGCGAGCTTGATGAATTCGGCGCACGGTCCATAGGTGCCGACCATGACCACGGCCTCCGGTTCGGCGCGCTTGAGCGTGCGCATGGCTGAACCGACCGCTTTGGTATTACGCTCGAACGTGCCTTCGGCCGTCAACTCCATGTCGCGTTTTTCCAGAGCAAGCTTGACGCCGGCCAGGCCGTCGCGACCGTAGGAATCGTCCTGATAGAAGATCGCGATGCTTTTGAGATGAAGATCCTCGGTCAGGTGCTTGATCCACGCCTCGGCCTCGGCGCCATAGCTGGCGCGAATATTGACGACGTTGTGCAGATCAGGCGCGCGGAGGAATCCAGCTCCGGTGAACGGACCGATGAACGGTACATTCTTGGCTTTCGCGATCGGAACGGTCGCGGTCGTCGTCGGCGTGCCGACGGCGCCGATCAACGCGAAAACCTTGTCCTCCTCGATCAGCTTGATGGTCTGAGCGGCCGAGCGATCGGGATCGTAACCATCGTCCCGGCTGATCAGCTCAAGTTTGCGGCCGTGTACGCCACCCCTGGCGTTGATCTCGGCGAAGGCTGCGAGAATGCCTTGCCGCATGCCCTGACCGAGCGCCGACGAGGGACCGTCGAGCGCGGCGGCCTGACCGAACAGAATAGTGCCGGAACTGACGCCGACCTCGTCGGCCGAGGCGCGAAGCGGACTAGCTGCCGCGAGCAGGATCGAAAGGCCGGTGAAGATCGTCGTTCGTAGTCGGTGCATCGCAATATTTCTGCAGGATCGAGAGGTGGTTCACTCGCGCCGCAAGATATCTCCACGTGATGAAGGTCTCGCTAATCTTTCGCGGCCTTTTGTTTGATGTCGCAATGGAACTGCGCGCGCCGTCCCCGTAAAGCTACGTGGATTGAATTTTATCCGTGGCGACGATCGTTAACTAAGGCCGTCAAACCGGGTGATAGTGGTCCTGATATTTGTGGGTTTTTTAACCCAAATCCACGTCCGATCTTTCCTATGCAGCGGACTGTTTTTGTGTGGCCGTTGCACTGGTCGGACGAAGGACGAAGATGAGCGATCGACACCTGGGCAGCAGTCGTCAGGGAGACATGATCGAACGGCGGCGAACCTCTGCGTTGCTCTACCGGCCGGCGCTGGTCGCAGCAGGTGTCGGCCTTTTGCTGTCGCTGGTCGCTACCTATGCGGTCGGACGGTGGGAGCAGCATGTCACCAGGCTCGAGTTCGAGAGTGTCGCAGCCACCGAATTGATCGAGATGCAGAACGGGGTCAACGAATATCTCAGCCGGCTGGTCACGCTGCGTACCCTGTTCGAATCGGCCAACGAGGACGTTACCCGCAGCGAGTTCGAGGTTTTCGGCGGCCGTCTGTTCGAGAATCATCCGGGGATCCTTCGCGTCGGCTGGGTGCCGAAGGTCAACCGGAAAGAGCGTGCCGACTATGAGGCCGCGGCCGTCAATGACGGCATCCCCGGTTATCGGATCAAAGCCCTCGCTGCGGATGGCAACCTCTCCCCGGCGCCTGAGCGCGATTTCTATTTCCCGGTCTTCTTTTCAACCGAGGCGAAAACCTCGATGGTTTACGGGCTGGATTATTCAACCGACCCGGTCCGGTGGGCCGCGCTGGAGCGCGCGCGGGATAATGACGCTGTCACCGTGCTGCCTACCAGACTGTATCATGATCTGAAGGGTGGCAGCCACGGCGTGATGGTTGGTGTGCCGGTCTATGTGAAGGGAACGTCACGCACCACGATCGCCGATCGGCGGCGCAATCTGGCCGGCTTCGTCGTCGGTATATTCGATCTGGCGCACTTGCTGCAGTCGGTTAGGACGGTGACGGCGGCGCCTTCCGCCATCGTCATCAATGCCTACGCGCCCGATCAGGCCAGCAGCGCCGGATCGCAATATCAACTTGTTCCGGATTATTCATCGGCGCAGACGGAGCAGTCGAGGCGAGCTTTCGCGAAGGAGCCGTGCTGGTCCGGGACGCTCAAGATCGGAGATTCCAGCTGGCAAGTGCAAGCTATTCCAGCCGCTCGCGGCCGACTGACCGCACGGTACGACCGCGCGCTGACGGTGCTCACGGCCGGAATTGTCATCACGGCATTCCTGGCCGTGTATCTCGGTCTCGCAAGCCGCAATTCGCGGCAGCTCGCACTGGCGAACCGGCGTGTTCTCGAGCTGGCGCAGACCGACATTCTGACCGGGCTTCCGAACCGGGCGTTTTTTCTGGAACAATTG
>NZ_JBEKCZ010000247.1:0-7258 GCF_050014615.1 Bradyrhizobium sp. | reverse complement strand
TTCGGTGTTGCGTTCAGGAGAGAAACGGGCCTTACGCCGACGGAATGGCAAGTGTGGGAAGCCGTATGATGATTTCCAGAACGGCTGACGCTCTTCGCGCGCAAGACGCGCGCTTGCGTTCGCGATGCACTTGATAGCACATATCAGTTTTTCGGCGTCTCTGACGAAATCCCGCAGTTTCTGACGAGTCCGCGAACATAGTCCGTCTATAATTTTGAGAGCATCAGTGAGGGGACAGTTGCCCCCGTCGTCTCCTAGTCGGGGATGTCGGGAGGATGTTTTTCTGCGCGACAGCTCTAACCGACCATTCCGGGAGCATGACCAACGGAGTTTCCACGATGACCGTAGCTGCCCTATCCGTTCAGGAAGTCGTGTCGGTGACCATACCTACAGCGGCATCGTGCTTCAGCCGGGAAAGGTGGTTCACGATTATCTGCAATCGGACTACCAGCCACGTTGGGATGAAAATTTGTAGCAGCCCTAGAGATCGCCCATCCCAGCAAAGGCCTCGCGCCTGATGAGCGGTAATGGCGGCGACGGCGTCATCGCCAGGTCGACTGCTACGCCGTTCGACGTTGCCGTCTTAGCGGAAGGAACGAGCATTGCGAGCAAGCGGTAGTGTTAGCAGGATAATCGAGCGCAGCATGACCCTCGCGGCAGCCAGTGTCCTACTCGCATCTTGTGGCGAAGGCGTTTTGGATCCGCAGGGGCCGGTCGGGAAGGCCGAGCGCGTCATACTGTACAATGCAACGGCGATCATGCTCGCCGTGGTGGTGCCCGTAATTCTACTAACGGCGGTATTCGCCTATTGGTTTCGTGCCGACAACACGCGGGCAAAATATCTGCCTGACTGGGAATATTCCGGCAGCATCGAGATGATCGTCTGGTCGATCCCGGCTCTTGTCGTCCTGTTTCTCGGCGGCATCGCCTGGGTCGGTTCGCACGAACTCGACCCTCCCAAAACAATAGAGTCGGCCATTGCGCCGGTCGATGTCGAGGTCATCTCTCTCGACTGGAAATGGTTGTTCATCTATCCGGCCGAAGGTATCGCAAGCCTCAACCATCTCGTTGTGCCCGCCGGCGTGCCGCTCCGCTTCCGCCTGACTTCGGCAAGCGTGATGAACAGCTTCTTCGTGCCGCAGCTCGGCAGCCAGATATATACGATGCCGGGGATGACAACCCGGCTCAACCTGCAAGCTGACCGGGCTGGCTCCTATAGCGGCCTTTCGGCGCAGTTCAGCGGCGAGGGGTTCTCTGACATGCGCTTCGAGTTGTTGGCCGTTCCCGCCGACCAGTTCGAGGCATGGGCGAAGACTGTAAAGACCCGGGGCAGCGCGCTCAACGCTGCAGCCTTCGCCACACTCGTTCGCCCGAGCAAGGCCGACCGACCCGAGACCTATGCCTACGTTGCACCAGACCTTTTCGAGGCCGTTTCGTCGGGTCGCGTGGTCGAAGACTCCTCGTCACATCTGGAGAAGTAACATGCTGGGCAAGCTGACATGGGCAGCGATTCCCTTCGACCAGCCGATCGTGATGATTGCATCCGGGACAGTCGGCTTGGCGATTGTCGGTCTACTCGGACTCATTACCGTGAAAGGCTGGTGGCCGTATCTTTGGCGCGAATGGATCACCAGCGTCGACCACAAGCGCATTGGCGTGATGTATGTGCTTCTTGCTCTGGTCATGCTGGTACGTGGCTTCGCAGATGCAATCATGATGCGTTCCCAGCTCGCCTTAGCGGCCGGCGGCGCGCAGGGATTTTTGCCGCCGGAACACTACAATCAGATCTTTTCCGCCCACGGGACAATCATGATTTTCTTCGTGGCCATGCCCTTCGTCGTCGGGTTGATGAATTTCGCGTTGCCCTTGCAGCTCGGTGTCCGCGACGTCGCGTTTCCGGTGCTGAACTCCGTCAGCTTCTGGCTCACTGCGGCCGGAGTGCTCCTCGTCAACATGTCGTTGGTGGTCGGCGAGTTTGCCCGCACCGGTTGGCTCGCCTATCCGCCACTCAGCGAGATCGCCTATTCGCCGGGCGTCGGCGTCGACTACTATTTGTGGTCGCTGCAGATCTCCGGTTTGGGTACCCTGCTGTCCGGCATCAATCTCACAACCACTATCCTCAAATTACGTGCGCCGGGAATGGGGTATACCCGGATGCCGATCTTCTGCTGGACCGCACTAGCCTCGAATCTGCTCATAGTCGCAGCCTTTCCGATCCTGACGGCCACTTTTGCAATGCTGCTGCTTGACCGCTATCTCGACTTCCATTTCTTCACAAACGACGCTGGCGGGAACCCGATGATGTACATCAATCTCATCTGGGCTTGGGGTCATCCCGAGGTTTACATCCTGATCCTGCCCGCGTTCGGCGTATTCTCGGAAGTCGTTGCTACCTTCTCCGGCAAGCCGCTGTTCGGCTATCGTTCGATGGTGCTCGCGACGATGGTGATCTGCGTCCTCTCCTTTATGGTGTGGCTGCACCACTTCTTCACTATGGGCGCCGGCGCCAACGTCAACGCGTTCTTCGGCATCATGACGATGATCATCGCTGTGCCGACCGGTGTGAAGGTGTTTAACTGGTTGTTCACGCTCTACGGCGGCCGCATTCGCTTCACTGTCCCGGTCTACTGGGCGCTCGGCTTCATGGTGACGTTCGTGATCGGAGGCATGACCGGGGTGCTGATGGCTATCCCGCCAGCCGATTTCGTTCTTCACAACAGCCTGTTCCTGGTCGCGCATTTCCACAACGTCGCGATCGGCGGTGTCGTGTTCGGAGTTCTGGCCGGTTATACTTATTGGTTCCCCAAGGCCTTTGGCTTCACGCTCGACGAACGGTTGGGCAAAGCGATCTTCTGGTGCTGGTTTATCGGCTTCTATCTCGCCTTCATGCCGCTGTATGTGCTCGGTTTAATGGGCGCGACACGGCGGATGCAGCATTATCCCGAGATGGGTTGGCAACCGCTGATGCTGGTGGCGTTGGCAGGCGCGGTCCTGATCCTCTTCGGTATCGCGCTGACGGTGGTCCAGCTCGTCGTCAGCATCCGGACACGCGATCAACGCCGTGACTTGACCGGCGACCCCTGGAATGGCCGTACCCTGGAATGGTCGATCCCGTCGCCGCCGCCGCCGTGGAATTTTGGGCTCTTGCCGCAGGTGGAGGGCACGGACGTCTATTGGGCGATGAAGCAGGTCAGTAGCGGAACGCGCTCGAACGCCGCCGGGGACGCCTATCAGCCTATTCATATGCCGCGCAATAATCCAACCGGCTTCCTCGTGGCTTTCTTCGCGGTTGTACTCGGCTTCGCGCTGATCTGGCACATCTGGTTGATGGCTATTGCGGGACTGCTCGGTGAAGTAACCGTCGGACTGGTGCAGGCTTGGCGCACCAACGGCGAAATCGAAATCTCGGCGGAAGAGATAGCCATGGCTGAGAAAGCTCTCGTCGCGAGGGAGGTCGCCGCATGAACGTGGCGCATCAAGCGTTTGGCAGTTCTCCCGAAATTCCCCTCTCAATGCAGGGGCCTGCCCCAACCAGCGTCGTGGTTGGCTTTGGCTTCTGGCTGTTCTTGCTTTCCGACATCATAATCTTCGCGGCGCTTTTCGCTGCCTATGCAGTGCTGTCCGGTGAGACCGCTGGCGGCCCGAACGGCAACGAATTGTTCGACAAGGGGCATGTTCTGCTTGAGACCGCGTGTCTACTGGCGTCGAGCTTCACGTGTGGCCTTGGTTCGTTGGCAGTACAGCGCCGCGATAGGCAATGGACCTTCGTGTGGATGGCCGCAACCTTCATTCTGGGCGCAGCATTTCTGACATCCGAGGCGTCGGAGTTCAGCGCCATGCTTACGGCAGGTGCCGGCCCATCGCGCAGCGCGTTCCTGTCGGCGTTCTTCACACTGGTCGGCACGCACGGGCTGCACGTCAACATCGGTCTCTTCTGGCTACTAGTCATGATGGTCCAAATCATGACGCTGGGCTTCAGACCGATGGTGAGGCGGAGACTATTCTGTTTCAGCCTGTTCTGGCACGCGTTAGACATTGTCTGGATCGGCGTGTTCACCATTGTTTATCTGGGAGCTTCTTGATGAACGATCATTACGACGCGCAGGGCGAGGCACCTGGCATCAGCGAACACAGCGGTGGCGGCCTGCGCAGCTACCTGATTGGAGCCGGGTTCGCGACGATCCTTACGCTGGCATCGTTCTGGGCGTCGTCGACGCAACTCATCTATGGCCCCGGGGTGCCGATCCTGCTCGGCGTGCTCGCCATTGCCCAAATGGGCGTTCACCTTGTCTTTTTTCTTCACATCTCCAGCGCGCCGGATCAGACCAATAATTTCCTGGCGCTTGCATTCGGGATATTTGTCGTCGGCCTCGTCGTATTTGGATCGATGATCATCATGGCGAATCTCAACCATGCCATGATGCCGATGAACCGACTGATGCAGATGCAGCGTTAGATCGTCGACGCGAAGCGTCTCCCCTAACAATAATCGGGCGCCACGTGTGGTTGGGCCGTTGACGGATGCGCGAACCTCTATGACGATTTACAGAACCGCTGACACTTATCGCGCCTGGACACCCGCTCGCTTCCGCCAGTCTTCTCCTTCGATGGTGTTGGTGCGCGTTCGCAAGAGATCTGGCATCCATCAATTTATCGATGTCTCTGACGAAATCCCACAGTTTCTGACGAGTCCGCGAAATTCGGCGATCTATATTATTTTTCAGAGCATCGGCAAACCCGATCGCATCTGCCGCCAATCCGAACGAAAGTCGCCGTAGCCGGAAC
The DNA here is from genome assembly GCF_050014615.1 of Bradyrhizobium sp. Classification (GTDB taxonomy): domain Bacteria; phylum Pseudomonadota; class Alphaproteobacteria; order Rhizobiales; family Xanthobacteraceae; genus Bradyrhizobium. The sequence goes on along the minus strand of NZ_JBEKCZ010000247.1, from coordinate 2,473 downwards.
TCACGTACTGACAAGCACAAATAATCGGCTTGCCCTACTGATTGCTGAACAGGGTCACTGCCAGCGTGTTTCAGGCGCAAACCTAGGCAAAGGAAGACCGAAATGCCGACCACACAAGCAAGAACAGAGATTGCGCAATCGAAAAAACTTCCGTCCCCGAACAGCGACTTCTACCAACTCGTCGAGGCATTGAGCACCGAGGAACTCGCGGTCGTCAAAGAGGTTCGCGCGTTCATGGAATCCAAGGTCGCGCCGGTCATCAACAAATACTGGGCCGAGGACGCCTTTCCTTTCGAATTGTTGCCCGGGCTTAAGGCGCTGAACATCGGCGGCCTCGGTCTTTCGGGCTATGGCTGCAAAGGTGGTAGCCAAAAACTGTTCGGCTTCGTCGCAATGGAGCTGGCGCGCATCGACCCGTCGTTCGCCACGTTTTACGGCGTCCATGATGGCTTGGCGATGGGCTCGATACATATCGCCGGATCGGAAGAGCAGAAGCAGAAGTGGCTGCCGCCGATGGCGCGGATGGAAAAGATAGGCTGTTTCGGCCTCACCGAGCCAACGGTGGGCTCCGGAACGGGCGGCGGCTTGACAACGACGGCGAAACGCGAGGGCGACACCTGGGTCCTTAACGGCCAGAAGAAGTGGATTGGAAACTCGACATGGTGCGATGTGTCGATTATCTGGGCGCGCGATGTCGCCGACAATCAGGTCAAGGGATTTATCGTCGAGAACAAGTCGACGCCCGGCTTCAGCGTCGAGAAGATCGAGCACAAGATCGCGCTCAAGGTCGTCCAGAACGGCCTGATCACGCTGAAGGATTGTCGGGTATCGGAAGAGAACCGCCTGCAAGAGGGCAAATCGTTCCGTGACACCGCGCGGGTACTCCGCATGACGCGTTACGCTGTCGGGTGGATGGCGACGGGTTGCCAGGCAGGCGCCTATGAAAATGCGCTTTCCTACACTCAACAGCGGGAACAATTCGGAAAGCCGATCGCTTCGTTTCAGATGGTGCAAGACCTCATCGCCAAGATGCTTGGTAACGTGACGGCCTGCCAGTGCCTGATGCTTCGCCTCGCGCATATGGACGATGAAGGCAAGATGCTGGACCACCATGCGGCCCTCGCCAAGGCATTCAGCACGGCGAGAATGCGCGAGACCGTTGCGTGGGCCCGCGAACTGTTCGGCGCTAACGGCATTGTCGTCGACCACAACGTCGCTCGCTTCTTCGCGGACGCCGAGGCGCTCTACTCCTTCGAAGGCACGTTCCAGATGCAGAATCTGATCGTCGGCAAAGCCGTCACCGGATTTAGCGCTTTCGTCTGACGCGCTTTGTGTTTTCTCCGGTCCGAGCATGGCCTCACCGACAGAACAGGAGACGATCCAAATGAGTTCGCCGGCAACCGAGAAGCGACCAACAACTACTCTAACGCTTCAGAATGTCTTGTACGAGAAGATGAAGGGCATTGCGTATGTGACCCTCAATCGTCCGAAGGTGCTCAATGCTCTTAATACACCGACATGGGCGGACCTGCGAGCGGCGTTCGAGGACGCTCGCGATGACGAAGCCGTGCGGGGCGTCATCCTCACCGGAGCAGGCGACAAAGCGTTCATTGCCGGCGCTGACGTCAGCGAACTCGCGCACGTCACTGCCTTGCAGGCAGAACAGTCAAGCCGCTTCGGACAGGAGGTTCTCGATCTTATCGAGAACCTCGGCAAGCCGGTCGTTGCGGCCATCAACGGCTTTGCGCTCGGCGGAGGCTGCGAGACCGCGATGGCTTGCACTATCAGGATCGCCGTGGAGAGTGCAAATTTCGGTCAGCCCGAAGTCAAATTGGGACTTGTTCCAGGAGGCGGTGGAACGCAACGCCTGCCACGGATAGTCGGCAAGGGTCGCGCCCTGCAACTCATTCTCTCGGGCGAGATGATTACCGCTCAGGAGGCCTATCGCATCGGACTCGTCAACGAAGTCGTTCCGACCGCCGATCTCATCAATCGTGCCGAAACAATTCTCAAGCAGATCGCTTCCAACGCGCCGCTTGCCATCAAATTCGCGCTGGGTGCAGCGAACAAGGGAATGGAGATGAGCCAGAGCGAGGGCTTACTGCTTGAAGCGTCCTATTTCGGCCTCTGCGCCGCGACGGAAGACAAGCAGGAAGGCACATCGGCCTTCCTTGAAAAACGAATCCCGCAATTCCGCGGACGCTAGACGTCTCACCGCGACGCGCCGCCCGGCGACGGATCGTCGTGTATAGCGAGCATAGGAGATAAGAATGGCTGACGACAATATCTTTACTGGCTTGAAGGTCGTGGACTTGGCGAGCTTCATCGCGGGTCCGAGTGCCGCCGTGATTTTATCCGATTTTGGCGCCGACGTCATCAAGGTCGAGCCGCCAGCGGGCGACCTTTGGAGAAGGGCGCATAAGATCCCGCCGCAACCGCAAGCGAATGATGCCTATCCCTGGCACCTGGCCAA
>NZ_JBEKCZ010000246.1:0-11068 GCF_050014615.1 Bradyrhizobium sp. | reverse complement strand
CGGTGGAGCAGATTTCAGATGAAGCGGTGGCGGTCCCCGGCGTCAGCCGGGACGACCGGTAGGCTAGCTTGCGCCACGCACCACGGTCTTGAGGTAATTGTACGCCTTGATAATTTCGATCAGGCGGTCCTCGGTGGAACGGTCGCCGCCATTGGCATCGGGATGGTGTTGCTTGACCAGCGCCTTGTACTTGGCCTTGACGGTCTCCAAGGTCGCATCGGTGCCCAATCCCATCACCTGCAGCGCCTTGCGTTCGGCGTTGAATACTTTGCGGGTTTCGGTCTTGGCCTCGGCGCCCGGGCCGGGCCGCCAGCGGCCGCGGCCGTTGAGCTCGGAGAACATGCTGAAGGGATCGGCGGCGCCCTCCAGATCGGCCTCCGCGCTGCCCTTGCCCTTCTTGGTGCTGGTATTGGCCCCCATCTTCCAGGTCGGCCGATGACCGGTCAGCGCATCCTTCTGGTAGCGTGCGACCGCGTCCGCATTCATGCCGGAGAAGAAATTATAGGACTGATTGTACTCGCGGACGTGATTGAGGCAGAAGTGCCAGTATTCCTTGTCATTGGCCCGGCCCTTGGGGGCCCGGTGCGGCCCCTTGTTCTTGCAATCGGGCCATTCGCACATGGCGGATTCTTCACGCGCCTGCGCCTGCTGCTTGGCGCTCAGCTTGTTCGGTTTGATCCGGATGGAGTCGAAGAATTTGGATGAATCAATCGGCATGGCTGACTATGACAACGCAATGCGAAAGGCTTCAAGTCTTGACATTGCGAATACCTCACTCTCGATGCGCCATTGACGCAGAACCGTCATGGACGTATTGCCGCGCCATGAGCACCAAAGACACTATCATCAACAAGTTGCGCGAAGCTTTCTCTCCTGAAAGCCTCGATGTGTCGGACGAATCACATCTTCATGAAGGCCATGCCGGCCACCGGCCGGGCGGCGAGACGCATTTCCGGGTCTATATTGTGTCCCCGGCCTTTGAAGGGAAGAGCCGGATCGAGCGTCACCGGATGATAAATTCGACGCTGGCGGGGGAATTGGCCGGCTCCGTGCACGCTTTGGCGATCCAGGCCCAGGCGCCGGGGGAAGGCCGGGGCTGAGATATTACCCACCGCCGTCATACCCCGCGAAAGCGGGGTATCCAGTAATCCGAGACGTCGAAGCCGGAACGTGGGCAGCACGGCGTACTGGATCGTCCGCTTTCGCGGACGATGACGACCAGAGGTACGGCTAAAACGCCGTGCCGGCCCGCTTCGGCTTTTTCTCCTCGACCTCGGCCTCGCGCGGCACCGCGACGATCCGCAGCGCCGTGATGCGGTTGCGCTCGCGCCGCAGCACCCGGAACCGGAAACCGTGGAACGTGAAGCTCTGGCCGCGTTCCGGGATCGAGCGCGCCTCGTGAATGACGAGGCCGGCGACGGTGGTCGCCTCTTCGTCGGGAAGATGCCAGTCCATCGCGCGGTTGAGATCGCGGATCGGCACCGAGCCGTCGACCACCACCGAGCCGTCGGGCTGGGCGCGGACGCCGGCCACCACCACGTCGTGCTCGTCGGATATATCGCCGACGATTTCTTCCAGGATATCCTCCAGCGTCACCATGCCTTCGACTTCGCCGTATTCGTCGACCACCAGCGCGAAGTGGGTCTTGCGACGGCGGAAGGCCTTGAGCTGCTCGGAAACCGGGCGCATCTCCGGCACGAACCATGGCGGCAGCGCGATGGTCGAGACGTCGATCCTGGCCGTATCGCCGTCGGCGGCGCGGATCGCGCGCAACAGGTCCTTGGCGTGCAGCACGCCGATGATATTTTCAGGTTTGTCCCGCCACAGCGGAATTCGCGTGTATTCGGTCGCCAATACCTCGCGCACCAGTTCTTCCGGCGGCAGGTCGGCATTGATCATCACCATTTCGGTGCGATGGACCATCACATCGGAGACCTGGAGTTCGCGCAGGTCCAGTAGCCCGCCGAACATGTCGCGGTCCTGCTTTTCGACCTTGCCCTCGTGATGCAGAAGGTCGACCGCGCCGCGCAGCCGTTCGGTCGGCGACAATATCGGCTGGTTGTGACCGATCTTGATGCCCAGCACCTGCATCAGCACACGAACGATCGCCTCGATCACGGTGAGCAGCGGTCCGAGCAGATAGACCATCAGCTTCATCGGCCGCGCCACCAGAAGCGAGACCCGGTCCGGCGCGTTGATGGCGATGGTCTTCGGCAATACCTCGGCGAAGATCACGACCAGCACCGTCATTACGCCGGTGGCGTAGAGCACGCCGACCTCGCCGAACCACGCCGTAAAGATCCCGGTCGCCAGGACCGAGGCGCCGATATTGGCGATGTTGTTGCCAAGCAGCAGCGCGCCGATCATCCGCTCGCGCATCGCAAACAGGCTGGAAACCACGCCGGCTTCGCGATTGCCCTGCTTCGACAGCCGCAGCATGCTGGCGCGCGACGCGCCGGTCAGCGCGGTCTCGCTCGCGGAAAAGAACGCGGAGACCAACAGACAGGCAATGACGACGGAAGGCGTAAACCAGTCCATGACGCGTTATTTACTTCGCCCGATTGGTTGCAACTTTGCTTTTAAGGAAATCACGAACCCGCGAAGGTTCGACGTCTGGAGCAATCACGGCGCGCCCGACCGCCTCCAGCAGGATGAAGGTGAGCCGGCCGCGCTTGACCTTCTTGTCCTGCGCCATCAGCGCCATCAGCGCATCGGCGTCGGCCAGTCCTTCCTGGGCAAATCCGGCGATCTCCTGCAACCGGGTCGGCAGACCGACCTCGGCAAGGTGATGCCTGACCCGCGTGGCGTCCGATTCGGAGATCATCCCGAGTTGTGCCGATAATTCCGCCGCCAGCACCATGCCTATGGAGACGCCTTCGCCATGGAACAACCGGTCGGAAAAGCCGGTCGCGGCTTCCAAAGCGTGGCCGAACGTGTGGCCGAGATTGAGCAGCGCGCGCTCGCCGGTCTCGCGCTCGTCGCGCGCCACGATCGCGGCCTTGGCGCGGCAGGAGGTCGCGATCGCGTGCTCGCGGGCGGCGCCACCTTTGAAAATATCGGCGTGATTGGCCTCCAGCCAGGCGAAAAAGGCTTCGTCGCCAAGCACGCCATATTTGGCGACTTCGGCGTAGCCGGCACGGAATTGCCGCGGCGACAAGGTGTCGAGCACCGCGGTATCCGCGACCACCAGTACCGGCTGGTGAAACGCGCCGAGAAGATTTTTCCCGCGCGGCGAGTTGATCCCGGTTTTGCCACCGACCGAGGAGTCGACCTGCGCCAGCAGCGAGGTCGGCACCTGCACGAAATCGACCCCGCGGCGCAGGATCGCGGCCGCGAAGCCCGCGAGATCGCCGACCACGCCGCCGCCGAGCGCGATCACCAGATCGTTGCGCTCGATCTTCGCCGCGATCAGCGCCTCGCTGACCTGTTCCAAACCAGCATAGGTTTTCGAGCCCTCGCCCTCCTCGACCACGACGCGCGACGTGGCGACACCGGCAGCCGATAGCGAGGCCTCGGTCTGTTCCAGCCAATGTTTTGCCACCGTACGGTCGGTGACGATGGCGGTGCGCGCGCCCGGCCGCAACGCGGCGACACGCTTGCCCAGCGATTGCAGCACATCGCGGCCGATGATGATGTCATAGGCGCGCTCGCCACGCCGCACAGCCGGCTGTACAGGGCTTCGATGCATTCATCGACGATTTTTTCGTGCGGCACGTCGCGCGACCAGACCGTCAGATCGGCGTACTGATAGATCGGCTCGCGTTCCCTGATCAGACGCCCGACGGTCGCTTCGGGGTCCGCGGTCTGCAGCAGCGGACGGTCGGCGCGGCGCTTCACCCGGCGCATGATGATATCGGCATCCACCTTGAGCCAGATCGAGATGGCCTTGTCGCGGATACGGTTGCGGGTGTCCTCGCGCATGAACGCGCCGCCGCCGGTCGCGAGCACGCCCGGACCGCTGTCGAGCAATCGCGCGATCACCCGCGCCTCGCCATCCCTGAAATCCGGCTCACCACGGGTTTCGAAAATGTCCGGTATCGACATGCCCGCCGCCGCCTCGATCTCGATATCGGCATCGAGAAACGGCAGCCGCAGCCGCAGCGCCAGCCGCCGTCCAATGGTGGATTTGCCGGCCCCCATCATCCCCACCAGCACGACCGACCGCGTTCCCAGCGCCGCCGAGATCTCGGCGTCCTGGGTTGCGCTGGCGCTGGCCGATATGGCTGTCTCAGGCATGCGATCACTCGATGGCCGCGGATGCGGCGGTTCGGCGCAACCATACTACCGCGGCCGATACCGTTGCTAGAGCATGATCCGGAAAAGTGGGAACCGGTTTTCCGAAAAGATCATGCTCAAACAAGAAGATGGACGACGAGCATGATTCAACCCAGTTGAATCATGCTCTGGTGTCCCGGCTCTTACCAGTGACGCTTGCCGTAACTCTTGCAACGAAGTGACGAACATGGTGGTAGTCAGATCAGGCTATCCCCCGATGATTTCAATGGTTAATTCGTCGCCTGAGGCTCCGACATGCCCAGCCTGTTCCGGTTTCTGACGGTGGTCGCGGTGATCGGCGGGATCGTCTATGGCACGATTTTCGCGCTGGCGAATTTCGTTAACCCGAAACCGCGGGAAATGACCATCAACATACCCCCTGACAAGTTCCTCAAGAAATAGGCGCTAGGGTTGGCGGATGCACCCCAGCAAGACCTCAGACGCCAAACTGATAAACCTGTTCCTCGACATGCTCGCGGCGGAACAGGGGGCCGGCGACAATACGCTCGACGCCTATCGTCGCGACTTGACGGATTTCTCGGACTTTCTCGGTCACCTCGGGCAGGACTTTGCCGGCGCCGAAACGCAGGCGTTGCGGGACTATCTCGCCGATCTTGATGCGCGCGGCTTCAAATCATCGAGCGTGGCGCGCCGGCTGTCATCGATGCGGCATCTGTTTCGCTTCCTGCTCAACGAGCGCATTCGCGGCGACGACCCGGCGGCCATCCTGTCCGGGCCGAAGCGCGGCCGCAGCCTGCCGAAAGTGCTGTCGATTTCCGATGTCGACCGGCTATTGGTTCACGCCAAGGCGCTGAGCGAGGCGCCGGAAACCTCTGCGCCGCAGCGGCTTCGCGCGATGCGATTGTATTGCCTGCTCGAGGTGCTCTACGCCACCGGCTTGCGGGTATCGGAACTGGTGGCGCTGCCGCGCTCGGCATCGCGCCGCGACGCGCGCATGATCGTGGTGCGCGGCAAGGGCAACAAGGAACGGCTGGTGCCGCTGAACGAGCCTTCGCGACAGGCGATGGCCGCGTATCTCGCGGCGATGGAAGCGCTGAAGCCGGAGAAGAAGAAAAACGCGGCAAGCTCGAAATGGCTGTTTCCCTCGTTCGGCGAGAGCGGGCATTTGACGCGGCAACATTTCGCGCGCGACCTCAAGGAACTGGCGGCGGCGGCCGGCCTCGTGCCGCGGCTGGTCAGCCCGCATGTGCTGCGCCATGCCTTCGCGAGCCATCTGCTGCACAACGGTGCCGATTTGCGCATCGTGCAGACGCTGCTCGGCCACACCGATATCTCGACCACCCAGATCTACACCCATGTGGTTGAGGAGCGCCTGAAAAGCCTGGTGCGCGACCTGCATCCGCTGGCGGAGAAATAGCCTCACGCGCGGCCATCTTGACTTCGGCGCCTTCTCCCCTGAAAGAGCCACTTCCCGCCCGCGACCGTGGCGCGCTTTGGCAAAGGGACTCATTCCGGGTCGGAATGTGCGCTAAATAGTTGAAGATACGAGCTTTCTTCACGCCAACCGGAAGCCGCTTCGCTCCTGCGGCTTCGTCCTTATATTGATTTGATGCCGGATCACATGCGCAGTTACCTTGATTTCGAAAAGCCCGTCGCCGAACTCGACTCCAAGGTCGATGAACTGCGCGCGCTCGCGGCGACCGGCAGCGACATCGGGGAAGAGATTTCGCGGATCGAGGACAAGGCCGCGCAGGCACTGAGCGACCTCTATGCCAATCTGACGCCATGGCAGAAAACCCTGGTGGCGCGCCATCCGCAGCGGCCGCATCTGAGCGATTTTATCAACGCGCTGATTACGGAATTCACGCCGCTGGCGGGCGACCGCAAATTTGGCGAGGACGAAGCGCTGGTGGGCGGGTTCGGCCGCTTCCGCGGCGAGAGCATCTGCGTGATCGGCCAGGAAAAAGGCGCCACCACCGAATCGCGCATCAAGCATAATTTCGGGATGGCGCGGCCCGAGGGCTATCGCAAGGCGGTCCGGCTGATGGAAATGGCGGACCGGTTCGGGATTCCCGTGCTGTCGATCGTCGATTCCGCCGGCGCCTATCCCGGCATCGGCGCGGAGGAGCGCGGGCAGGCCGAAGCCATTGCGCGCTCGACCGACGCCTGCCTTGCGCTCGGCGTGCCCAATGTCGCGATCATCACCGGAGAGGGCATGTCGGGCGGCGCCATCGCCATCACGACAGCGAACCGCGTGCTGATGTTCGAGCACGCGATCTACAGCGTGATCTCGCCGGAGGCCGCTTCCTCGATCCTGTGGCGCGACGGCACCAAGGCCCAGGAAGCCGCGACCAGCATGAAGATCACCGCGCAGGACATGCTGCGTTTTGGCGTGATCGATTCAATTCTGAGAGAGCCCTCGGGCGGCGCGCATCGCGACCCCGGTGCCATGATCGCGACCACCGGCGAGGCCATTGCGCAGGCGATGGCCGAGCTGCGCCATCTCGATCCCGACGCGATCCGCAAGCAGCGGCGGCAGAAATTCCTCGATATCGGCAGAAAGCTGGGTTGAAGCGGCCCCTTTAGCCGGAAAATGAACCTTGACGGCCGTTTCCGGCGCTTTTGCCCCGGCTTTTGCAGAATTCGGCCATTTTGGCCCCAATTAGGCCCCGACATCGATATTTAATGTCTGTTCACCATGCCTGAGGTGGAACCCGCCGCAACCCCCTGTCGGCTTGCGACCAAGGGGGCTTAAGGATAATATTTTATTCAATGGCTTCAGGGCATGGACGCTATTGTTGGGGTGTGGGTAGTGCCCGTCGGGTGTGGAGCTCTGCATTGATCTGTCGCTCGCTGGTTCGCGCGATCATCACAACAGTCGCGCTCGCGGCCGGTGCGCTGCTGGCCGGCTGCAACAGCGACGAAATTTCGCTCGCGAACAACGCCAAGGCCAACCAGCCGGTTCCGGCCAAGCTCGTCGCCGACATGGTGGCGAAGAATATGGACCTGCAATCGCCGATGCTGGTCCGGCTGTTCAAGCAGGAGGCCGAGCTCGAGGTCTGGAAGCAGGACCGCTCCGGCCGCTTCGCGCTCCTGAAGACCTATCCGATCTGCCGCTGGTCGGGCGACCTTGGACCCAAGGTTCGCGAGGGCGACCGTCAGGCCCCGGAGGGCTTCTATTCGATCTCGCCGGGCCAGATGAATCCGCAGTCGGCCTATTATCTTTCGTTCAACACCGGCTATCCGAACGCTTACGACAGGTCGCTCGGGCATACCGGCTCGGAATTGATGGTGCATGGCGACTGCTCGTCGCGCGGCTGCTACGCCATGACCGACGAACAGATCGCGGAAATCTATTCGCTGGGACGTGAATCCTTCTTCGGCGGCCAGAAGTCGTTCCAGTTTCAGGCCTATCCGTTCAAGATGACGCCGGTCAACATGGCCAGGCATCGCAACAATCCGAACATGCCGTTCTGGAAAATGATCAAGGAAGGCTACGATCATTTCGAAGTGACGCAGCAGGAGCCGAAGGTCGATTTCTGCGAAAAGAAGTACGTGTTCGATGCCGTGAAGGCGCCGGATGCCAAGCGCGAGCCGGTGTTCGAGGCCTCGGCCAAATGCCCTGCCTATGTCATCCCGGATGAAGTCGCCGACGCGGTGCGCGAGAAACAGCAGCAGGACGAGGCCGAGATCGCCAAACTGGTCGCGCGGGGAACCCCGGTCGCCCGGATCAACACCGGCATCGACGGCGGCATGAACCGGGTGTTCGCGGCCAGGATACCCGACGGCAATACCGGCTTGTCGGATAGCGGCGGTGGCCAAGGCTTCCAGCTGGCGCTTTCGCGCGCGCCGGGCACCATTCCCGCGGGGGTCAATCCGCCGCGCGGGCCCGTGACGTCCCCTGACGAGCCGCTGGTGGCTTCGCTTACTCCGGCGACGTCGTCCGCTCCCGCGACGACCCGCGTAGCCTCCGCGGCGCCTGCCGCACAGGCTACCCCACAACAGGCCGCCCCACAGTCGGAAGGCTTCTTCAGCAGCCTCGCCCGCAAGGTCGGTCTCGGCGGCGCCACCGCAGATACCACCGCAACCGCTGCCGCGCCGGTGCCCGTTCCGGCCAAGCCAAAGGTCGCCGACGCCAAGCGCAACGATCAACCGCCGCGTCCGGAAGCATCGATCCCCAAGACCACGGCACCGAAGGCGGATACCAAGCAGGCCGCCAACCGTCCGCCGCTGAAACCATCGGTGACCGATACCGATAACGCCGCGGCCGCACCTGCGCCCACCGCCAATAGCCTGGTCGCCGGCGCCCAGCCGATCGTATCGACCAACTCGTTCGAGAGCCGTTTCTCCGCGACGAAGTAAGCGCCACGCCCCTGGCCTTCCCCTTCGATAACAACCTCGACCATCAAAGATCAGCGGCTGACTCACGATCTGGATAAGATCCTGTCGATGCAGTAGCCTCTTTTACGGCTGGTACAAAAAACCCCCGGGCCAATGGCTTGCGGGATAAAAAAACGAGGAGAATGACCATGACTGAATCAGAATCGACCGCATTGCACCGCCGTCGATTTCTGAAAGGGGTGGTCATCGCCGGCGGCGCCACCATCGCGAGTCCCGCAGCCGTCCAGGCGCAGGCGCCAGACAAGCCGAACGGCAACGCGTCACCGCCGACCGCGGCCGCAAAGGCAAACGAGCGCGAAACCCCGCAGGAAGCCGACCGGCTGACAACGGAAAAGACCGGCTCGGATTTCATGGTCGATGTGTGCAAGACGCTCAGCCTGGACTACATGGCCGCCTGCCCGGGCTCGACGTTTCGCGCGATGCAAGAGAGTTTCATCAATTACGGGCAGAACAAACGTCCGGAATGGCTGACCTGCATGCACGAGGAAGTCGCGGTCGGCATGGCGCATGGCTATGCCAAGGTCGCCGGCAAGCCGATGGCGGCGATCGTGCACGGAACGGTCGGCACCCAGCATGCGGCGATGGGCATCTACAATGCCTACTGCGACCGCGTTCCCATCATGGTGTTTGCCGGTAACGCCGGCGCGCTCGACGAGCGCCGGCCCGGCGTCGAATGGTTCCACAGCGTGCAGGACGGCGCCGCCACGGTGCGCGATTTCGTCAAGTGGGACGACTATCCGATGTCGCTGCAGCATTTCGCCGAGTCGACGGTGCGTGGCTATGCGCTGGCCTGTGCGCAGCCTCCGGGCCCGGTGTTCATCACCGCGGACACCAAGCTGCAGGAAGGTCCGCTGGACGAACGCGACCAGCGCAAGCTCACGATTCCGCGGCTGGTCAAACCCTCGCAGGCCGCGGGCGATGCCAACGCCGTGCGCGAGGCCGCCAAAATGCTGGTCGCGGCCGAAGCTCCCGTCATCATTGCGGATCGCTACGCGCGCTCCCAGCAGGGGATGGACGATCTGGTCACGCTTGCCGAGCTGCTGCAGGCCCCGGTTGTCGACAACCGGTCGCGCATGAACATGCCGAACACCCATTATCTTTGCCAGTCGGAGCGGGCGGGCGGGCTGATCGCGCAAGCCGACTGCATCCTGTCGCTCGAGCCGGTCGATCTCTACGGCCAGCTCAATGTCATGCGCGACCAGCTGGAACGCACCGTGAGTTCGAAGGCCAAGAAGGGAGTCAAGGTGATCAGCATCTCGACCCATGATTTGCTGGTCCATTCCAACTACCAGGACTTCCAGCGCTACGTCGGTGCCGACATCAACATCACCGCGGACGCGCAAACGACCTTGCCGTCCCTGATCGAAGCGATCAGGCGCGAGATGCCGCCCGGCGGCAACAAATCCGCCGAGCCGCGCGGCCAGAAGATGCGTGACGCCTTTAACGGCTTTGCGGACCGCGCGCGCGCGGAGGCGGCGCTCGCATGGGACGCCACGCCGATCTCCTCCGCGCGGATGTATATGGAGCTGTGGGAGCAGCTCAAGAAGGAGGATTGGGCGCTGATGTCGGACGGCGACTTTTCATCTGGTTGGCCGCATCGGCTGTGGCCGATGGACAAACACTATCGCTTCATCGGCGGCTCAGGCGGGTATGGCGTCGGCTATCAGCCGGTGGCTGCGCTCGGCGCCGCACTCGCGCACCGCGACGCCGGCGGACGCGTGGCTGTCAGCATCACCGGCGACGGCGAGTTCAACATGGCCCCGCATACGCTGTGGACTGCCGCGCATCATGGCATTCCGTATTTGACCATCATCCAGAACAACCGCGCCTATCACCAGGAGGTCATGCACGTCCAGCGCATGGCGAACCGGCACAATCGTGGCCTGCGCAACGTCCCGATCGGCACCACCATCGACAATCCCAACATCGACTATGCCAGGATCGCGCAGGGATACGGCGCGGTCGGCATCGGGCCGGTCAGCGATCCAAATGATCTGCCCGAGGCCATTCGCAAGGGCGTTGCCGCCGTCAAGGCCGGTCAGCCCGCCCTGATCGACGTCGTCATGCAACCGCGCTGAGGTGATAGCCGTGAAGCACATCATCCTCTGCCTGGCGGGCCTGCTGTTGGCTGCCGGCCCGGCATCCGCCCAACAGGATTCCGCACCCACGGGCAATGCCGCGAACGGCAAGACGCTCTATGCTCAAGTCGGGTGCTATCAGTGCCATGGCTATGCCGGCCAGGGTGCCCGGATGACCGGTCCGCGCATCTCGCGAACGGAGTTCCCGTTCGAGGGTTTTCTGTATCAGCTTCGCCATCCGGCCAATCAGATGCCGCCCTACGAAGCCGCCGTGATCTCCGATCAGGACGCCGCGGATCTCTACGCCTATGTGCGGCAGATGCCGGCGCCGCGCGATCCCAACAGCATCCCTC
>NZ_JBEKCZ010000245.1:0-12828 GCF_050014615.1 Bradyrhizobium sp. | reverse complement strand
TCATGGCCGGGCTTCGTCCCGGCCATCCACGTCTTTCTCACATCAACTCCAGTCAAGACGTGGATGCCCGGCACAAGGCCGGGCATGACGGCATTCAGAACCGCAGCTTCGAGTCAAATGCGTCGCGAAGTTACTCGCTGCCCTCACCGAAACCCCGTGCCGCCGCAGCGCTGGCATTTCACCACCTTGTCGCCCTTCTTGAGCAGGCCCTTGCCTTCGCAGTTTTTACACTTCGGCTTCTTCTTGATGTTGGGGCCTCTTTCATTGGCCATGATAGTCTCCCGGCAGTGATTTTCGTGCACTCCCACGAAGGCCGCATTCTGGACTATAAGCAAGGCCTATTCGACAAGGCCTATTCGAAGTGAGGACCGCCATGATTCCCCGACGCAAGATCGCCCGACGCACGCTCCTGCTGACCGGCATCGCCGGCCTGTTGGCCGGCGCCCTCTCGCCCCGCGCCCGCGCCGCGCAACCGTCGCCATCCCAGAACGATCCTGTCGGGATCATCACTGCGATCTACACACGCGCGGCCAAGGGCAAGGGCGATGGTGGCGGCGGGTTCGTGATCGAGAACAAGGCCGCCAAGGCCAAATACCTGTCGAAGTCGCTGATCGATTTGTGGGCCAAGGCCGATGCCAATACGCCGAAAGGCGATGTCGGACCCATTGACTTCGATCCCGTCACCAATTCGCAGGAGCCGGATGTCAAATCGTTCAAGGTCGACGCAGAGAAGCTCGAAGCCGACAAGGCGGTCATCGCCGTCACCATCACCGGCAAGCTGCTGCGCATGAAGGCCACCGACAACGTCGTCCGCTACAATTTCGTGCGCGACGACAAGCAATGGAAGATCGACGATATCAGCGGCACCATCGACGGCGAAGCCTGGTCGATCCGCGATATCCTCAAGGAATCCCTGAAGGACCTAGCCTGAGAAGGATTTGGCCTGAGAAAGACCTAGCCTGAGAAGGACCTGGCCTGAAAATGTCGCAAGCAGATAACACCAGCGAAGTCGTCAACAACCCGGCGAAACACCGCTACGAACTCAGCGTCGAGGGCCACCTCGCCGCGACCTATTATGCGATATCAGGCGGCGTCATCACCTTCATCCATACCGAAGTGCCGCCGGAACTCGGCGGCAAGGGCATCGGATCGAAACTGATCAGGGGCGCGCTCGACCAGGTGCGGGCAGACGGATTGAAGGTGATCGCCCAGTGTCCGTTCGTGAAGGCCTTCATCGACAAGAACCCGGCCTATCAGGATTTGCTGAAGTGAGATCGAGATGAACAGCGTCCGCGACAACAAGGCCCTCAGCCGCTTCGAACTCGACGTCGAGGGCGCGACAGCATTTGCGAATTATCGCCTCACGCCATCGGCCGTGGTCATCACCCACACCGAGACCCCGCGCCCGCTGCGCGGCCGCGGCATCGCCTCGGAACTGGTGCACGGCGCGCTGCAGCTGATCCGATCAGACGGATTAAAGGTGGTCGCCGGCTGCGGCTTTGTGGTGGATTATCTGCACAAGCATCCGGAATTCAGGGATCTGGCGGGGTGATGGATCAACAGAAAGAAGGTCGTCGTCCCCGCGAAAGCGGGGACCCATAACCACCGATGTTGGTGATTGGCACGGAGCTTCGAACACCGCCTTTGACCATTGCCGTCACGGCGTATGGGTCCCGGCGTTCGCCGGGACGACGGGAAGCCTCACACAATCCGGATCGACATATCCGGCAGGCCTTCCAGCTTGCACAACAACACATCGCCCTTGACGACGGGGCCGACATTTTCGGGCGTGCCGGAATAGATGATATCGCCGGCCTTGAGTTCGAACGCCTCGGACAGCTTGGCGATCTGCTCGGCGACGCTCCAGATCATCTTCTCCAGATCGGAGGACTGCCGCACCGTGCCGTTGACGGCCAGCGAGATCGCGCCCTTGGTGAAATGCCCCGACTTCGCCACCGGGTAAATTGGGCCGATCACGGCGCCATGATCAAAACTCTTGCCGATCTCCCAGGGCTTCTTCTCGGCCGCCATGCCGTTCTGCAGATCGCGCCGGGTCATGTCGAGGCCGAGCGCGTAGCCATAGACGTGCTGGAGCGCCTGATCCGGCGCGATATTGGTGCCGCCGGATTTCAGCGCCGCAACCAGTTCGACCTCATGGTGATAGTTCTTGGTCAGCAAGGGATAGGGATGTTCGGCAACCTCGCCGACCCCGACGTTCTGGATCGCATCGGTCGGCTTCTGGAAAAAGAACGGCGGCTCGCGGGTCGGATCGGAACCGCGCTCGAGCGCATGCGCGGCATAATTGCGGCCGATGCAATAGATACGGCGCACCGGAAACACATCGGTCTCGCCCGCGATCGGGATCGTCGTCGCCGGCACCTGGAAGATCGGCTTGGGGCCCGATTGGGCCTTGGCCGGAACAGTCTGGGTTGCGGCACCCGCCAGCGCCAGCGCGCTGGATGCGAGGACGGTTCGGCGATCGAGGGTTTTCATGGGTATATTTCCCGTGTCTTGGTCTTGGTTTTGGTCTTGGTTTTGGTCTTGTTCGACCGCCTGTCTAGCCCCGCATTCCGCGCCGGGCAAGACAGCGCTTCACGACAAGACAGCGCCCGCGGCAACGAAAAAGGCCCGCGCGAGGGCGGGCCTTTTGAATTGCTGCGCGAGGTTCGCTCACCACTTGACGTCGGACGGCAGCTTGCCGCCATTGGCGGCCATCCGGGTCATCACCTGCTTGTGCAGCCAGATATTCATGCTGGCGGAATCGTTGCTGTCGCCGGTGTAGCCGAGTTCCTTCGCCAGTTCCTTGCGCGCGGCAAAACTGGAGTCGATATCGAGCGCCTTCATCAGATCGACAATCGAGGTGCGCCACTCCAGTTTTTCGCCCTTGGCCGCGACCGCCTTGTCCAGAATGGGCGCGACATCGACGGATTGTGCCGGCGCGGCCGGTGCCGACGACGATCCGCCCGAAGCCGCCGGACTGGAGCCCGGGCTCGCGGCCGTGCCGCCGCTCGCCGGTGCGGCGTCAGCCTTGGTTCCGAAGATCGCGCTCATGATTTTTCCGAAAATGCTCATCATATGCTCCCAATGAACCCAGATGCAGTTGCCAACGCAGGACCAAGGCTATGGAGCCAGCTTAACTGAGGCGGAATGACGGCGGCAAGACACCGGCCAATGATACTGGCGTTGTGCGCCGCGACAGTGAGAAATTCACTCACCCGTGAGCGACGGCATCATGATTAGACGGCCCCGGCAATTGAGAGTACGCTGAGCGTTCAGTTCGCGACACGGCCAGTTTTGGTTTCCCCTGTCTTCGCGTCTGGCCTGATCGTGATCATTTCTGCAGACGGCCCCGTGTGCCCTCAACCGGCGCGAAATCCGGCCGCTGCGTCAAGGGAGACGACGATCATGGCCACTCCATATTCCGGCAATGTCACGCCACTGGCCCAGCCCGCGCCAGATACCGCGGCAATACCTGTGATCCGCAAGATCCAGCTTTCCGACCTGCGCGAGGCGCTGCGGCTCGGGTGGGAAGATTTCAAGGCGGTCCCGAGCCACGCCGCCATCCTGTGCGTGATCTATCCGATACTCGGGCTGGTGCTGGCGCGAACGGTGCTCGGCTATTCGGTACTGCCGCTGCTGTTTCCGCTGGCCGCGGGCTTTGCGCTACTCGGCCCGTTCGCCGCCCTTGGTCTTTATGAACTCAGCCGCCGCCGCGAGCGCGGTGAAGAGGCTTCCGCCTGGGACGCCGTCGACGTGCTGCGTTCACCGTCGTTCGGCGCCATGCTCGGACTGGGCACGCTGCTGCTGGCGCTGTTCGTGACCTGGGTGGCGACCGCGCAGGCCATTTACGTCGCCGCATTCGGCTACGAAGCCGCCGCCGGAATTCCCGACTTCGCACGGCGCGTGCTGACGACGCCGCAGGGATGGTGGCTGATCATCGCGGGCTGCGGGGTCGGCTTCCTGTTCGCCGTGGTGGCGCTGTGCGTCAGCGTGGTGTCGTTCCCGCTGATGCTCGACCGTCAAGCGGGCGCCGGCGAAGCCATGGTGACATCGCTCCGCGCCGTGGCGCAAAATCCGCTGCCGATGGCGGTTTGGGGATTGATCGTCGCGGTGCTGCTGGTGGCGGGATCGCTGCCGGCCTTCCTCGGCCTCACCATCGTCATCCCCCTGCTCGGCCACGCCACCTGGCACCTCTACCGCAAGGTGATCGCGCCGGATCCCAATCCACGGCCGATCCCTCCGCGCCCGCAGCGCGAGCGGCGCTCGGCGGCGGATTTCCCGGCCGCGTTGTTTCCGTGGCGGCGCAAGGGCAAGGACGGCGCATAGACCTCAAGACGGGCCATAATCGTTACTGCGAGCCAACGGGCGGCGCTTCGTGCCGACCCGTTGGCGTATTGCGATAACGTTCGGCAGCCTTGTTTTGGCCGCGGTTCCCACCGACATTTCGCGTCGCCTGGTATCTCCCATCAAAGCGAATCGATTCTGTGCGAAATTCCCTGGTCTTCCGTTGCCTTTTCAACGCCGCCGCCGTGAGCGCTGTCATCATGATATCGCAAGCGCCGGCGCTGGCGGCGCCCTGTGGTACCGGCAGCTTTCAGGCCTGGCTCGACGATTTCAAAACCGAAGCCGCGGCCAAGGGCATATCGCAGGCTGCCATCGCATCCGGCCTCAATGGCGTGACCCTGGACCAGAGCGTGCTCTCCCGGGATCATTCGCAAAAGGTTTTCAGCCAGACTTTTGAAGAGTTTTCCGGCCGTATGGTCCCTCCCCGCCTCACGCGCGGCGCCAACATGCTGAAACAATATGGTTCGGTGCTGGGACGTATCGAGCAAACCTACGGCGTACCGGGCGAGGTCGTGGTCGCGATCTGGGGACTGGAGACGGACTTCGGCGTCAATATCGGAAAATTCCCGACCATGCGGTCGCTGGCGACGCTGGCCTATGATTGCCGCCGCTCTGACATGTTCAAAGCCGAGTTGATGGACGCCTTGCGCATTATTGAGCGCGGTGACGTCGCGCCGTCGGAATTGCGCGGCGCCTGGGCCGGCGAAATCGGCCAGACCCAGTTCATGCCATCGTCCTACATCAAATTCGCTGTGGATTTCGACGCCAACGGCCGCCGCGACCTGTTGCACAGTGCGCCTGACGTGCTGGCCTCGACCGCCAATTTCCTTGCCAGCTATGGCTGGCAGCGCGGCAAGGGCTGGGAACCCGGCAGCCCGAATTTCGCTGTCATCCAGCAATGGAACAAGAGCGAGGTCTACGCCAAGACCATTGGCTATTTTGCCACCGAGCTTGCCCACGCTCCCTGATAATAGAAGTGACTCTTCATTCATTTTATATGGTGCATGCGAATCGCGCATGCTTGACCATCGCTAACCACCCTAAAACTGAGATCGAAGATACCCATTTCCGTATGGCGGCCGCTGCGGCTGGATCCGGCCAAAGCTATTCTTGGTTCCATGAAGCCGGATGGCTTGAGTACGAAAATACCGCTCTTTAATGGGGCTATTTGCGTAAATTCGGCCGAATATTATACCGTCGGAATGAACCATCAGGCAGCCATGCCGAACGGTTAATCGTTTCTTACCTGCGCCATGCATTTCAGGATTAGCTGCACCGCAACATAGGAACTACTGCGTTGCAATATTTTGTCCTATATTCATTTCAACGATGAGGCTTTTCCTTCAAGAGCTGAATCGCTGATACAAGGAGATTACCCATGTTGCTCTCGCTCATCCGCATGATCCAGGCGTTCCGGGACTATCAGCGCAATGTCAGCGAACTGTCCCAGCTTAGCGATCGCGAACTGGCCGATATCGGCCTTGATCGCTCGGACATTCCGCGCGTTGCATCCGGTACCTATAACGGCTGAACCCTTCAGCCGACTGTTGAGACGGACAACGCCCGCCGAGTTTTGCGGGCGTTGTCGTATCAAAAGCCCCACGCGCATTCCACTGCACGCGGAAACGCGCTAGTTCAGTGCCCATGACAGGCACCAAATCTCCTCTCGAACCCGTGCACATCGTCGGCGCCGGTCTCGCCGGCTCGGAAGCAGCCTGGCAGGTCGCGAATTCAGGGATTCGCGTGGTCCTGCACGAAATGCGCCCGCACCGGATGACCGAGGCCCATCGCACCGACGGCCTCGCCGAGCTAGTGTGCTCCAACTCGTTTCGCTCCGATGATGCCGCCAACAACGCCGTTGGACTGCTGCACGCCGAAATGCGCCGGCTGGGCTCGCTGATCATGCGCGCCGCCGACGCCAACCAGGTTCCCGCCGGCGGCGCGCTGGCGGTGGACCGTGACGGATTTTCCGCCGCCGTCAGCAAGGCCCTCCACGACCATCCCCTGATCGAGATCCGGCGAGCCGAAATCGATGGCCTGCCGCCCGCGGACTGGCGCAACGTCATCGTCGCGACCGGGCCGCTGACCTCCGCGCCGCTCGCGGATGCCCTGCGCGAACTCACGGACGAGAACGCGTTGGCGTTTTTCGACGCGATCGCGCCGATCGTGCACCGGGATTCGATCGACATGTCGGCGGCATGGTTTCAGTCGCGCTACGACAAGGTGGGGCCCGGCGGGACTGGCGCCGACTACATCAATTGCCCCATGACGAAGGAGCAATACGACGCCTTCGTCGATGCGCTGATCGCCGGCGAAAAGACCGACTTCAAGGAGTGGGAAACCAATACGCCCTATTTCGATGGCTGCCTGCCGATCGAGGTGATGGCCGAGCGCGGCCGCGAGACGCTGCGCCACGGTCCGATGAAGCCGGTCGGGCTGACCAACCCGCACGATCCGACCGTGAAGGCTTACGCCATCGTTCAATTGCGCCAGGACAACAAGCTCGGCACGCTCTACAACATCGTCGGCTTCCAGACCAAGCTGAAGCACGGCGCGCAGCAACGTGTGTTCCGCACCATCCCCGGACTTGAGAACGCCGAATTCGCCCGGCTTGGCGGCCTGCATCGCAATACCTTCCTGAATTCGCCGAAACTTCTGGATCCGCAATTGCGGTTACGCGCAGAGCCGCGGCTGCGCTTCGCCGGACAGATGACCGGCTGCGAAGGCTATGTGGAATCCGCCAGCATCGGGCTGATCGCAGGCCTCTACGCCGCCGCCGATTCACGGTCCCAGTCGCTAACACCACCGCCATCGACGACGGCGCTGGGATCGCTGCTCGGCCACATCACCGGCGGCCATATCGAAACCATCGACGCCGGTCCGCGCTCGTTCCAGCCGATGAACATCAATTTCGGGCTGTTTCCACCGCTCGCCGCCGCGCCCACCAGGAACCCCGACGGCACGCGCCTGCGCGGCAACGAAAAGACCGTGGCGAAAAAGCAGGCGATGAGCGCACGGGCGTTGTCGGATCTGGATCGCACGGCACGCGCCTGCGCGGCAACGAAAAGACCGTGGCGAAAAAGCAGGCGATGAGCGCACGGGCGTTGTCGGATCTGGATCGCTGGATCGCCGACAGCCTGCATGTCGCAGCGGCGGCGTGAACCCTTCATGAGCCTGCCCAGGGAAGATGCCGCTGTTCTGGCGGCGCGATGGACCGAAGGCGTGCTGTTGAAGCGCGACGTGTTCTCCACGGTCGAACGCGGCCGTTTTCGCAGCGAAGCCGGCGACGTGGAAGCTGTATTGCGGCGGCTCGATCAGGTGCCTTGGTGGTCCTATCTCCCGGCGCGCCATTTGTTTGCCCGTGAACGCCGCGCGCTGGGGCTGGCAAACGACCTGCACGTCGGACCGCAACTGCTGTGGGCCGGCCGGCAGGCACTGGTACGCGGCTTCATCAACGGCGTGGCGCTGCATCAGGCGAAACCGGTCGGCGATGTCGGCTATTTCCGTTCCGCCAAGCAAGCGTTGCACAGACTGCATCGCGCCGGCATCTGCCATAATGATCTCGCCAAGGAGCAGAATTGGCTGCGTGGCAATGATGGCCGCGCCTATCTTACCGACTTCCAGCTCGCGGCCTGCTTTCGCACGCGCAGCCGGCTGTTTCGTATTGCCGCCTATGAGGACATCCGGCATCTGCTGAAGCACAAGCGCAGTTACGCCCCGGAGGCACTGACGCCCATGGAACGCAAGATTCTGGCGCGCAAATCGCTGGTCGCCAGCATCTGGCTCGCGACGGGTAAAAAGGTCTACCGTGCCGTCACCCGCGGCCTGTTCAATTTCACCGACCGCGAGGGCGGCGGCCGGCGGCTCGTCAATGACGCGCCGGTGCTGACCGATCTGATCCGAAAAAATCCGGCCGTGCGCGATGCGGCCATTGTCGCGTTCGCCGACCGGCGTACCGGCGTCGGGCTATATGCCTTCGTCGAAGCCGACCAGCCCGCGCTCGAAGCCCAGCTGCGCAATGAGCTCGTGGCGGCGAAGGGACCTAAACCGCCGGAGCATATCCAGGTGGTGCAGGCCCTGCCCCGCGATGCCAGCGGCAAACCTCGCACCGAGGTCCTGCAACTGGTTGCGACCAACCAGCTTGACCTGATCGAACCGATGATGACGAGCGCGACCGATCGCGCGTTCCTGAAAGACATCCTGGAATCGCGCAAGAATTTGCGCGACCGGTTCAATTTCGAAACGGCGGATCTGACGCTCCCGCCGTCATAAAATGCTGACCGCTACTTCCGATGCAGAGCGATCCGTTACCGGCCGGGCTTCTTGACGCACACCGGATCGCCCTTGGCCTGCGCGGTGCAGTCCCAGTCCGGCCCGAATCCCGCCCCGGCCCTGCGCTGCTGAAAGTCCGGAAAATAGATCACCAAAAAAGCGAAGATGAAAACGACGATGATCGCAGCGAATATGGCGCCCACGATGCCATTGCGGTCCGGAGTCCACTGGAGCCATTTCATGATGGAATATTAGCATAACTTCACGTGCCAAATAGCCGCGACCGCGACATCAGCCACAACGTCCACAGCGTCCGAAACCGTGACGTCATCTGGGGCACGAACGGATCATTGTCGGCGCGCGACATCCGCTTGAGATCGCGCTCGACCAGCGCCAGCGGCAGAAAAACCGGCCTCACCTGCGGCTCTACGTCCGCCAGCAGCGCAAAGGCTGTCTTCAAGTGCCCCCGCGCCTCGCCAAGCAGCTGATCCAGCGCAGCGCGCAGCTTCGGGGTTTGCTTACCCGCGAATACCTCTTCGATCCCGCAGCCGTGGCTCTCGAGTAATTGCTGCGGCACGAACAATTGACGCCGCGAGGCGTCCAGCGGCAACGCCGCGATCACCTGCGCCATGCCGTGGGCCAGGCCGGCATGACGCGCGAGATGCTCGACCGCTTCGGAAGGGCGCCCGGCGATCCCGGCCCCAAGTGAAAACAACGCCGACGAAGTGTCGTTGATGTAGCCTTCCAGTGCCGCCATGGTCGGCATCGGGTCGTTGTAGAGATCGAACTGATGCTCGTCGATCAGGCGCGACAGCCGCTCGACCGGCAGGCGCCAGTTCCGGATCGCCAGCATCAGCTCGGCCGCCACCGGATTGCCCTCGACACCGCCATGCCCGGTACCGGCCAGCATATCGGTCCACCATTGCAGGCGCATTTCCCCCGGCAGCGGCTGGCTCACCTGTTCATGCACGCGGGAGATTTCGACGTTGAAGGCATAGAGCGCGACCAGCGCGCGGCGCGGCTCAGCCGGCACAAACAATGTCGATACGTAGCGGGTAAAATCGTGGGTACGGACCAGCTCGGCGCAGAAGCCGGCGGCCTCCTTGCCTGCTGCGTCCGCGCTGCTCATGGGACCGCAATCAGGGCCGCGGCGACGCGGCGTCGCTCACCGATCATGATATTATAGGTACGGATCGCTGGCCCGGTCTGCATCGCGTCCAGCACGACGCTGACCGCGCGCAACGCCGCGCGCAGCGTCTTCGGCGGTAACCAGACCCCGGTCCCGGTGCCGATGATCAGCGTGTCGATGCCCCTAGCCGCGGCAAATACCCGCCCCAGCGAGGCCTCGTCGATTTCCTCAGGCTTGGCGACGGGCCAGGCCCAGATTGCATCCGGCAGGCACAGCAGCGAGCCGCGATGCGACATCTCGGCGAAGGCAAAGCCACCCTTGCCGTAGGCCTCGATTGGCGCCGATCTCGGAAGATGCGGAGCGTCCGAGGGCACTGGCATGGTCATTTCTTCGAAGGTTGGTCCGACGCATCGCGATGGGTGCCGACGCCAAGATAAATCAGGATCGGTGCCGCGATGAAGATCGAGGTGTAGGTGCCGACCAGCACCACGCCGAACATCATCACCGCGGTGAAGCTGTGGATGGCGTTGCCGCCGAACAGCAACAGCGCCAGCAGCGCCAATGTCACCGTGACGTGGGTGATGATTGAGCGCGACAGCGTCGAATTGATGGATTCGTTGAGCAGTTCCGGCATCGGCATTTTCTTGTAACGCCGCAGCATTTCGCGGATACGGTCGTAGATCACGACCGTATCATTCAGCGAATAACCGAGAATCGTCAACAACGCCGCGATACTGGTGAGATCGAAGTCGACCTGCGAGACCGACATGAAGCCGATCGTCAGCACGATATCGTGGACGTTGGCGATCATGGCGCCGAGCGCGAACTGCCATTCGAACCGGAACCAGAGATAGATCAGGATCGCCAGGATCGCGAGCATCAGCCCCAACATGCCGTAGGCCAGCAATTCGCCGGAAACGCGCGGGCCCACCACCTCGACGCGGCGGTAGTCGACGGCATCGCCAAGCGCGCCGCGGACCTTCTGCACCGCTTCCTGTTGCGCGGCGTCGCCGCCCGGCTGCTCGGCCACCCGGATCAGCACCTCGTCGGGACCGCCGAACTGCTGCAACTGGACATCGCCGAGGCCGAGGCCGCTCAGGGTTGCGCGCATCGCGGCGATGTCGACGGTGCCGGACTTGGCCCGTATTTCCAGCAGTGTGCCGCCCTTGAAATCGATACCGAAATTCAACCCGTGCGTGAAGAACAGGGTGATCGCGAGAATCGACAGCAGCGCCGAGATCGGAAAGCTGATGCGGCGAAACCGGGTGAAGTCGAATTTGGTGTCGTCGGGCACGATCCGCAGCGACGGCAGCAGGCCAAGGCAACTGACAACGGTCAGCACCACGATCACCGCCAGCAGTCCGAGCAAAATAAAATGTGTCACAGCGTGCTCCGCATCTTAAATCGGCACGCGTTGCGGCCGCTTCCACCGTACCCAGCCGGCGACGATCAGCCGGGTGAGCGTAAAGGCGGTGAAAACCGTGGTGACAATGCCGATGCCCAGGGTCACGGCGAAGCCGCGCACCGGACCGGTGCCGACGTAGAACAGCACTGCGGCGGCGATGAAGGTGGTGATATTGGAATCCAGGATCGTCGACAGCGCCCGCTTGAAGCCGGCGTCGATCGCGGAAATGGCGGTACGCCCGCCGCGGATTTCCTCGCGGATCCGCTCATAGATCAACACGTTGGAATCCACCGCGATGCCCACCGTCAGCACGATGCCGGCGATACCGGGCAGCGTCAGCGTCGCATTGAGCAGCGACAGCAGACCAAAAATCATCGCCACGTTGATGGCAACCGCGATATTGGCGAACACGCCGAACAACCGGTATGTCAACAGCATGAACACGATCACCAGGATCGAGCCGACATAGGCGGCGCGTTCGCCGCTTTCAATCGAGTCCTGGCCGAGGCCGGGGCCGACGGTGCGCTCCTCGATGATGGTCAGCGGCGCCGGCAATGCGCCGGCACGCAGCAGGATGGCGAGATCATTGGCCTGCTGCACGGTGAAATTGCCGGAAATCTGGCCTTGGCCGCCGGTGATCGGCTCCTGGATCACAGGCGCCGAGATCACCTTGTTGTCGAGCACGATGGCAAACGGCTGCTTGACGTTGTCGATGGTGGCCTGGGCGAATTTGCGCGATCCGGAGCTGTTGAACTTGAACGAGACGATGGGCTGGCCGTTGCGTTGGTCGAACCCGGGCTGGGCGTCGGTCAGATCGCCGCCGGAAACCAGCACCTGCTTCTTGACGACATAGGGCGTGTTCGCCTGTTCCGCGCTTTGCAGCACCTCGGAATCCGGCGGCACCTTGCCCTGCAGGGCCTGGTCCGGAGGAACCGTGGTATCGACCATGCGGAAGTCCATCTTGGCGGTCTGCCCGAGCAGGGCCTTCAGCCTGGTCGGGTCCTGCAGGCCCGGCACCTGCACCAGAATGCGATCCACACCCTGACGCTGGATCAGCGGCTCGACGGTGCCGAGCTCGTTGACGCGTTTTTCGATGATGGTGATCGATTGCTCGACCGCCTGCCGGGTCCGGTCGGTGATCGCCGCCGGCGGAACGCTGAGCCGGATCAACCCGCCACTGGCGTCGGAGACCTCGAGGCTGCGCTGGCCGTTGGAACCGAGCAGCCCGCCCAGCGGCTGCGACAGTTCACGCAACTTCGCCAGCGCGGTCGGAACGTCGATATCCTTGGTGATGCGGACCTCGACGCTGTCGGGCCTGGCGGCAAGGCCGGTATAGACGATCTTGTTGTCGCGCAGGACGCGGCGAACGTCGTCGCGCAGCTGGTCGAGTTTGTCCTTCTTGACCGCATTGGCATCGACCTCGAGCAGCAGATACGAGCCGCCCTGCAGATCGAGGCCGAGCACGAGGCGACGCTGCGTCCATGCCGGCCAGGTCTTCACCGTGGCCTCGGGAAAGAAATTGGGCACGGCGCACAGGCAGACC
The DNA here is from genome assembly GCF_050014615.1 of Bradyrhizobium sp. Taxonomy (GTDB): domain Bacteria; phylum Pseudomonadota; class Alphaproteobacteria; order Rhizobiales; family Xanthobacteraceae; genus Bradyrhizobium. The sequence goes on along the minus strand of NZ_JBEKCZ010000245.1, from coordinate 135 downwards.
ACAAGCGCCGTCAGGATAATCGCCAGCGCCTTCCACCGCGTGAAATACAGCATCGAGTTTTGACCCGTTAAATTTTGGAATATGCGCGATCAGAAAACGCGCTAACTCGCCGAAGTGTCTTCCCTGGCGGTGTCA